>NMUI01000198.1 GCA_002221445.1 Phenylobacterium zucineum | reverse complement strand
CTGGATCACCCTAGAGTGCGTTCCGATAAGTGGGAACCGGTTATCGGATCGAAACGCACTCTAACATCTTGAATTAGAGCCTGTTTTATCCCTCTAGCCGTTTCCGTCTAAAGGGAACAGCCTCTAGGTCAAGGCACAAAAGAAAGGGCGGCCCGTTTCCGGGCCGCCCTCGCAAGGTCAATTTCCGTCCAAGACTTAGAACTGGTAGCGCAGACCGATCTGCATGAACCACAACGAAGCGGCGGTGTTGCGGGTCTTGGAGATCACCGTTGGGACGTTGGAATAGCGATACCGGGGGCAAGCAGCGCTGGTTACCGGAATAGCGATACCATTTGCATCGGCGCAACTGACCCGAGCCAGGGTGATGGTGTCGGAGTATTCCGCCACCTGGCCCCAGTTGTTATTCAGCAGGTTCAGCACATTGCGGATATCGAACTGAACCTTCAGCTTATGGCCCTCAATCAGGGTCGGAAGCTCCTGGCTCAGTTGCATGTCGATCCGACCGACCGGCGCGTTGGTCTTGGAATACTTCTCCATCAACTGACCGTTAGGCAGGTCGAAATTGGTGAAGGCACGCTTGAAGTTATCATAATCCGTCTGAGTGGCGAAGGTGACCAAGCCGACATTCAGGTCAGCAGGGTTCGTATCGCCTCTGAAATCAGGTACATACAGAAGCTGTGCCGTGCGGTTTACCCCGAAGACCGGGCTGCGGCCGGAGGCGCTGTCCTGCATGGTGAAGCTAAACGGACGGCCATCCTGGCGTTCCGCAAAAATGCTGATGCGGGTTTCGTTGTCGCCGAAGAACTTCTTACGATAGCCGAATTCCACCTTGAAGCGATTACCGATCTCATAAACCGAACGGCCCAGCTTGTCGCGGTTCGGGTCCTCACTGGCGATCACACCCGAATAGAGCGAACCGGCCGTGGTACCGAAGAACATGCCGGCACCGGCGGAGTCTTCCATCTTCTGGTGCGAATACCCCACCGCCAGATCACCACCCCATTCCCAGGACTTCGAGGCGCTGAACGCCACCGTGTAGGACGACCCCTTCTTGGTGTTGCCGACAATAATGTCACGGTTTGACCCCAGATTGACGGAGGACTTACCGGCGACGGTACCCAGGCCATCATACCGAATCCGGCCATCGGGCAGGAACTGCTGAACCCCATTGACCACAAGAGGCTGAACCCGAGTGTCATAATAGGTGAGGTCTTCATTGACCTTGGTGGTGACCAGGTCGGCTGTCAAACGCCAACCGTCGAGCACATGCCACTCACCCGACAGGAAGAGCTTGTAAGTGCTGGGCATTTTGAAGCCGGGGGACAGGGCGATCACCTCACCCAGGGGCGGAATATTGACAGTTCCGCCCAGAGTACCCTGCTGCAATTGCTGGATCAGGGTCGGCATCTGATAGCCGAAATTTGCCTGGGTGGTCAGGTTGTCCAATCCGGCGGAGCCCACCGCGGAGGTGAAGCCGGAGTACCGGTGGTTTCGGCAAAGCCGGTCGCTGTCCGATTGATGGTGACCGAGGTCGTGGCATAACCGGTATTGTAGAAAGGTGCCCCCGTCAGAACATCCGGCGTGCCGCCTGCAAACAGGCCGAACCCGCCACTGACCTTAATGTCGGGAGAAACCTTCCACTCACCGGACACGCGAGGCATGACCATGACAATGCCGTCAATGGTCTTCTGGTTGGAGAAGCCGTTCCGGGCCTTAAAGTTCGGGTTGAGAATAGGTTTATCTGGATATTTGAACGAATCGACGCGAACACCGGCGGCCACCTTGATGTCGTCAGTGATGTTCATTGTATCCTGGACGTAACCCGAATAGGTCCAGTAGGTGGTCTTGAAGGCGGCGTCCTGCGGGTTGCCGGTGACCGAGTTCTGATAGGTCAGGCTGCTGGCCTTGCCTGCCGCAAAGTCGGCCAGAGAGTCGAAATAGTAGAGGCCGCGAGATTGCGGTACGAACAGATCGTAGGGCTTGGCCTGACGGGCGGTGATGCCGGCCTTGAACAGGTGGTTGGTGATCGAATACTCGCCCTGGAACTGGTAGCGGTTTTCCTGCTCACGCAGGGCATTGGCATGACGGAACTGGTCAGGCCCAAAACGCACCGAGCTATACAGGGAATTGCAGCTGGTCAGGACCGCATCTGAGGTTGGCGCGGTACAGACCGTGACGTCCGCATAGTTCTGACCGCTGGGCGGCAACTGCATGTTGTTATAGTCGCGGGTCGTGGCCTTGAAGAAGGTCGTGAGACGATCCGTCCAGTTGGAATGGATTTCCAGGGTTGTGGCTTCGTCGGAATTGAACTGCTTGTACCAGTGCGAGGACAGGGAGGCGGTGGTGTTGCTGAGATCGGTCCGCTGGATCGAGGAGGATTCCGCATAGCGATAGGTCAGGCTGGCCCGGTGCTTGTCGCTGATATTCCAGTCGATCTTGGCCGAATACTTTTTATCCGTCTGGGCTTCAGTCGGCGCAACACTGCCCAAGCTGAACTTGGAGGCGTAATTGGTGTTGTAGGTATTGACCACGCTGTCGATGGTCGCCTGGGTCAGACCGTTCTGGAAGATATTGGCCGCGCCGGACCCTGGAGCCCCATTCGGCGTCGAATCGACAGTCTGGTAGTTTTCATAGGACGCTGCGAAGAACAGGGTGTCTTTGATGATCGGACCGGACAGGAAAGCCCCGTAATTGGTTTGGCTCTGCACCGTCTTGATTCGGTTACCTTCGATCTTCTTCCCGACCAAGCCATCGTTCAGATAGTTGGTGAAGATCGAGCCGTGGAAATTATTGCTGCCGGACTTCATGACGATGTTCAGCGAGCCGCCGACAAAGTCACCATTTTCGACGTCGGTCGGGGCAGCCGCTACGGCGAACTGTTCGATGGCGTCCAGGTTGACGGGGCCGCGAGCCGTGGTCAGACCGCCTTGGGCGAGACCGAAATTGTCTTGAGCTGACACCCCATCGACGGCGATACGGTTAAAACGAGGGTTGGAGCCGGCGATGGAGATCCCGCCGCCGTTGGCACCAGAGCGACCGCCAGACAGATCCTGAGCAACCAGAATATCATGACGGGCGAGGTCACGGGGATCGCGGCTGACCGTGACCACCGCGGAAATGGCGTCAGCGTTCAGAACTGTTTTTGGACCTTGGTCATTATTGCGTGCCGCAGACGCGGTTACGACGATTTCCGCCACTTCAGCCAGATCAGCGTCAATGTTGAAGGTCTGACCAACCTGTAGGAAGACGTTGTTATAGGTCTTGGCGGGATAACCAGCAGCATTGATGGTCACCGTGTACGGACCGCCGATACGCAGACCGCGAAGGTCAAAACCACCACCGGACTCCGTCGATGTCACCGCGCGGGTGCCGGTCGGCGTGTGAACCAGGGTCACCGTCGCCTTAGCGACAGCCTTGCCGTTTGCTGTGACCGATCCGCTGACAGCCGATGTTGTTTCCTGGGCGAAGACCGCCGTGGACATTGCGCACAACAGTGCGGTGAGGGCGACGCCTTGGGCGAGCCGACGTGAAAGTGACATATGGAACCCCTCCATCAATTATCCGACAGTGGCCGAGTCCGACCAGACCCCGTTCGGAAGATGGCGCCGTATAGCCCGAAAAATGACAAGATGGGTGACGCTTTTGTTACACAGGCAAAGGTTCTTAACAGTGCTGCATGAAAGACACGCACCTGCGGGGCGGTTATTGGCACTTTAACCGGGTGAACTCGCCGATGTTCGCCCTATTTTAAGCCTAGTACTACAGTTGCATATCATTGGCGAGTATGATTTTCTCCTTATGATTGAGGGAGGGAAGCATGTCGGTCGCATAGTGGTCTGGTTCGCTGATTGCGTG
>NMUI01000019.1 GCA_002221445.1 Phenylobacterium zucineum | reverse complement strand
AGGGGAGGGGGGAGGGGGAGGGGGTCCTGGCTGCCTGCCAGGCGCTGGATGACAACGCGATGCGCGTGCGTCGCACGTTGCCTGCGCCCATGCACGCGCCACGCGCTACGCCACGCCTGCCAGGCGCCTGGCGCCACGCCCTGGCCGCGCTAGGGCCGCCCCGTCGCGCCAGGCTGGGGACCCGCGAAAAGCGAGGGGGAGTACCCCCGGAAACGCGTTTGGGTCCCCTCACCAAATCACGGGGCTGTGCCTCTCCGGTTCGGAAATAGGAAACCACTGTATGCCCATACATACCCCATTGCTACCCAGTTGTTACCCCAAAAGGCACCACGATGTCATTAGCTAATCTCACCGAAGCGCAACTCGCAGCCCTCATCGATCAACTGCAATACGAATCCAAGCGCGAAGGCTGCCGGTTATTCAAGCCCTACGGCAAGCAAAAGGATTTCATCGAGGCAACACTCGGTCACCGCGAAACGCTGTTTTCTGCGGGTAACCAGTTGGGCAAAACGTATGCAGCCGCCAACGCCCTGGCTATCTGCCTCACCGGTGAATACCCGGATTGGTGGAAAGGTCGCAAGTGGGACCGCTCCATCGCGTGCTGGGTTGGTGGTGTTACCAACGAAACGGTGCGGGATACCATGCAGCGTTTGCTGATGGGGCGCCCCGGCTCCTTCGGCACTGGTGCGATCCCCGCGGACATGATCGACAGCTACACGTCAGCCCGTGGTGTGAGCGACGCCCTGGACACGATCATTGTGAAGAACAAGTTCGGTGGTAAGAGCACGCTCACGTTCAAGTCGTACAAGGACGGCCGGGAGAAGTGGCAGGGCGAAACGCTTGATATTGTGGCGTTTGACGAGGAGCCACCGGCCGACATCTACACCGAAGGCTTGACGCGTACCAACGCCACCGGCGGCATGTCCTGGTTGACCTTCACGCCGCTGCTGGGTATGAGCGAGGTGGTGTCCCGGTTCTTTGAGGAGCAGAGCCCCGACCGTGCGCTGGTGACGATGACCATCTACGACGTGGACCACTACACCGATGAGCAGCGGGAGACCATCATCGCCAGCTACCCGGCCCATGAGCGCGAGGCGCGGAGCAAGGGCATACCGACGCTGGGCAGTGGGCGGGTGTTCCCAATCGCGCAAGAGGCAATCAGCGTTCCCGCGTTCCACATCCCCAAGCACTGGCCGCGCATCTGCGGGGTCGATTTTGGATACGACCACCCGATGGCCGCTGCGTGGATGGCCTGGGACCGCGACAGCGACACGCTGTACCTGTACGACGTGTTTAAGTCCAGGGAGAGCACACCGTTAACCCAGGCGCCCACGATCCGCGCAAAAGGCACTTGGATTCCGGTAGCCTGGCCACACGATGGTCTGCAGCACGACAAGGGCTCCGGTGAACAGCTCGCACAGCAGTACCTTGGCGCAGGTGTCAACATGCTTCCGAACCGGGCTACGCACGCCCCAGGGCCAGGGCAGAAGGAAGGCGACGGCGGTAATGGGGTAGAGGCCGGGGTCATGGAGATGCTCGACAGAATGCAGACCGGGAGGTGGAAGGTGTTCGACCACCTGGGTGACTGGTGGGATGAGTTCAGGCTCTACCACCGCAAGGACGGGAAGATCGTCAAGCTGCGGGACGACGTAATTTCAGCGGCGCGTTACGCCATGATGATGAAGCGGTTCGCAGCGACAGAGCCCAGCGGCATCAAGGGGACCATCCACAAAGTGAACTTCGGTATCCGCAGGGGCGGCTACTAGCCGACATATATGCCGAGCTGGTAAGCCTGCCGCAACCCCGGCAGACTAGGGCCATCTAGTATCGGAGCTGCCATGCCCACCTATCAGACCGTAGTTAATCCGTATCACGTCCAGGACGAGAACGGCGATATCGTTGGTTACATGAAGGACCCCAAGAACACCGTGGTGTTCACGCCTCGCTACTCCACCGACTCCAGCGGCAACGTCACGGGTCTGGTGGGGCCGAGTGGTGGGATTGCACCTATACCCTACATCCTTGCCCAAACAGCAGTTCCGGTAATTCTTCCTAGCTCTGGTTCTAGCAACGCCACGGGCCAGATCACGCTGACTACTGCGCTGCCGTACCAGCCTAGCGGTACGGTGCAGATTTACCTGCCCACTGGCGTGGTGACTGCTGGCTCCGCTGGCACTGGCGCTGGCCTGTACTCGGTGGTGTTCAGCACTACCGCCATCTGCCAGATTCAAGGCACCGGCATCGTGACTGCCAACGGCGCTTATACGCAGACGACTGCGGCTGACCTGACGCTTGCCACGGTGACTGTGCCGGGTGGTGCGATGGGG
>NMUI01000197.1 GCA_002221445.1 Phenylobacterium zucineum | reverse complement strand
GCCGGGGCCATGTCGGGTCCCGCCGCCAGCGTCGCCGCCGCCGCCCTCGCCCCACCCGAGCGCCGAGGTTCGGCCATTGCCATGGTGTCCAGCGGCATGACCCTGGCCTTTGTGGTGGGCATTCCCATGGGCAGCCTGATCGGCGCAACTTTTGGCTGGCGCTCCACCTTCCTGCTGGCCGCCGGACTTTCGGCCATCGCCCTGATCGCCGTCACCTTCTTCCTGCCCAAGGTTCCGGCACCGGCCAAGCGCGATGGCGGCAGCCTCAACCTACCCACGGTCTGGCCCTTCTATCTCACCACCTTCATGACCTTCGCCGCCAACATGACCCTTAACCTCTATATTCAGCCCATTGTCCGGGTGGGGGCCGGGGTGACTGGCGCAGGCGTCGGGGCCTTCCAGGCCATGATCGGGGTGGGCTCTATCGCGGGCCTAGCCCTCGGTGCCCGGGCGGCGGACAAAAATGCGGGGCGCGGCTGGATCTTGCAGGGCTTTGCCATTCAGGCCACCGCCATGAGCGTTCATTTCGCCGCCACTCACCACGCCATGCCTGCTGGCTGGCCCAGCGCGGCCCTGGTGGCCCTGGGCATATTCCTGGCGGCTACGGCGCTATTTTCCATCACCCCGGTGATCCAGGCCCGGCTGATCCAAGCCACAGGCGGTGCCCCTGTGGCCCTGGCGCTGAACGGGTCAGTGGTATCTTTAGGTCAGGCCCTGGGTTCCTCGGTGGGCGGGTTGGCGCTTCACCTATCCGGAGTTCCGGCCATACCGGCGGCGGCCCTGGCCATGTCTCTTACCGCCCTGACGACCCTGGCCTTCCTGTTCCCGAAATCGCCGCCGCCGCAGGTGACGTCTTAGGTTGGAGCACGCGCATTCGGATTGGGGTATCCGTGATGTTCAAGCCATTTTATTGCCCTAAGTCCGGCACTGACACGGAAATTTCACAGGGCCCGGCACGGCAGAGCTTGCCCCACCCTGATTCCCGCCGCAGTTTCAGCCCATGAGCCATCGCCCCACCGGCGCGGCACCGGCCCGCCTGGTGGCGGTCCTGGGCCCGACCAATACCGGAAAGACCCATCTGGCCGTCGAACGGATGCTGGGCCATGCCTCGGGCATGATCGGTCTGCCCCTGCGGCTCCTGGCCCGGGAAATCTATGATCGGGTGGTCAGGGCGCGGGGTGCAACCCGGGTGGCCTTGATCACCGGTGAAGAAAAAATCGTGCCGCCGCGGGCGGTCTATTTCATCTGCACCGTGGAGGCCATGCCCCTGGGCCGGGAGGTTGAGTTCCTGGCGGTTGATGAAATCCAACTCTGCGCTGACCCAGAGCGCGGCCACATCTTCACTCATCGCCTGCTCCATGCCCGAGGCAAGTACGAGACCATGCTGTTGGGGGCCGGGACCATGGCACCCTTGGTCCGCAAGCTGTTGCCTAAAGCAGAAATCCTGACCCGGGAGCGGTTCTCCAACCTGACCTATTCAGGGTCGAAAAAGCTGACCCGCCTGCCCCGGCGCAGCGCCATTGTCGCCTTCTCCGCGGATCAGGTTTACGCCATTGCCGAGCTGATCCGCCGTCAGCGGGGCGGGGCGGCTGTGGTCATGGGCTCCCAGAGCCCCCGCACCCGCAATGCTCAGGTCGCCCTCTACCAGTCCGGAGAGGTGGATTTCCTGGTGGCCACAGATGCCATCGGCATGGGCCTGAACATGGACGTCGATCATGTGGCCTTTGCCGGTCTGCGCAAGTTCGACGGGCGGCGGACCCGTTTCCTAGTCCCGCAGGAGGTTGGCCAGATCGCCGGCCGCGCCGGACGCTATCGCACGGACGGCACCTTCGGGGTGACCGGTGAGTGCGAAGACCTGGACCCCGACCTGGTGGAGTCGGTTCAGGAGCACCAATTCGAGCCGGTCACGGCGGCGCAATGGCGCAATGGCGAACTGGACGTTTCGTCCCTGCCGAACCTGATAAAATCCCTGGCCCAAGGCCCCCATCGGGACGGCCTGACCCTGTCGGCGGAATCCCTAGATGAGATCACCCTAAAACGATTGGCCGGGGATGCTGACATTGTTGATCGCTGTCGCGACAAGACCGCTCCCGCCCGGCTTTGGGATGTCTGTCGGATGCCGGACTTCCGCAAGACAGGTGCCGAGGAACACCAGAGACTGGCCAAAGATTTTTTCTTCTGGCTGACCAGTCACGGACGGCGGATTCCGCCGAAGTGGATGGCCGATCAGCTGCGCCATCTGGATCGGATTGACGGTGAGATCGATACCCTGTCGGCGCGCCTGGCCAGTGTACGCACCCTGGCCTATGTGGCCACCCGGCCCGACTGGCTGGCGGATGCGGCCGGGTGGCAGGCGCAGACCCGGACTCTGGAAGACAAGCTCTCTGACAGCCTACACGAAAAGCTGACAGCGCGATTTGTCGATCGTCGGACCAGCGCCCTGATGCAAGGGCTGCGGGTCCGGGAGGAAATCCTGGCGGGGGTGGGATCTGACGGGGTTGTAACCGTGGAGGGGCAGTTTGTCGGTCGTCTGACCGGGGTGCGGTTCGAGGCCGAGCGCGGGGAAACCCTGTTGGCCGAAAAGGCCCTACGCGCCGCCGCCACCGCCGCTGTTGGGCCAGAAATCAACAAACGTCTGGGCCGGCTGGCCGCCGACGGCGATCAGGCGTTTGGCCTTGGCCCAGGGGGCCTTGTTCTCTGGCACGGTGAGGGGGCCGGAGCCATAGCCGGTGGCACACCCTTCTCACCCCGGGTACGCCTGTTCGGAGACCTGGGCCACCCGCACCGCGGGAACGGGCGCAGCGACGGCTGGAAGCCTTCCTGGCTGCCGAGGCTGGACGACGGCTGGGCACCCTCAAGGCCTTGGAGGAGGCCCTATCATCCGGGCATATCAAGGGCATTGCCCGGGGTTTGGCCTTTCGCCTGATCGAGGCCGGGGGCGTGTTGGATAGATCAGCGGTTCGGGATGAGGCCAGGGCTCTGAGTCCCCAGGAGCGGCGGGTATTGAAGGGCCTTGGGGTCAGGTTGACCGGCTTTTCGATCTATCTTCCGACGCTGTTGAAGCCCCTGGCCCGGCAACTGGCCCGGGGGTTTTTAGAGTCAAGCTGGCACCCCCCCACAGATCGCCTGAGCCCCCTGCCCAGGGACAGGCTCGATCCGAAAGCCTTATCGGCCCACGGCCTGCGCGCCGTCGGCGGTTGGGCTGTACCCGTGGCCGATCTGGACCGACTTGAGGATCTACTTCGCACCGCACCCCGCCGGGGTCAGGGGGCGGTGGTCGGGCCTGACATCCTGTCCCGGCTGGGTTGGAGCGAGACGGCAATGCGCGACATCCTTCGGGGTTTGAATTTCGCCCCTACCGACAAGCCCAAACCCGGCGAACCCATGGCCTGGCGACCCCGTGCTCTAACGAAGGTGCCCGCACCCGCGGCGGCCAAACCCGGCTCGCCCTTCGCCGCCCTGGAAGTTCTGAAGGTGCCTCCGGCACCGGCACGGCGTCCAAGGCGTCGGCGGAGGAGCAAGGCGGCCTCGGCATGAGCGACCCCTCCGTCCGCGCCGATGTCTGGCTTTGGCGGGCGCGCTTCTTCAAAACCCGCGCTCGGGCGGCCAAGTTTTTGGAGGATGGTCGGGTTCGTCTGACCAGGTCGGGCCAGGAAACCCGGATCGATAAGTGTGCCAGACCCGTAAACCTGGTGATCACCTGGTCTTTGTAAACGGCGGACGGATCGTGGCGGTCCGCGTCGAGGCCCTTGGAGATCGCCGCGGCCCCCCGGAGGAAGCCCGCACCCTCTATTCACAGATCGAGGAAACTAGAGCCTGTTCCCTTTAGACGGAAACGTCTAGAGGGATAAATCAGGCTCTAATTCACGATGTTAGAGTGCGTTTCGATCCGATAACCGGTTCCCACTTATCGGAACGCACTCTAACGGAAAATAATCTCCCCGACCGTCCGGTCGGTTTGCAAGGTGACGAGGACATCGGCCCGCATTGGAGCCTCTGCCATCAGGACCCGCGTCACCCGCTCATAATGGGCAACAAACCGCCGAACGGCGGCCTCATCCATCAAGCCCTGTACCGATGCTCCCTGGGCAAGCCGCCGTCGGCGCAACTTATCTTCCTGTTCCAACCGCCAGTCGGCCACCACCTCGAACCCTGGGGCCTGCAGGACAACAAAGAGGTCAAACTTTGAAAAAAGCGCTGCATAGGGACCCTGAAGCTGGGCATTGACATAACCCCGCCAACGCCCGTCGGGGTCTTCATCCCGCTCAAGCGCATTGATCGGGGCCGTCAGATCTGCGGCCGCCTGTGGTCGTGCCCCGACGCACCATCCCTCGAAAAGCACCACATCCACCGGGGCATTGATTTGGGGCCATGTGGTCTTGGGACTGGGATCGTCCGTCGCCTTGTCAAACCAAGGTAGCCGGACGGGTCCAGGGTGCCGTAGGGCGTCCAGAATTTCCGCGCACGCCCCAGGGTCATGGGTCCCCGGAACCCCGCGCGTAGCCAAAAGCGGGTGTATGGTGCGGGCCAAATCCTGTCGCCGAGCGTGCGACAGATAGAAATCATCCAGGGACAGGGTGGCAACCGTCAGGCCACGGCTTTCCAGAATCTTAGCTAAGGCACCGGTGAGGGTCGATTTGCCACTGCCCTGGGCACCGCAAAGCCCGACGAGGTAGGCCTTGCCACACCGGCCTGTCTCAATTCGATCGGCCAGGGGCTCAATCAGTAACCGGATGGTCTGGCTATAAGCAGACGGCAGACCCTCGTCTGCGAGAAAGGCGTCGATCCAAGCTGGCGTGATCGCGTTTTCCACAATCCCTATCGGTCTAAGTCGCGAAAGGTGCGGTGCACCCCCTTAGGAAATCATGGCGATGGCGTTTGTGATCAGATTTAACAATAAACTCTGTGCTTGGCTGAAGGTGGCCACCAAGCCCAGGGCCAGAACACCGATGATGACCGCATATTCAATCATGGTTGCGCCGCCGGTATCTGACAAGCAGCGTTTCAGATCAGATCCCGCAACCAGGCGATCAGCGGGGCGTCGGCTGGGGGCATAGGATAATCCGTCAGTTTCGCGGGTTTCACCCATGCTAACGCCGTATGCTCCCTGGCCGTCACCAGACCCTTCCAGCGACGACAGAGGAAGAGTGGCATTAGAAGGTTAAAAGACTCATAGTTATGGGTAGCAAAAACGAAAGGGGCGAGACAGGCTGCGTTGACCTTAATGTCAAGCTCTTCATCCAGCTCTCGAATCAGGCAGATTTCCGGGGTCTCCCCAGGCTCCACCTTGCCCCCTGGAAACTCCCATAGTCCCGCCAAGGCCTTGCCCGGCGGTCGCTGACAGATCAGCACGCGCCCGTCCGCATCAATCAGGCAGCCGCGGCCACCAGGAGGAGCGGTTTCAGTTCAGACATGCCTCGTCCTTCGCGGAGTTTAGCCCCCGTGGCAAGGGTGGATGCTAGATGGTTCCGGCCTAAGACCTTGACTTTCCCATAGGAAGCCCGCACTGACCCGGTGCGCAGTCGAAGCGGCTGCGATATCGGCGCTCCTCTCGCGTGTTGGCCCTGGGCCAGATCGTCGAGCGCCCTGAAAAGATCGCATTGATCGTCCCGCCACGCGGGGGCTGTCCTAAAATGACCCGCGCTCCGCGACCCGGACCAGACGTCTGCGGCCGCCTTGGGCGCATTTTTGAAAGACGTGACGTTTTGACTCAATTTTCCGACCTCGGCCTCGACAAGTCGCTGCTCAAGGCGCTTGCCGACGAGGGATACACCAAACCAACCCCCATCCAGGCCCAGGCCATTCCTGGCGTCATGGCCGGTAAGGACCTGCTGGGCATCGCCCAGACGGGTACCGGCAAGACAGCCGCCTTTGCCCTGCCCATACTTCAGCGCCTGGCCGCGGACCGCAAACCCGCCCATCGCCGCTCTTGTCGCGTTCTGGTCTTGTCCCCCACCCGGGAATTGGCCACCCAGATCGGTGAAAGCTTCAAAACCTATGGCAAACACATGGGTGTCTCGGTCGCTGTTGTCTTCGGCGGCGTGAAATATGGCGGCCAGATGCGCGCCCTGGCACCTGGGGTCGATGTCCTGGTGGCCACACCGGGCCGCCTGCTTGACCATCTGGGTGAAAAGATCATCACCCTGACGGGCGTTGAGATCTTCGTCCTTGATGAAGCCGATCAGATGCTCGACATGGGCTTCATCGTACCGATCCGCAAACTGGTGAAATACCTGCCCAAGGAACGCCAGAACCTGTTCTTCTCAGCTACCATGCCCACTGAAATCGGCAAGCTGGCGGGGGAACTGCTCAACCCCAACCCCCTGAAGGTGTCGGTGACCCCCCAGGCCACCACGGTGGAAAAGGTCAATCAGAAGGTCATCTTCGTCGAGAGCGCCCGCAAGCGCGCCCTGTTGGCCGAGCTGTTCGCCAAGAAAGACTTCAAGCGGGTCATCGTCTTCACCCGCACTAAGCGCGGTGCTGATCGGGTCGCCAAATCTCTGGAACAGGGTGGGGTCGAAGCCGCCTCAATCCATGGCGACAAGAGTCAGGGCCAGCGGGAACGCGCCCTAGCCGCCTTCAAGGCCGGAGAAGTCCGCGCCCTGGTAGCCACCGACATTGCGGCCCGAGGTATCGACATCGACGCGGTAAGCCATGTTGTGCAATTCGAGCTGCCCAATGTGCCGGAAAGCTATGTTCACCGGATCGGCCGGACCGCGCGCGCCGGCGCGGGGGGGTCAGCCGTCGCCTTCTGTGGCGAGGAGGAACGCAACCTGCTGCGCGACATTCAGAAGGTTACCCGCCAGACCATCCCTGCCGAAGACCGTCGGCGCGACCGAGGCCTTTCGGTCATGACCGCCCACATGCCGGTCGAGGCCCCTGCTGGCGAGCGCAAACCGGAAGGCCGGTCGGACCTGCCTCCAGGCCTGCGCAAGCAACGCACCCGCTCGGTTCGCACGGGCGGTCAAGGTGCCGGCCAAGGCGGCAGCCATGGGAATGGGCCGGCAACCAGCCGTCCGAACGGTGAGCGCGCCTCCACCATCCCTATCAGTCAGAGCAAGTTCCAGGGTCCCAAACGGGCCGCTGAACCGGCCAAACGCTGGAGCCCCGTGGATTAGAGTGCGTTCCGATAAGCGGGAACCGGTTATCGGATCTAAACGCACTCTAAAATCTTGAATGAGAGCCTGTTTTATCCCTCCAGACGTTTCCGTCTAAAGGGAACAGGCTCTAGCAGACCCCGCCGAAGAATACCCGGTCGGGATTGTCCTGACAGG
>NMUI01000196.1 GCA_002221445.1 Phenylobacterium zucineum | reverse complement strand
GTGCGTTTCGATCCCGATAACCGGTTCCCACTTATCGGAACGCACTCTAAGGTCTCAACCGGGTCTCGACGGTGGTGAGGGCCAAGGGTTGTGGACGATTATCGGAAAGGTTGACGGAGCCGCGAGCGAACATCTTGTCGATCCGGATTTTCTCAGCTCGGAAGGCGTTCAAATTGCCTCCGGCCAGGATAGTCCCTTGCGGAACCCTGGCGCTGGCCGGATCAATCCGAACCCCGTCTTGCCAAATTTCATAGTGAAGGTGTGGCCCGGTCGAAAGCCCGGTTGTCCCAACGTAAGCCACCACCTCACCCTGCCGCACCGGCTGACCTGGGCCTATGCCGGGAGCATATCTGAGCAGGTGAGCATAACCTGTCTCCCAGCCCCCCATGTGTCGGATCTTGAGCTGGTTTCCTGAATCACCCCTTGGTCCGGCCTCCTCGACCACCCCGTCTCCGGCCGCCAAAACCGGCGTTCCGATGTCGGCCCCGAAATCTATGCCCTGGTGCATCCGACTATAGCGAGAATGGGTGGTGCCTCATGCCAAAGCCCGAGGTGATCTCACCGCTGGCCACAGGGGTTCGCAGCAGAAAGCCCCTGACATTCTCACCGTCGGCGTCGAAATAGTCGGCCCTGCCATGCCGCTCAAAACGATAGAACCGAATCCCCTTGACCGCGACATAGATCAGATTGCCGGTTTGAACGGTTCTGCCACCCTCGGTGACGGCGCGATCATAAATGAGATCGATCTTATCGTCCGGCCTCAGATCCCGGTCGAAATCCAACTTGTGGCTCAACAATCTGATCATCTGACGGGTGATGGCCGGGCCGGCGCCCAGGCTTGCCGCCGCGTCCGAAAGTGAGCCGCCAATGATGCCGGAGGCCACCGTTCGTTCCGCCCGAATGGTTTCTGAGACTTCTCGCAGACGCATGGCCCCGTCAAACGTATGGGTCACCATCAGGGTGGTGGCCGGACCGGTCCGCAGGGACAGCCCGATTAGTCGTAAGACCTCATGGTCACCTCGCCGCCTGGCGACCGCGACCTCCAGCGGGAAGTCCGGCGGGATATGGGCTATATCCATGGTTGGGGAGAGGAGATTGATAACCTCCCTGGCGTCTTCGGGGCTGATGCCCGTCCGTAACATGGCCCCCTGTAGGGTCTCGCCCGCGGCGACCCTGATTTTGATTTTTCCGGTTGTCCATATCCCGGAAGCGCCTCTGAGTCCGTAAAAGCCCTGTGTTGCAGGGCGTCGAGTTGGGATGGAGTCGGGGGCGGGACAAGTCTGGCTAAGGTCTGAACGTCGAAAACCTTGAAATACCAAACCACCAGGATCAGGGTGCCCAAGGCTATGGTCAGGCTGCCGACGGTCTTTAGGGCCGAACGCCGGAGGTCAGGGTTTGACATGAACGAGTCAAGATTGATCGGTTTCCGGGATCAGATCAAGCACCCGTTCCGCAGGCCTGCAAAGCGCAACCCCCTTAACGGTCACCACAATGGGGCGGTTGACCAGGATTGGATCGGCGACCATGGCCTTCAAAAGGGCGGCTTCCGAAATATCGGTGTGAGTCAGACCCAGAGCCTCAGCCTGTGTGCCGCGGACGCGCAACAGGCCATGAAGCCCTTCACCGCTTCGGGCCGCCAAGGCGGTGAGCAAGGCTTCGGTCCAACCGACTTCAGATATTCAACAACCACCGGCTCCAGCCCCCGGTCCTTGAGCAGGGCCAGGGTATTGCGGGAGGTCCCGCAGTTCGGATTGTGATAGATAACAATATCGGACATGGGCGCGCCTACCAGGTGAACGTCTTTGTGCCGACCACCGTTGTGGAGTCAGACAGATCAAATGCCATTGTCCGAGCATCTCTTGGCGGCAGGGGCTTGGCGGTTACGGGCCAACCCTCAGACGTGGCGGCGTACTGCATTTGCAACCTACCGTGACCGGCGGGTTTGAAGGTGAGCACAAGCCCTCCGGGCAGGACGGTTAGTCGCAGCCGTGTCACCTGACCGGGTTTGTCCAGAACCTTGATCCGGCGACCGTTGAGTGCGGTGGTTCTGATAACCGTGTCTGATGTGAGTTCCAAAGACAGATTTCGGCTGCCTATGGCCGGGGTTGCGGTGAGGGCATAGGTTCCATCCTTGAGGTCCTGAAGGATAAAGCTCGGTCCGGTGATCTCGATGGGTGGCGCAGATGCCGTCCAGACCTTGTCCCGCCCAAAGGCGGGAATCTTTGTCTGCAGCGGTTGGGTCCCATAGGCCCTCAGGGCCGACAGGGTCCAGGGATCAGGCTGAGTCAGGGGTGTGGCCAGATAGGCCTTGGCGGACTCGACCTCCTGCACATAGGTCACAAGGCTTGCCTGGGGGTGGCGCGCCGTCCAGGGCGGATCGAACCGCACCATCAAGGTCACCGCTAGGCCCGCGACGAACAAGCCAAGGCTGGCCCATTCCGGGGCGCGATCATCATCTTGCACCAGGGGCCAGATCAGCAGGCCGCTGATCCAGGCGAACAGGGCCAGCAGCTCAACCATATCCAGGCCTTGAAACACCCCATGGGCAAATCCGAAAATCCAGGCGAGACCCACAGCCGCCGCCGCAGCGGTCGGGACCGTCATCCAGGCGCTGCGGCGGTATCCCATGCCGCTGACCCCGCCTAGAAGGGCGGCCAGCGTCAGGGGCCAAGCGATCAGAAAGGTGGTGGGCGGGGCGATGATCTGGCCCACAAGCGCGGCCAGAAACGCAGTGCCTAGAACCCCGGTCCAGGCCCCGGTAATACCAGCTGGGCGTCCGAAGGCGATCAGGGCGATGATCCCGCCGCCAAGAGCCAAGGCCAGACTTATCGGGTCAAATCCGAAAGCGCAGGACAAGATGCCGATCAGCGTTGCCAGAGCCGCCGCCGGATAGCGCGCCCGGCCTGTGGCCGTCGCATTGGCGGCATAAATGACCAGGGCCGTCCCGAGTAAGGCCAGCGCGATTTCCCATCGGTTGACTTGGGCCAATAGATAGCGCTGCTCAAAGAAACCAAAGCCCGCCCCGGTGGCTTTGCGCGCCAAATGGAAGACCGCCGCGCTGGTGAGTAACAGGTAAACGGCTCCGCCCGCTCCCCGCGCCGCCTCTGACCAGCGAAACACCCCTGCCCGCTTGGCCGTGTGGATTCCCAGAGCGAGGCTGGCCGCGATCACGGCCAACAGTGCCCAACCGACGACTGTGGGATAGGCCAGTATGTGCGAACCGAAGGTATTGGCGTAGACGAGACTGGGGCTCTTGCCCGGCAGGGTCGGGGAGAAGGCCAAGGCTCGGGCCGCCGAAAAAGCCTGATCGCCCATATGTTGCAGACTGCCCTGATCCAGGTTGTCGCTGGTAGAGGTTGCCGCGTGATAATCGAATTGCCGCCCGATGAACGCGAAGTTCAGACCTGTAATCCCGGCGGCCTTGGATACGGTGAAGTCGGTATCATTGGGCATATGCTCGTAGAGAAACACCGCCAGGGACGAGGACGAAGGCCGCACAGCGCCCTGTGCAAACAGCTTGATGACCTCGCCATTATCCGCACCGGTCTGGAACATCTGAGCAGCCCCGCCACCGCCCCGGGTCTCCATATTGATGACAAAGCCCACATGCGAAGCCAGGGGGTGAGCGGAAAAGAACCCCTCAGCTCCCAAAAGACCGGCTTCCTCACCGTCCGTGATCAGCAGGATGATGTCTCGCTCGGGTGTTCCTTGCGCGCGCAGCAGGCGCATGACTTCCAGGGCGGCTGAAACGCCCGCCCCATCGTCGGCGGCACCCGGCGAGCCTGGGACACTGTCATAGTGGGCCATAAGTGCCAGGGCGGGTTTGGTCCTCGACTTGCCTGGCAGAATGCCGATCAGGTTTTCCACATGACCGCCGGTGACCATCGGGGTCGGTGAACGCATGACCCGGCGCAGGGCATCCACCCGCTGAATTTCGGGGTCGAGGCCGAGCGCGGACATACGCTGCACCAAATAGTCCCGGACAACCGCATTGGCCGGGGAGCCCATCGGATGCGGGGTCCGGGCAATGACCCGGTTGTCGATCATAGCTCGACCGGCGGAAAATACCCCAGAGGGTGCAGAGGCCGAGCGCGGCGCAGGTGTCTGCGCGGTCCACCAGGCCCAGGAAAAAGCCCCGATCAGGGCCAGGGCTAAGGCCAGGGTTCTATTCACGCACGTCGCCTCCCAGAGGAATTGCCGGAATAGGGTATCCCTTTCACAGCGCCTGACCAGAGGGCAGGACAGCAGGCCAAGAGGTTTCCAGCGATCAAATGGCTTTTGACCCGGTCATTAGAGGTCTGATGTCAGCCCCGATGGTCCCGGTCAGCCGAATCCCTCCACAGTACAAGCCTTGGAGTTAGATCGATATGTCGGGCTGGCTAATTGGCGTCATGGTGGAGGCGGTGGATGAACCGGGGCCGGTGCGCTGCTATTTCGCCGTCGGTTTCGAGGACCGGGCCAAGGCGGAATGGACGGCCATAGACGGGGCCGCCGGGCTTGGCCATGTGTCTTACAGCCCGGTGGGCGGCTTGGAGCCAGTCCAGGCCCTGGCTCCTCTGGCCTCCGCCAAGATGAAGCGTTTGGGCCTCGCCCAGGGGGAGGTGCGGCCCCTCGGTCGGGTCCTGCCGCGCAAATGGCTGTAGCCAAACGCCATTGACGCCGGGCACTTGCGCCCCTATCAGCCCGGCCTTCGATCATCCGGGACCTAAAACCCATGCGACGACTGCGACGATTGGTGCCCTGCGCCGCCTGATCCCTGCCTCCCGGGCTCGCTTATGTGCGCCGGGTTTGTCGTCCTTCGGTTTTCGAGTTGTCTATGTCCCCGCAAATTCAGCCCGTATCGGGTTTTTACATTGCCCCTGAGCAGGTCAGCGATGGGCCCGCCATCGAGACACTGCTGGATCACGCCTTCGGGCCCGGCCGGTTCACCAAGGTGTCTGAACGGGTCCGGGAGTTGGCCCCCCTGCGTCGAGATGTTTCGTTTTGTGCCTGGGAGGCGGGCCGTCTGGTGGGCTGTGTGCGGATGACCGCCGTTCGAGTCGGCGAGCAGCCGGTTATGTTCTTGGGTCCGCTCGCGGTCGAGGCGGATCAGAGAAAGGCCGGAACCGGCGGGGCCCTGGTTCTGGAAGCCTGCGCCGCAGCCGAGGCTGCCGGGTTTCCCGTTATCGTGCTGGTGGGCGACGAGCCCTATTTCGCACGGTTCGGCTTCTCATCTGCCCTGACCTCGGCTGTGGTCCTGCCCGGACCGGTGGATCAGCGGCGAGTGCTGGCGCGGGGGGCATCTACGCCCCTGCAGGGCACAGTTCGCGCCTGAATGGCGGTGGACGGTTGAGGCCTGCCGCAAGCAGGCTTAACCTAGCCCTCATGACGGACTCTTCAACATCACAAGGCCTGGACGGTGTGATCGCGGCGGCCAAACAGGCACGGGGGCGCGGCCTGCCGCCGGTTCACCTTTGGAACCCGCCCCACTGCGGGGAGATTGATATAGTTATCCGCAAGGATGGCCTTTGGTTTCATGAGGCTCGCCTATCGGCCGAGAGGCCTTGGTGCGTTTATTCTCCACGGTTTTGCGGAAAGACCCCGACGGCTTCCACCTGGTCACCCCGGTGGAGAAGATGCGGATCACCGTCGAGGATGCCCCCTTTATCGCTGTGCGCGTAGATAAGGCGGCGAACGGCCTGACCTTCCTGACCAATGTCGGGGATGTGGTGATAGCCGGGCCTGACAACGCCATCCGGGTGGAGATGGAGGCAAAAACCGGCGAGCCCCGACCCTATCTCCACGTCCGTCGCGGGCTGGAGGCGCTGATTGCCCGGCCTGTTTTCTATGAGTTGGTGGAGATGGCCCAGGAGCGGGACACCCCCGCAGGGCCTGAGCTTGGGGTCATATCTGACGGTGTCTGGTTTCCCCTGGGGCCAGCAGGGATTCACAGCCTGTGATCACGGACCTGCGCGGCTGGATTGGGGAGCGATTGGATCCCCTGGAAGATCAACCCTCTGCCCTCATAACCTCAGACTATGATCTCTCAACGGCTGCTGCCCGTCCAGATGATCTCAGCCGGCTTACCCCGGCCTCGGTCCTGATCGGCCTGATTGAACGCGAGGCGGGCTATTCGGTCCTGCTGACCCGGCGGGTGGATACCCTGCGGCGTCATGCGGGTCAGGTCGCCTTTCCCGGCGGGCGACGTGACCCCGGCGAGACCCCCTGGCAGGCGGCTTTGCGAGAGGCGGAGGAGGAAGTGGGCCTTGACCCCGGCCTTGTGTCCCTTGCCGGACTATCCTCGCCCTACCAGACGGGCACAGGCTATCTGATCACCCCGGTGGTGGGTTTCATCGCGCCCGGTTTTGACCTGACCCCCAATCCCGCCGAAGTCGCTGACATTTTCGAGACCCCCTTCGATTTCCTGATGAATACCGACAATCATGAGGAACACGAACGCACCCTGCCTAACGGCGAGGTCCGCAGATTTTATGCCATGACCCATGGTGATTTCTACATCTGGGGTGCCACAGCCGGAATGCTCCGAGCCCTCCGTCGGCGACTGTATGACGAGCCCCAGGTCGCAGAGTCCGTCCGGTGACCGGCAGGATCGGGGTTCAGCCGTGGATGGTGGCACCGCCGACGATGGCTGTTCTCGATGCTCTGGAGGCGCGGGGTCGCCGGGGCTGTGCGCGATTTGTCGGGGGGTGTGTGCGCAATACCCTGATCGCGCGCCGATTGGCGATATAGACATTGCCACAAGCTTGACCCCCGATCTGGTCACCGCGGCCCTTAAGGCCGCCGGAATTAAGGCGGTGCCGACCGGGATCGAGCACGGCACGGTGACGGCCGTTGCTAACGGAATTCCGTTCGAGGTGACGACCCTGCGCCGGGATGTCTCCACAGACGGTCGCCGTGCTATCGTGGACTTTACCTGGGACTGGACTCAGGACGCTCAACGCCGGGACTTCACCTTAAATGCCGTCTATGCGGATCGGGACGGCGTTCTGCACGATCCGACCGGGCGGGGCGTGGCCGATGCGCGGGCCGGTGCCATTGTCTTTGTGGGAGATGCCAGGACCCGTATTGCGGAAGACAGCCTTCGTATTCTTCGGTTTTACCGATTTTTGGCATGGTACGGACGGGGGCAGCCAGACCGGGAGGCTCTGGAGGCCTGCCGTGATCTGGGCGGGACGATAGCCAATCTACCCGCCGAGCGCACGTCACACGAGTTGCTCAAACTTCTCGCGGCGGATGATCCCCGGTCGGCGCTGGGCTTGATGGCGCAAGCCGGTGTGCTTGAGATTCTCTTGCCTCAGGTGCAGGACCTATCGGTTTTCAACACCTTGGTAGACTTGCAAATCAGGCTCGCCGATCCGGCTGATCCGGTCCTTCGCCTCGCCGCCGTCTTGCCCAGGGACCGGCTTGTGGTCCGCCAGATTGCCGAAACGCTAAGGCTTGCCAAGACCGAACGTGATCGGTTGATCGCCGTGGCCAGACCAGACCCCGATATTCACCCAGACCTAACTCCCAACCAAGTCCGACAGCCTCTCTATCGCCTGGGGGTTCAAGGCTTTTGCGATCAGGTCAGGCTCGCCTGGGCGTCCTCCACACAGGTCGAGGCTAAAGCGACCTGGAGACCGCAGATCGACGCCGCTGCCAATTGGGTCCGTCCAAAGTTTCCGATCACCGGCGATGACGCGGCGGCGGCGGGGATTTCCCGGGGCCCCTCATGGGCAAGGCCCTGGCCGAGATCGAGGCTTGGTGGCTTGATCGCGATTTTGTTGATGCACGACCGGCGGTTCTCGACAAACTCAGCCGGGTCGCGGCGGCGCTGAAGGATACCCCATGAAGTTGGCCCTATTGGAAA
This sequence comes from Phenylobacterium zucineum, assembly GCA_002221445.1. GTDB lineage: Bacteria > Pseudomonadota > Alphaproteobacteria > Caulobacterales > Caulobacteraceae > Phenylobacterium > Phenylobacterium zucineum_B. The sequence goes on along the minus strand of NMUI01000196.1, from coordinate 7,647 downwards.
CCGGCAAGCCCCCCGCCGACATCATTGATCAGTTCGGTGACTATCCATCCATGTTCCGGACTATGTTGGGTCATGAGGCCCATGACTACACCACCTATGATATGGCGTTGGGACAATATCCTGATCAGATAGAGTCTCATCGCGCCTACATCCTCACGGGGTCTTCAGCGGGGGTCTATGAGCCCCATGACTGGATTGATCCTTTGAAAGAGTTCCTGAGGTCAGCCAAAGGTCGGGCAGCCTTGGTGGGCGTCTGTTTCGGCCATCAGATTATGGCAGAAGCCTTTGGCGGCAAGGTGATCCGGTCACCCAAGGGCTGGGGGTGGGTCTTCATCGCTATGAGGTGGCGGTTCGTCACCCGTGGATGGATATGACGTCAACCATTGGTGTCCCGGCCTCTCACCAGGATCAGGTGGTTGAGCCACCGCCTGGGGCTCAGATCGTGGCGGCCAACGATTTCACCCCCTACGGAATGCTGGCCTATGAGGACCAACCGGCCATTTCCATCCAATTACACCCGGAGTTCACCATCGATTATGCTAAGGCCCTGATCGAGACCCGGCGCGGCACCCGATATACCGAGGCACAGGCGCAGGCGGCTCTGGACTCCTACCAGGAACCCGATGATCGGGCCTTGGTCGGCGAATGGATCGCCGGGTTTCTGGCACGCTGGGGTTAGCGCCTCTTTGCCTATCCGGTTCCCGTTTATGGGAACATGGTCTAAGGCCAGGCGACCGTGGGGGCATGGAGCTTAATATGCTCTCGATATTTCCACCGGTTTTGAGGCCGAACATGGTGCCTCGGTCATAGAGAAGATTAAACTCCACATAACGACCCCGCCGGATCAATTGCTCGGACTTGTCGGCTTCTGACCAAGCCTCATCCATATGGCCCCGGGCAATGCTCGGATAGACGTCGAGAAAGGCCTCGCCCACATCGCGAGTGAATTGGAAGTCCCGCTCCCAGTCCCCGGAATTGTGGTGATCATAGAAAATGCCGCCTATGCCTCGGGGTTCATTGCGGTGCGGCAGGAAGAAGTATTCGTCGCAGCGCGCCTTATACTTCGGGTGCCAGGACGGATCGTGCTTGTCGCAGGCCGCTTTCATAGCGGCGTGAAAGGCGACGGCGTCAGGGGCGTCCTGCGATCTCTGAACATCAAGGGTCGGGGTCAAGTCCGCCCCACCGCCGAACCAGCTTTGGGTGGTGGCCAGGAACCGGGTGTTCATGTGGACAGCGGGGACCTTCGGATTGTGCATGTGGGCGATCAGGCTGATTCCGGTGGCCGTGAAGCGGGGGTCCTTGTCAGCACCCGGCATGGTCGCTGCCATTTCCGGGGTGAAGGTTCCGTGGACCAGGGAGATATGCACCCCGCACTTCTCGAAGAACCTTCCCCCGCGCATGAAACCCATGACGCCGCCGCCGCCCGCCGGCCTGTCCCAGGCTTCAGCTCGAACCGACCGGGTGCGCCAGGGTAGAGATGGCCGGGAGCCTCGTCCTCAAGGCCTTCAAAGGCCGCAACAATTCGGTCGCGGAGAGTGTCGAACCATGCCCGGGCGCGGGTGTTGTAGGTCTCGAGGGTCGCTGCGTCAGTCATGGGATTATGGGATTAGGGAAAAGCGAGGTCTGGCGCAACGCTTCGGAAAGACCGATGGCGGCAGACACGGTCACATTGAAGGACCTGCGTCCTGGGCTCAGGGGTATGATGACCCGTGCATCTGCGGCTTGCGCGACCTCATCCGGCACGCCAAGGCTCTCCCGGCCGAACAGCAGGACGTCATCGGGCTCGAACCGAAAGTCATGCAAAGGCGTGGCCCCCTTGGTCGTAAACAAAACGATTCGCCCCAGGCCTGCGGCGGCGAAGTCGGACCATCCCGCATGACGGGTAACATCTGCCGGTTCGCCATAGTCCATGGCGGCTCTGCGAACGGCTTTGTCGGACAGAGGGAAGCCGCAAGGCTCGATCACATGCACATTTACCCCCAAACATGCCCCCAATCTGAGGGCCGCTCCAAGGTTTTGCGGAATGTCCGGTTGAAAAAGCGCGAGCAGCATTCTAAGCGGTCCAGCCACAGGATGTATGGGGGCTATTCCGAATCATCGAAACGGGGAACCGCAATTTGCGGGGACGGCGTTTCCAAACTTCGGCGGCGGCTCTACAATGCGTGTTGAGTGACCCAGGCCAGAACCTCTGACCGGGTCGAAGTCGGGCGGGAACTATTCGGTTTTCGCCCCAACCGAAGGGTAGCTTTAAGGTGGAAGACCCAAACCGGCGTGATTTTATTCACATCGCCGCAACCGTCGCCGCCGTCGGCGCCGCCGGCGGCATTGCATGGCCGTTCATCGATCAGATGAACCCGGCTGCAGATACCCTGGCGTTAGCCTCGGTGGAGTTCGATCTGAGTAAGGTCGAAATGGGGCAGCAGGTGGTGATCAAGTGGCGCGGAAAGCCGCTTTTCATCCGCCATCGCACGGGCAAGGAAATTGCTTCGGCGATTAAGGACAACCATGCGGATCTGCGCGATCCTCAGACCGATGAGGAGCGTCACAAGGCCGGCAAGGCCGAATGGCTGATCCTGATCGGCACCTGCACCCATCTGGGCTGCGTGCCGACCTTCGGTGGTGGGGATTACGGCGGTTGGTTCTGCCCATGTCATGGTTCGCACTACGACACCTCGGGTCGTATTCGTAAGGGCCCCGCCCCGAAGAATCTGGCGGTTCCCGACTACACCTTCCTGTCGGACAGCAAGGTCAAGGTGGGCTGAGGATCATGAGCGGACATTCCAATTACGAACCCAAGAGCGGCTTTGAAAAGTGGCTCGACGTACGCCTGCCGATCATTCGGCTGGGCTATGACAGCATTGTCGATTTTCCGACCCCGAAGAACCTGAACTATTGGTACACATTCGGCGGTATTCTGGCGGTTTGTCTGGGTATCCAGATTGTCACCGGCATCATCCTGGCCATGCACTATGTGGCTCATGTGGATATGGCCTTTGCCAGTGTCGAGCACATCATGCGCGACGTGAACTACGGCTGGCTGGTGCGCTACATGCACTCCAACGGGGCCTCGATGTTCTTCCTGGCTGTGTATGTACATATGTTCCGGGGCCTCTATTACGGATCTTACAAGGCCCCGCGGGAAGTGTTGTGGCTGCTGGGCTGCGTGATCTACTTCCTTATGATCATCACCGCCTTTATGGGGTATGTCCTGCCCTGGGGGCAGATGAGCTTCCACGGCGCGGTGGTTATCACCAATCTCATCGGGGCTATTCCGGTTATTGGCCCGGCCATCACCACCTGGCTCTGGGGTGGCTTTGCGGTGGATGATCCCACCCTGAACCGCTTCTTCTCCTTGCACTATTTGATGCCGTTTATGATTGCGGGCGTCGTTGGCCTTCATATCTGGGCCCTGCATGTGCCGGGCAATAACAACCCCGCCGGTGTGGACGTGAAGTCCAAGGAAGATACCGTACCCTTCCATCCTTATTATACGGTCAAGGACGGATTTGCGATTTCAGTCTTCCTGCTGATGTATGCGGCCTTTGTGTTCTTCAACCCCAATGCTCTGGGCGACGCCGTAAACTATGTGCAGGCCAACCCCCTGGTGACCCCGGCGCACATTGTGCCGGAATGGTATTTGCTGCCCTTCTACGCCATCCTGCGGGCTGTCCCGGACAAGCTGATGGGCGTAATCTTTATGGGCGCAGCCATTGCCATGCTGTTTCTTCTGCCCTGGCTTGATACCTCCAAGGTGCGGTCCATGCGCTATCGGCCCACGGCGAAACTGTATTTCTTCATCTTCGTGGTGGTGACCCTAATCCTGGGATATTGCGGTGGGCAATTGCCGGATAACAAGATCATTCCCGGCCTGACCACCTTCCAGGTGGCTGCGTCCGATCTCAATTCGATTGTCTGGTTGTCTCGACTGGCAACGGCTTACTACTTTGCTTACTTCCTGATCATTCTGCCGGTTCTGGGGCTTACGGAAACGCCGCTCCCTCAGCCGGAATCGATCAGCCAACCTGTCCTGTCACATTCCGCCAACGCGCCTGCGGGTGCTGCGGCTTCGCCTGAAAAGAGGGGTTAAGCCTCGATGCTGCGCAAAGGTTTCGCTCTCGCGGCGCTGGGACTGGCTTTTATCGGCGGTCCTACCCTCGCGGCCACGACCCAGGAAGAACCCCGGGCCGTTCACTGGAGCTTTCAGGGTCCGCTCGGTAAGTTTGATCAGGCCCAACTCCAGAGGGGCTATAAGGTTTATCGGGAGGTTTGCTCCGCCTGCCACTCTATGAACCTGATGTCCTTCCGCAATCTGGGCCAGAAGGGCGGGCCGTTCTACGACCCCGAATTCAAGAACCCCAATGACAACCCCTATGTGAAGTCCATCGCTAAGGACTATCAGATCAATGACATCGATTCTGAGACCGGCGATGTGGTGAAGCGTCCGGGGACCTCGGCGGACAGGTTCCCCAACCCCTTCCCCAACGAGCCTGCCGCCCGTGCTTCCAATGGCGGCGCGCTGCCACCCGATCTGTCGGATATGGCCAAGGCTCGTGAAGGCGGCCCAGCCTATATCTATTCGATCCTGACCGGCTATGAAGACGCTCCAAAAGGTCTCAGTGTGCCGGCAGGCAAGTATTTCAATCCCTACATGCCTGGTGATGTAAGCGGGTTTTGGTCCGGAAATCCGAACAAGGTGCCGGTTGGCGGCTTTATCGCCATGCCGCCGCCCTTGACCCCCGACAAGGTCAGCTTCGACGACGGCACCAAGTCCACCGTCGAACAACAGGCCAAGGACGTGGCCGCCTTCCTGACCTGGGCCAGCGATCCCAAAACCGAGGAGCGCAAATCCTTCGGTCTGGCGGCCATGATCTACCTCCTGATTTTCTCAGGCCTACTTTATGTGAGCTATCGGCGGATATGGGCTAATGTCAGCCATTAGGCTGAGCGGGCATTCCCAATAGAAAAGGCCCCGGACTTTCGGGGCCTTTTTTTGATCTCAATTTGTGAGGTCCTGAGTATGTCGAGGCTCAGACATTGAACCGGAAGTTCATCACATCCCCGTCCTGGACGATATAGTCCTTACCTTCAGACCTCATCTTCCCGGCCTCGCGGGCCCCAACCTCGCCATTCAGGCGGACATAGTCCTCAAAGGCGATAGTTTCGGCGCGGATGAAACCCTTCTCAAAGTCTGTATGGATCACCCCAGCTGCTTGCGGTGCCGTCGCGCCCACGGGAATGGTCCAGGCCCGGGCTTCTTTAGGACCGGCGGTGAAGTAGGTCTGCAGACCCACCAGTTTATAGGCCCCGCGGATCAGCTTGTTCAGGCCGGGCTCAGCAAGCCCCAGGGTGTCCAGAAATTCGCCCCGCTCAGCCGGGTCCAACATGGCAATTTCGCTCTCGATCTGCGCGGAGATGACCACGCTGTTGGCATTGTCCCGTCGGGCGCGGTCGGCCACCTTTTCGGAATATCCATTGCCGGTTGCGGCCGAACCTTCATCGACATTACAGACATAGAGGGCAGGTTTGGAGGTGAGGAGTTGTAGCATCTCCCAGGCCTTGGCGTCTTCCTTAGGGGGCTTGGCGACCCGGGCCGGGCGGCCTTCGCGAAGTTCGGCCAAGGCGAGGTTGACGAGGTTCAACGTCGTGGCACTGTCCTTGTCGCCGGTCTTCGCCCGCTTATCCAAATTGATCACCCGCTTTTCCAGGCTTTCCAGATCGGCCAGCATGAGTTCGGTCTCGATGATGTCCAGGTCGGAGATCGGGTCCACCCGCCCCTCCACATGGGTGATGTCATCGTCCTCAAAACAGCGAGCAACAAAGGCGACGGCGTCGCAATCGCGGATATTGGCCAGAAACTGATTGCCCAACCCTTCGCCCTTTGATGCGCCTCGAACCAGACCGGCAATGTCCACAAAATTGATCCGAGCTGGCAGAATCTCCTTTGAGCCGGCCACCCGGGCCAGATCGTCAAGGCGCGGCTCCGGCACGGCCACATCGCCAACATTGGGTTCAATGGTGCAGAACGGATAATTAGCGGCCTGGGCGGCCGCAGTCTGGGTTAGAGCGTTAAACAGGGTCGACTTGCCGACATTGGGCAATCCGACGATGGCGACTTTCAGAGCCATGGAAAATTCAGTGTCCTGGTAAGGGGCCGGGGCGGTCGCCCAAGCCGTTCAATTCGTCTTTTAGCTGTTTATGGCGGCGGCGGCGAGATCGCGCCACCGGCGACCTTCCTTGCGGAATTGAGGATTGGTTTTGGCAAGTCGAAGGTCCATCTCCGCCAGCAGGTCGCGGGCCTGGGCCGTGCGGCCCGTCCTGGCAAAGAATGCCGCCTGCCGTCCCAGGGCCTCCAGGCCCGGCAACCGCCCGACTGCCCGATCATAGGCGGTTTCAGCTTCGGCCACCTGTCCAAGGGCCTCATAGGCCCGGCCCAGGGCCAGGGCGGCGGCAGGGGTTCGACCCTCCGGATCCTGGCTCAACTTCTGAAGCAAATGCAAGGCTTCATCCATCCTATTGAGTTCCAGAAGGGCATTGGCGCGACCGAGCAGCAGAACCGGGTCATCGGCGTGGACCCCTTGGGCCGCCCCGGCATAGAGACGCTCGGCTTCAGCAAACCGACCAAGCCGAGCCTCTGCGGCAGCCAATCTCGACTGATTGCGGACGGTCGGTGTCTCGGCGAAGGCCGTCCTTGCCTCCCGATGCTCACGATGGGGGTCCAGGGTGTCCCTGGCGGTCTCGCCCAGCTTCCGGGCTAAACGGCCTCCAGCCAGCTCGGGAATCACCACAGCGATCACATAAATCACCCCGCCGACCCATGGGATCATCAGGATGATCCAGAGCCAATACATCTGCTGATTTGTTCGGACGACATGCACGCAGAGAATGATCGAGAATATGACCGACGGGCCTAGAAGCAGTTGTAGCATCTTGCTCAGACCTCGCCCTGCCGTGGGTCGGACTTTTCCGCCGGGGCCAGACGCATAACCTCAGTCTGATAGCGCTCATCCTCCCCGGCCGCCAGGAGGGGGGCGGCTTCCGCCACCGCGGAGATTAGGGCCGAGAGCCAAGCTTGATCGACCTTATGGAAGTCTGACAGAACATGACCTTGAACCCGATCCTTGTGGCCCGGATGACCCACGCCCAGACGGGCCCTGCGGAAATCGGCGGTGATATGGGCGGTGACTGATCGGACACCGTTATTGCCGGCCGCGCCGCCGCCTGCCTTCATGCGAAAGCGACCGGGGGCCAGATCAATTTCATCATAGAAAAGGACTACATCCTTCGGAGTCAGTTTGTAGAATTTCATGGCCTGGGCCACAGCCTGACCGCTGTCATTGTAAAAGGTCTGTGGCTTTAGGATCAGGACCCGTACAGCCCCCCTGGGGGTCGGAATATCCCCTTCTCGGACCAGGCTCTGAAACTTGGACCGCTCAGGTCCGAAGCCCCAGCGGTGGGCAATGGCGTCTACGGCCATGAAGCCGACATTATGCCGGTTACCCGCATAACGTGAGCCGGGATTCCCCTGTCCCGCAAGAATGAGCATTTTGTCCTCCGGGGGTTGGAGGCCGCAGAGTCTGGCCTAGAGCGTGTTCCGATAAGTGGGAACCGGTTATCGGATCGAACGCACTCTAACATCTCGAATTAGAG
>NMUI01000450.1 GCA_002221445.1 Phenylobacterium zucineum | reverse complement strand
GACATCGATCCGTCGAGTATTTCCAAGCGCGTGAAGGTGGATATTCCGATCGTGGGCGACGTCAAGGATGTGCTGACCGAGCTGATCGCCATGATCAAAGAAAGCCCGCTCAAGCCTGATGCCAACGCCCTGGGCAGCTGGTGGGAGACGATTGAAGGCTGGCGTGCGCGCCAATGCCTGAAGTACGACCACGGCAAAGGCGACGTGATCAAGCCGCAATATGTTGTTGAGACGCTGTGGAACATGACGCGCGAGACCGAGACCTACATTACCTCGGACGTGGGTCAGCACCAAATGTGGGCTGCCCAGTATTACCGTTTTGATGAGCCCCGTCGTTGGATTAACTCCGGCGGCCTGGGCACCATGGGCGTGGGTATTCCTTACGCCATGGGTATCAAACTGGCCAAGCCCGACAGCGAGGTGTTTTGCATTACCGGCGAGGGATCGGTGCAGATGTGCATTCAGGAGTTGTCCACTTGCCTGCAGTACAACACACCGATCAAAATTGTCTCGCTGAACAACCGGTATTTGGGCATGGTGCGCCAGTGGCAAGAGGTGGAGTACGAAGGCCGCTACAGCCACAGCTACATGGACGCGCTGCCCAATTTCGTCAAGCTCGCCGAGGCCTACGGCCATGTGGGCATGCTGATTGAGCGCCCTGAAGATGTCGAGCCAGCGCTGCGCGAGGCGCGCCGCTTGAAGGACCGGACCGTTTTCATGGATTTCAGAACCGACCCGACCGAAAACGTATTTCCGATGGTGCAAGCCGGCAAAGGAATCACCGAAATGTTGTTGGGTTCGGAAGACCTTTAAAGCCCGCTGGTCCAAACGTTTAATTTATTTAATTCAAGGGGACGAATCTATTGCTTGCCAAGCCTGGCGGTTACCGCTGCCGGGGGAGGGCGGTGAAAAGAGGAGTCTGATGCTATGAAACATATTATTGCTGTCTTGCTGGAAAATGAGCCCGGGGCGCTGTCTCGGGTGGTGGGCCTGTTTTCGGCCCGGGGCTACAACATTGAATCCTTAACGGTTGCGCCGACCGAAGATCCCAGTCTGTCGCGCATGACGCTGCAGACCAATGGCTCGGACGACGTGGTCGAACAGATCACCAAGCATTTGAACCGCCTGATCGAGGTGGTCAAGGTTGTCGATCTGACCGAAGGCGCCTACATTGAGCGCGAACTGATGCTGGTCAAGGTGCGCGCCGTGGGCAAGGAGCGCGAAGAGATGAA
>NMUI01000195.1 GCA_002221445.1 Phenylobacterium zucineum | reverse complement strand
TCGATTACGCCGCACACCAAGTTTACGGCTGAGGCCTATATCCTGACCAAGGAAGAGGGTGGTCGTCACACGCCGTTCTTCACGAACTATCGTCCTCAGTTCTATTTCCGCACCACCGACGTGACGGGGATCATCCGTCTGAAGGAAGGTGTGGAAATGATCATGCCGGGCGACAATGCTGAGCTGGACGTTGAGCTGATCACCCCGATCGCCATGGATCCGGGTCTACGCTTCGCGATCCGCGAAGGCGGCCGCACGGTGGGCGCGGGCGTCGTCTCGAAGATCATCGAGTAGGCTCAAGACAACACCCCATAGAACAGGCCGCCCAGGGAAACCCGGGCGGCCTTTTTCGTTCGGGCCTATCGGATCTGCCTCAGGGAGCTGACCGCTTCGCCAAGCCCCAGGTCGTTGAGATTTGCCACATCCCGGTCGATCACCTGACAACGGCCCTCAAAATCACTGTCGGCGCAGACCTGCCAAGAGCCGCCTCGAACACGCAGGCTCATGGTTCGATCATTATATTGCTTCGGAAGGTTGGTGACATCGCGATTGACGGCATAGCCGGGACCCTGGAATCCTGGGCCGGGATAGAGGGTAATCATGCCCATCGCAAAGTTGGGTCGTTCCCGATCCTGATAATAGCCGCGTCGAGCGCACTCCAAACGACCGTCTCGGTTCGCAACCCACCCATTACAACTGGCGAAGGCCAGGGTGGTGTAACGGGGGCTGCCCCGTTCATCCCGGCAGGTGGCGCTGACTGTGGCGTTAGGGCCATAGCCGTCCAGGTTCACATTTCGGCAGCTGCGCCAATAATCCCCAGGCGGTGGTTGGTCCCCGTACCCTTGGGCCTGAACAGGCGTGAAGGGCAGCAAGGCCACCACCACCAGGGTGGCCAGTTGAAATTTCATCATGGTCTTCCTCCGGAAAATCCCCTTGAGCCTGATATTCAGGTCCAGGGCTGATCGCAAAACAAGCAGGTGGTCCCTGGACTATCCCGGCGGAGATGAACCGCAGCAAAATGACCGAATTGTCATGACCTCGAATTAAAGTGTGTCACCGCGGCCGAGGCGATAGCTTCGCGTCAACAGGTTGAAATCGGAGCTGCATCATGAGTCGATCGGCTATTCTCTCAACGCTCGGCATCGCCCTAATTGGCGGCGGTGCCCAAGCGGCATCTTTTGAAGTCCGCGACGCGGTGGCGCGGGTGGTGGTCATCCCCGAGGCGCGGAATGACGTAAGGGTCGAGGTTCTTAAGGCAAACCGGTCCCTGCCCCTGACCGTGCGCACGGAGGGCGATCGTGTGGTGATTGACGGTAAGCTGGGCCCCCGGATCATCAATTGTAGATCCACAGGCGAGAATGCCCGGGTTCATATCCTCGGGATCGGTGAGGTGGCCTATGCAGACATGCCGCAAGTGGTGGTTCGGGCCCCTAAGGCCGTGACCGGGCAGGCCGGTGGTGCTGTCTTTGGCATGGTCGGGAAGTCTGAAAGCCTTGACCTTGGTAATTCAGGGTGCGGCGATTGGGTACTTGCTGATGTTTCAGGTCGCGCCATACTGCGTCAATCCGGCTCCGGCGATACGAAGATGGGCGCGTCACGGGAGCTGGATGTTCGCATAGCCGGTTCCGGGGACGTCAATACGGGACCCACGGCAGGCCCCGTTACAATTTCCGTATCAGGGTCTGGTGACGTGAAGATCGCCTCGGCCAAGGGCCCCGTTGATATCAAAATCGCTGGCTCTGGTGATGTGTTGATCGCAGGTGGTCACGCCTCAGATGCCTCTGTGTCCGTGGCAGGATCAGGTGACGTCAATCTCAATCTCGTCGCCGAGAGTCTGCGAGCCCGTATTGCTGGTTCAGGTGATATTCGTGTGCGGCAGGTAACCGGAAGCGTGTCGAAGTCCTCGGCGGGCTCCGGCACGATCAGCATTGGCGGTTTGGCACTTGGCGAGAGAAACTAAGATGACCCACCCGAAGGCCCTATGCGACCGCCGATCAAGCTGTGACCTCAGGTCAGGATCGAATTGGGTGGTAGGCATTTTCCTGGCCATCGGGATGGCGGGCTGCGTCTCACCGGGATCTAACGGTCAGCGGGTACAGCCTATCCGCGTCGGTGGCTGGTATGAAGGCTCGGTCGATGCCGATACAAAGGCCGCCGCCGCGTTTGCGGTGGGCGGTTTGGGACGCCTGGTGCCAGCTTAAAACACATAGACGCCGTTCAACACCAGGTGGTGGCCGGTCTCAACTTCAAACTCCGTTTAACCTTGACCGACGGGAGCCGGTGGCTGGTCGTGGTCTATCGTGATCTTCAGTCAAACTTCACCCTGACCTCATCGACCACAATCCCTTAATCGGCCGGGGTGGGAATTCGGTGTCTCGAGCCCTTGACGGCTCCGAGTCGCACACGTATAGACGCGCCTCTTGTTGGACCGGCTGTGCATTCCAGAGTGATTTGGATTGCAGACGCGGTTCGCAAAACGCCTCGCCTTCCCAGGAAATCGAGGAATGAGTTGAGACCCGCGCGGCACTGCTGCATGGGTTTTGCGTCGTTTTAGCGGACTTTCGCGTACGGGTGCCCCTCTCGAAAAGGGGCGCGCGGGTTGGTCTTTGAAATGGTCAAAGTCACGCGGACGGTTCGACGTCTGTAGGGGAAACTGAAGAGCGATATGGATCGTCAGAACATCCGCATCCGGCTCAAAGCCTTCGATCACCGCGTGCTGGATCATTCCACGCGCGAGATCGTAAACACGGCTAAGCGTACCGGCGCGACAGTGCGGGGGCCAATCCCCCTGCCAACGCACATTAACAAATTCACCGTCAACCGCTCACCGCACATCGATAAGAAGTCGCGCGAGCAGTTCGAAATCCGCACGCACAAGCGCGTGCTCGATATCGTCGATCCCACCCCGCAGACTGTGGACGCGCTCATGAAGCTCGACCTGTCCGCCGGTGTGGACGTCGAGATTAAGCTGTAGGGGATCGGTCGATGCGTACCGGCGTGATCGCCAAGAAACTGGGCATGGCGCGCTTCTTTGATGAAGCCGGAACCCATGTGCCTGTGACCGTCCTCAGCCTCGAAGGCTGTTCGGTTACCGCTCAGCGGACTCAGGAAAAAGACGGCTATGTCGCGCTCCAACTCGGAGCCGGTGCAAGGAAAGCCAAGAACACCACCAAGGCTTTGCGTGGTCATTTCGCCAAGGCTGAGGTTGAGCCCAAGCAGGAACTCGCTGAATTTCGCGTGTCTCCGGAAAACCTAATCGACGTCGGCGCTGAACTGACAGCGGACCACTTCCTGGCCGGCCAAAAGGTCGATGTCACCGGGACGACGGTTGGTAAGGGTTTCGCGGGTGCCATGAAGCGCTGGAATTTCGGCGGGATGCGCGCCACGCACGGCGTGTCGGTCTCTCACCGGGCTCACGGTTCGACGGGTCAGCGCCAGGACCCGGGTAAGACCTTCAAGGGTAAGAAGATGGCCGGCCATCTCGGCCAGGAAACCGTCACCACGCTGAATGTCACGATTTGGCGTATTGATACGGCCCGCGGTCTGATTCTGGTAAAGGGCTCTGTTCCCGGCACTGAGGGGTCCTACGTCAAGATCCGCGACGCGGTGAAGGCTAAAGCTCCTGCGGACCTGCCCATGCCGGGTGCCTTCCGCAAGGCTGGCCAAGCTGCTGTGGCCCCCGCCGCCGCAGAAGAAGCTCCGGCTGAAGCGCCGCAAGCCGAGGGCCAAGAATAATGAAACTCGACGTCATCAAACTCGACGGCGGGAAGGGCGGTTCGATTGAGCTGTCCGACGCCATCTTCGGTATCGAGGACATTCGCGGCGACATTCTGCAGCGCGTTGTGACTTGGCAGCTCGCCAAGCGTCGCGCGGGCACTCACAAGATTCAGGTTCGTAACGAGGTCTCTCGGACGAGCAAGAAGATGTACAAGCAGAAGGGTACTGGCGGCGCGCGTCACGGTTCGCGCCGTGCGGCTCAGTTCGTCGGTGGTGCCAAGGCGCACGGCCCGGTGGTTCGCAGCCACGCCTTCGATCTGCCCAAGAAGATCCGGGCCATGGCTCTGCGCCATGCCTTGTCCTCAAAGGCCAAGGCGGGGTCCTTGGTCATTGTCGATAGCCTAGCCCTAAAAGAAGCCAAGACCGCCGGTCTGCGTGAGCAACTGGGCAAGATGGGCCTTGTGAATGCGCTGGTTATTGGTGGTACCGAAGTCGATAACAACTTCAAACTGGCGGCCCGCAACATCCCCAACCTGGATGTCCTGCCCAACGCCGGTCTCAACGTCTATGACGTGCTACGTCGTCAAACCCTCGTCCTGACCAAGGATGCGGTGGACGCGATCAATGCACGCTTCGCTGAGAAGGACGCCGCCTAATGGCTAACCCCTCCGCCCGTCATTATGACACCGTCCTCGCGCCGGTGATCACGGAAAAGGCCACCCTTCTGTCTGAGCAGAACAAGGTCGTTTTCCGGGTCGCCATGGATGCGACCAAGGACGAAATCTCCGCTGCTGTGGAAACCCTGTTCAAGGTCACTGTCACCAAGGTCAACACCTTGGTTGTCAAGGGCAAGACCAAGCGGTTTCGCGGTCGTCCGGGCCGTCGCTCGGATGTCAAAAAGGCTGTCGTGACCCTGGCCGACGGCCAGTCAATCGACATCACCACGGGGCTCTGATCCGATGGCTCTGAAACAGTTTAATCCGACTTCGCCGGGGCGTCGTACCCTGGTGCTGATCGACCGGTCCGAGCTCCACAAGGGCCGCCCGGAAAAGTCCCTAGTGGAAGGGCTCACCAAGTCCGGCGGACGGGGTGGCGGTGGGCGTATCGCTGTTCGCTTCCGCGGCGGTGGTCACAAGCGTCTCTACCGCGTGGTGGATTTCAAGCGCCGCAAGGTGGATGTGGTCGGCATCGTCCAGCGCATTGAATACGATCCCAACCGGACCGCCTTCATCGCCCTGATCCAATATACGGATGGTGAACTGGCTTACATCCTGGCCCCTCAGCGCCTGAAGGCAGGGGATCAGGTGATCGCTGCGGAACGGGCTGACGTGAAGCCGGGTAATGCTATGCCCCTGCGCAGTATGCCCATCGGCACCATCATCCATAATGTTGAGCTCAAGCCCCTTAAGGGCGGCCAGATCGCTCGTTCGGCCGGGGCTTATGCCCAACTGGTCGGTCGTGATGCCGGTTATGCCCAGATCCGTCTGAATTCAGGCGAACTGCGCATGGTTCAGGATGGCTGCATGGCCACCGTCGGTGCGGTCTCCAACCAGGATCATATGAACGAAGTGCTCGGTAAGGCCGGTCGCTCCCGTCACAAAGGCCGTCGTCCGCACGTTCGCGGCGTGGCTATGAACCCGGTCGATCACCCGCACGGCGGCGGTGAAGGCCGTACCTCCGGCGGACGCCACCCGGTTACACCGTGGGGCAAGCCGACAAAGGGGTCCAAGACCCGCACCAACAAGGCGACGGACAAGTATATTATCCGGTCGCGTCATGCTCGGAAGGCTCGCTAAGCCATGACCCGTTCCGTCTGGAAAGGTCCGTTTGTCGACGGATACCTGCTCAAGAAAGCCGATGCCGCCCAAGGCTCTGGCCGCAAGGATGTGATCAAGACTTGGTCGCGTCGGTCCACCATCATGCCGCAATTCGTCGGCCTGACCTTCGGCGTTCATAATGGCCAAAAGCACGTTCCCGTGCTGGTCAGTGAAGACATGGTCGGTATGAAGCTCGGTGAGTTCGCGCCGACCCGGTACTTCCCCGGTCACGCCGCCGACAAGAAGGCGAAGAGAAAGTAGCCATGGCCAAGCAAGCAAAAGCCCGTCGGCTAAAGCCGGCCGAAGCGATGGCGAAGGTAACCGCGGTGCGTATCAGCGCCCGGAAGCTGAACCTGGTCGCCCAGTCGATCCGCGGCCTGAAGGTCCAGCGCGCCCTGAACGAGCTGGAATTCAGCCGTAAGCGTATCGCTGGTGACGTTCGCAAGGCCTTGTATTCGGCCATCTCCAACGCGGAAAACAACCACAATCTCGACATCGACTCTCTGGTCGTCGCCGAGGCCTTCGTGGGTAAAAACCTGATCATGAAACGTTTCTCGGCGCGTGCGCGCGGCCGGGCTTCCCGTATCGAAAAGCCGTTCAGCGAGATCACCATCGTGGTCCGCGAATTGGGTGAGGCCGCCTGATGGGTCAAAAAGTCAATCCGGTCGGGCTTCGCCTCGGCATTAACCGCACCTGGGACAGCCGTTGGTTCGCCGACGGCGCTGAGTACGGCAAGCTGCTACACGAAGATATCGCCGTTCGTAAGAATTTGAAGAAGCGCCTCTATCAAGCTGGTGTTTCGCGCATCATTATCGAGCGTCCGCACAAGAAGTGCCGCATCACCATCTATGCCGCCCGTCCCGGCGTGGTCATTGGCAAGAAGGGCGCGGACATTGAAAAGCTGCGCAAGGACATCGCTGCGATGACGGACGGCGAGGTTCACCTGAACATCGTCGAAATCCGCAAGCCGGAAGCAGATGCTCAACTGGTGGCCGAAAACATCGCCCAACAGCTGGAGCGCCGGATCGCGTTCCGTCGTGCCATGAAGCGGTCGCTGCAGAGCGCCATGCGGATCGGGGCCAAGGGTATGCGTATCGAAGTTTCAGGCCGTCTCGGCGGCGCTGAAATTGCTCGGGCTGAATCTTATCACGAAGGTCGCGTGCCGCGTCACACCCTACGGGCCGACATCGACTATGGCTTCACCGAGGCCAAGACAACCTACGGCATTATCGGCGTGAAGGTGTGGGTGTTTAAGGGCGAAGTGCTCGAGCACGATCCCATGGCACTTGATAAACGTCTCGGAACAGAATCCGGCCCGGCCGGTGAGGGTGGTGGCCGTGAGCGTGGTGATCGCCCCGATCGCGGCCCGCGTCGCGACCGTCGCGAACAAGCTGGAGCGTAAGGTCTGACCATGCTTTCGCCGAAGAAAACCAAATACCGCAAGCAGTTCAAGGGCAAGATCCACGGGGTTGCCAAGGGCGGCTTCACCCTGAATTTCGGGTCCTACGGCCTTAAATCTGTGGAGCCTGAACGGATCACCGCACGGCAGATCGAGGCGGCTCGTCGCGCGATCACCCGTCAGATGAGGCGTCAGGGCCGGGTCTGGATCCGGATCTTCCCGGATCTTCCTGTGACCGACAAGCCGGCTGAAGTCCGGATGGGTAAGGGTAAGGGCGCGGTGGAATACTGGGCCGCCCGGGTTCACCCCGGTCGGATCATGTTCGAAATCGACGGCGTGCCGGACGATGTGGCTCGTGAAGCTCTGCGCCTCGGTGCGGCCAAGCTTCCGGTTAAGACCCGCATTGTCACCCGTATCGACACTGTCGCGGAGCACGCGTGATGAAGATTGATGACATTCGGGGCATGACGCCCGATCAACTGGCCGAAAGCCTGCTGAACCTCAAGAAAGAGCAGTTCAATCTGCGCTTCCAAGGGGCCACAGGTCAGGTCGAGAAGACCCACCGCGTGAGCGAAGTCCGCAAGGACATTGCGCGGATCAAGACCGTCCTGCGCGCCAAGCAGGCTACGGCTTAAGGAGACCGACGAAATGCCGAAAAGAATTCTCGAAGGCCTCGTCGTTTCCGATAAGGGCGACAAGACCGTTGTGGTGAAGGTAGAGCGCACCTTCCTACACCCGGTGCTGAAGAAGACCGTCCGTCGGTCGAAGAAGTACCATGCACACGACGAAGGCAATGCTTTCAAGGCCGGCGAGATCGCCCGCATTGTGGAATGTGCGCCTAAGTCGAAAACCAAAACCTGGGAAGTCCTGCCTAAGGGCGACTCCCAACAATCTTCATAAGGGAGGTCCGATCCAATGATCCAGATGCAGACCAACCTTGAAGTGGCCGACAATTCCGGTGCGCGTCGCGTGATGTGTATTAAGGTGTTGGGCGGGGCAGGGCGTCGTTACGCTGGGGTCGGCGACAAGATCGTCGTCTCTGTCAAAGAAGCCATTCCACGCGGACGGGTGAAGAAGGGCGACGTGCTTCAGGCCATCGTCGTGCGCACCTCGTCGGCGATTAAGCGTAAAGACGGTTCGGTGATCCGGTTCGATAAGAACGCCGCCGTCATTGTGAACAAGCAGAGCGAGCCGATCGGCACGCGGATCTTCGGCCCGGTTCCTCGCGAACTGCGCGCCAAGAACCACATGAAGATCATTTCCCTCGCCCCCGAGGTGCTGTGATGGCTGCAAAGATAAAGAAGGGGGACCGCGTTGTGGTCCTGGCCGGCAAGGACAAGGGCCGTCAAGGCAACGTCCTGAAGGTTATGCCCAAGGAAAGCCGCGTTGTGGTGGAAGGCCTGAACATTGCTCAGCGCCACACCAAGCCGTCGCAAGGTGATCCTCAGGGCGGGATTAAGAACAAGGAAGCCCCGCTCCACGTTTCCAACGTGGCCCTGCTGGATTCGAACGGTAAGCCGACTCGCGTCGGGTTCCGGGTCGAGGGCGACAAAAAGGTTCGGGTCGCCAAGACGACCGGCGAGGTGATCAATGGCTGAACAAGCTTATGAGCCGAGACTGAAGACCGAGTATCGCCAGCGCATTCGCGCGGCGATGAAGGAGAAGTTCGGCTACACCAACGAAATGCAGATCCCTAAGCTGGACAAAATTGTCCTGAATATGGGGATCGGTGAGGCGGTTTCAGACTCCAAAAAGGTCAATTCGGCGATTGCCGACCTGACCCGGATTGCAGGTCAGAAGCCCCTGCCCACCAAGGCCCGCAATTCCATCGCCGGTTTCAAACTGCGCGAGGGTATGACGGTTGGCGCGAAGGTGACCCTTCGTGCAGATCGTATGTATGAATTCCTCGACCGTCTCATCACCATCGCCTTGCCGCGGGTGAAGGATTTTCGGGGTCTGAAGCCCACATCGTTCGATGGTCGCGGCAATTATGCCATGGGTCTTAAGGAGCATATCGTGTTCCCAGAGATCAATTACGACCAGATCGATCAAATGTGGGGCATGGACATCATTGTCGCCACGACTGCGAAGACCGATGATGAAGCGCGCGCGCTTCTCAAGGAATTCCAGTTCCCGTTCAACGCTTAGGGACGGGAAGGAAAGAGCAAATGGCCAAGAAGAGCGCCGTCAATCGTAACGAGATGGTCAAGACCCTCGTCAAGAAGTTCGCCAGCAAGCGCGATGCGCTGAAGGCGATCGCTAATAACGAGAGCTTGCCCCTCGAAGAGCGTTTCGAAGCCCGGCTTAAACTCGCCGAGCTACCGCGTAACTCGTCCAAAACCCGCATTCGCAATCGTTGCGATGTGACCGGACGGCCGCGCGCTTATTACCGCAAGCTGAGGATGAGCCGGATCGCCTTGCGCGAACTGGGCTCGCACGGGTTGATCCCCGGCCTCGTCAAGTCGAGCTGGTGAGGAGGGTCCTATGGTGAACGACCCCGTTGGCGATATGATCGCTCGTATGAAGAACGCCGCAACCCGCGGACGGTCTAAGGTTTCGACCCCGGCGTCGAAGATGCGTGCGCGCGTCCTCGATGTTCTGGCCGAAGAAGGTTATATCCGCGGCTACCAGCTGGTCCAAAAGCCCGGCGCATTCCCGGAATTCGAGATTGAACTCAAGTACTTTGACGGTCAGCCCGTTATTGTCGAGATCAAGCGCGTCTCGAAGCCCGGTCGTCGCGTCTATTCGTCGATCGCAGATTTGAAGCCCATCAAGAACGGGCTCGGCATCTCGGTCCTTTCGACGCCCAAGGGCGTGATGTCCGACACGGCGGCTCGCGAAGCCAATGTGGGCGGCGAAGTTCTGTTGCGGGTCTACTAAGATGTCGCGGATCGGAAAGAAGGCTGTGCCGGTTCCGGCCGGCGTGACCGTCACAATCGATGGTCAGACCATCTCGGTGAAGGGTCCAAAGGGACAACTTGCCTGGACTGTGGCCGAGGAAATTGTTGTCAGCCAGGAGGGCGGGGAACTCACTCTGTCCAAGCGCGTTGAGTCGACTCGGGCTCAGGCGATGTGGGGTCTATCCCGCACCCTGGTCGCCAATATGGTGATCGGTGTTACCGCCGGGTTTGAACAAACCCTGGAATTGGTGGGCGTCGGGTATCGTGCGGCGATGAAGGGTAACGACCTTTCCCTACAATTAGGCTTCAGCCACGATGTTGATCTGCCACCGCCGGCGGGGATCTCATTCGCCGTGCCGAAGCAAACTGAAATCAAGATAAGCGGCATCGACAAGCAAGCCGTCGGTGAAATCGCGTCCCGTATCCGCCGTATTCGTCCGCCTGAGCCGTACAAGGGCAAGGGTGTTCGTTATGCGGGTGAGACGGTTCGCCGCAAGGAAGGCAAGAAGAAGTAGGTCATGGCTATTTCTCACAGAGATTCTGCGAAGCGGCGCGCCGAGCGCACCCGCATTCGTATCCGTTCCCTGGCCAATGGGCGTCCGCGTCTGTCGGTTTTCCGTTCGTCCAAGAACATCTATGCCCAGATCATTGATGATAAGGCGGGTGTGACCCTGGCGGCGGCATCTTCCCTCGAAGGTGAAGGCAAGACCAAGGGCTCGGACAAGGACGCAGCGGCGCGTGTCGGCGCTCTAGTCGCTCAGCGCGCCATGGAAAAGGGCGTCAAGGACGTCGTGTTTGATCGCGGCGGCTACATGTATCACGGTCGGGTGAAAGCCCTCGCTGACGCCGCGCGCGAAGCCGGCTTGAACTTCTAGGGGTAAGCTGATGGCTCGTGGAAACGAACAACGCGGCGAAGGCGGTCCTCGTAGGGGGCGCGATCGGAACGCTCCGACTGAGGAGCGGGCTGAGTCCGACATCGTTGAAAAACTGGTACACATCAATCGTGTTGCCGCCACTGTGAAAGGGGGCCGCCGGTTCTCTTTTGCGGCTCTGATGGTCGTCGGCGACCAAAAGGGCCGGGTCGGTTTTGGTCACGGCAAGGCGCGGGAAGTTCCCGAAGCCATTCGCAAGGCGACGGAAGAAGCCAAGAAGTCTATGATCCGCGTGCCGCTCCGCGAGAGCCGCACCCTGCATCACGACGGCAATGGCCGTTGGGGCGCGGGCAAGGTCATGGTTCGCTCGGCCCCTCCCGGCACCGGGGTTATTGCTGGTGGTCCGATGCGGGCTGTGCTTGAAACTCTCGGCGTGCAGGACGTGGTCGGCAAGTCGGTGGGATCTTCCAATCCCTACAACATGGTGCGCGCGACCTTCCAGGCGCTGAAGGCTCAATCCTCGCCTCGGCAGGTTGCCAATAAGCGCGGCAAGAAGGTTTCGGATGTGCTCGGCCGTCGTGCCGAAGGTGCCGCCGCGACCGCCGCCGACGGAGAGTAAGCCATGGCTAAAGTCACTGTTCGCCAAACTGCCAGTCCGATCCGTCGCACCAAGGACCAGCGTGCAACCCTGGTCGGCCTGGGCCTGAACCGCATTGGCCGGACCTCGATCCTGGAAGATACCCCTTCGGTTCGCGGCATGATTGCTAAGGTTCACCACCTCGTCGAAGTTGTAAGTTAAGTCTCAGCCGCCCTGTTTGGGGCGGTTTCCATTCAGCCGAGTCGGCGAAGGCCGGCGATTGATCTCCAAGGAGAGGCGTCTATGACTAAGCTCAATGAGCTGTCCCCACGTGAGGGCTCCACCAAGGGGCGAATGCGGGTTGGCCGTGGCCCGGGCTCTGGCAAGGGCAAGACCGCCGGGCGCGGTGTTAAGGGCCAAAAGGCCCGTTCTGGCGTGGCCATTGCTGGCTTCGAAGGCGGCCAGATGCCGCTTCATATGCGGATGCCCAAGCGCGGCTTTAACAATCCTGATGCTTTGAAGTTTGCTGAAGTGAATCTTTGGCGCCTTGAGCAGGCCATTGCCGCCGGTAAGCTTGATGCGGGCAAGCCCATTGACGCCACCGTGCTGGTGGCAAGCGGTATTGTCCGTCGGCAACTCGATGGGGTGCGCCTGTTGGCCAAGGGCGAACTGAAGTCCAAGCTCAACATAACCGTCTATGGTGCTTCCGCAGCGGCCGTCGCCGCCGTTGAAAAGGCTGGCGGAACGGTCACCCTGACGGCACCTGTTGTTAGCGAAACCCCCAAGGGCAAGCTGCAAAAGAAGGTCAAGGCCTAAGCCCGATCATCGCTGACAGATTCGGGTCTGCCCTTAGAGCCCTGTTTCTTCAGACGGAATTATCTGAAGGGACAAAAAAGCTCTAATTCAAAAGGTTAGAGCGTGTTTCGATCCGAT
>NMUI01000194.1 GCA_002221445.1 Phenylobacterium zucineum | reverse complement strand
TCTAAAGGGAACAGGCTCTAGCACAAATTGGCCCATGTGAACCTACGACGGGTTGGCATAGAATTGCTGCCTAGCAGGGTGTATGGGCACAAGCCCGACAGCGGTGGCTAATCGGAGATTGTGGCAGGCCGCCTTGATCTTAGCTCAGAAGTGCCCCGACACTTGAAAGCCGATAATGCGGGATCCCTCGGAGGCTCCGTCAGACCTGCGGACCTCGACCTTTGACAGGGTCCCGGAGGCCCGGGTCCCGGCGTAGAATGTGCGCGTGCGGGTCTCTTCGGAGGTCAGGAGATTGTTGAGGAAGACACGAAGGGTCACGGGCTTGATTGCTGTGGTCTCAAAAATAGATCAATGCGGGGTTCCTTACGCACATATTTGATTGCTTCCGCGCGCCGAAACTCCTGACGTCCGGCCCACTGGGTCAGGATTACCCCCCAGGAGGATTCCAGGCTGGGAAGGTTCTGACGGAAGTTGACCACATAGGCCCAGTCTTTATTGCCCCCGTTGAGGACGGGCGCACCCGCGGCTGTCCCTTGCCGCTCCAGGGGTACGGAGAAGGACCGCTTCTGGCCCGTAACCGGGTCAGTGACTTGGGTCTTCTGATAAATCCCGTTAAGGCGCAGCTCGGCATTGGCAATGCCCACGGCATTCAGGGGCATGGAGGCGCGGATTTCTGCACCGATCCGGGTCCCCGCACCGATATTGCCGAAGGCATCGACCCCGTTCAGCACCACGAGGTCGTGGACATCTTCGATCTTGTCATAAAACGCTGCCGCCGTTAGGGCCGAGCGGGTGGAAAGACGAGATTCCCATTCAGCGCGGAACTTCCAGGCCTTTTCGGGTTTGAGATTGGGATTACCGATGATGGTGGAGGTATTGACGAAATCCACCGCACTGCTGAATTCCGCAAAGTCCAGCTGGGACACATCGCGGATCAGGCTGGCGTGCAGGGTCGATTTGGGGCTGAGGGTATAGGTCGCGATCAAGCGCGGCTTGATGTATTTGAAGTCGCGCTGCTGGTGCTGATCTCCTGATTGGGTGATGCGCGAGGCCTCCACATTCAGGTCGGTTTCGATGGTCAGTTTTGGCGTCACGGTCCAGATGTCTGAGGCGAAGATTTCACCTCGCTTTTCTTCAACCCGCGCGTCGGCGACAGGCAGGACCACAGGGGTCGGGGCCTTGCCGGGCAGTTGATTGGTGATCCGCAGACCGGTATCGCGGAAGTTGAAAGCCCCTTCCGCACCGAATTCGAAGGTATGGGCCTCAGAGGCGGTCCATTTGAGCCTGCCGCGGATGATCCGCTCGCCATTGTTGGTGGTCCGGTCCTGGACTCGGGTCAGATAGGCCGTCGGCGCGGTGAAGGTGTCAAACCGGTCCCGCTGTTCCAGATCGCCGTTGGAGAGCAGGATCACCAGCTTGGCGGCCAGGGTGGCACTGATCTTGTGATCCCAGTCACCGCCAAGCTCCAGGGTGTAGTTGGTGGGGTAGTCTGTGCGGCCGTAAATCGACGACGACAAGGCCCCGTTCGGTAGGGCTTCCAACTGGAAGGAATCGGTCGTCCACCAGTTTGGGGCGTATTGGACGTTGAGATTGACGGCATCGACGGGGGTGGCCTGCCAGCGCAGGTGGGCCGATCCCTGCGCGCCCAGATTGGTCGGGCGTCCGACAAAGATCCGGGACCCTGTGGTTTGATGGTTTCCGGTCATCAGGACATCGCGATTTTCGCTGCGACCCAAAATATTCGGCGACTGGAAATCCATATCGAGCTCAGCCTTAGCACCCAGGGGGACGGAGCCGGACAGTTGGGTAACAAAGCCTATGCGGTCCGAGAACTGGATATGGCGCAGGCCGACGGTATAGCTGGCCGAGGCGGCTTTCTTGGTCGCCCGAGTGATCACATTGACGAACTGCGATTGGCCCCGGACATCGGCTTGGGCACTGGTGCCAGCCATCACCTCGATCCGGGTGACCTCTGCGGCGGGAATCCGCTTGAGCAAATCCGAAGGTGTGGCCTTAGAACTGGGTCTTTCTCCATTGATCAGCAGATTGCCCGCCGACCCGCCGAAGCCCCGCCGATCGTCCCCGTCCTTCAGCTCGAAACCGGGAATGCGCGAGACCATGTCGGCGGCGGTCACAGGGTTGTAGCTAGCGAAATAAGCGGGCGCGAAGGTTGCGGTATCGCTGGCCGGGGCGGCTGGAGCGACCGGTAGCGGAGCTAGGCCCGCAGAGTGCGCACTTGAGCCGACAAGGATTGTCGCTGCGACTAGCCAGCTTGATCTATGTTTCATCATCCTCGCGCCCCCCGACGCATGCCTGTAGCCCCGGGGTCAGCACTCTGACGGGACGATCTCATAGACCTATCATCACGGAACCCGGTAATCTGTCCAGAGGGCCGCGTTGCTGGGAGGCCTCGAAGCTGTCTCATGAAGATGATTAGCCCGCCGCCCCCAAAGTCCGGAAAAATGGGCCCATCGACCGTGCAGCGGAATCAGCCGATGAAATACAAATAATCCAATCCGGCAACGGCCCTGGACAACGTGACCTCGTGAAGAAAAGCGCCAATGCGGAAAAGATAGTCGATGCGCCGTCTCTGATCGAGATATCGCACCCCTTGTTGCCGAGTGCCTAAAGTCTCTATCCACACTTACAGAGAATTGACGCTGCCCGTCGATATTCGAATTTTGGTCCCCTTGTGGCCGAATTCGAACAGCGGCTAGGCGAACGACTGACTAGCGGTACAGGCGTCGTGACGGGTGTAAATGCAACACAGCTCCTGACCCTCGCCCTTCAGACCTTAGACTCCTCTGAGGGCGCATATCGCATCCTGCCCTCATGGACTTTTGTCGCGACGGCTCATGCGGTCGTCGCTGCCGGACTCATTCCATATTTTGTCGACGTGACAGAGGCTGACGGCGAGTTGACGCCAAAGATCGCCTTAGAGGCCATGGAGAAAATCGGTGGTCCGGTAGGTTGCATCATGCCTGTCATGCCCTTTGGGGCTTGGATCGATGTCGCCGCGTGAGCAGACTTCCGCGCTAGAACCGGTGTTCCTGTCATTGTGGACGGCGCGGCTGGCTTCGACGGCTTGCGCTCCGCCGAAGTTCCTGTCGTTGTAAGTCTTCACGCGACCAAGGTTTTAGGGGTCGGGGAGGGCGGTTTTATCGCCTCCACCGAGGTGGGCTTTCTTGAAGGTGTCCGGCAAAGGTCGAATTTCGGCTTTCGAGGAAACCGGACGGCCGAGGTGACCTCCACAAACGCTAAGATGAGCGAATACAACGCGGCTGTTGGTTTAGCCGGTTTGGACAATTGGTCGGCGTCACGCCTGAAGTGGCTTCTTTCGGCGACGAAACTCCGTGCGGCGCTTGATAAAATTCCGATGGTTCGATTTCAGCCGGGCTGGGGGCTGACTTGGGTCTCAAGTACCTGTGTTGTTCGCCTGAATCCGAAGATGCGCAACCATGTCGACGACGTCTTCAAAGACAGGGGCGTGTCCACTCGAAACTGGTGGGGCATTGGGTGCCACGCAGAGGTCGCTTTTAAGGACATGCGTCGAAGCGACCTGCCGAACACCGCTGGCTGGGCGGAGAACAGTGTAGGATTGCCCTACTATCCAGATCTTTCACACCAGGATGTCGAGGATGTCGCGAGCGCCTTGATGGCGGCCGCGTTTAGAGTTGAAAAGGGATCAGATGCATCATGAGCTCACCCTTTTCAAAGCTGATGGCTATGGCCGATCCGAACTATGTGAGCCAAGTTGAAAGTGTCCTGAGCGATGTTCAGGTCATGACAGGAGACGAAGATCTCGCCTTTCTCGACATGAATGAGTCGATCAAATCTTGGGCGCGCTATTGTCGCAGAGATACGCTTAGTAAAGTTGCTCAGATCAATATGGTCGGGGCTCTAATGAAATTGGTTTGGTGGCGCGCCCTTCCAATTGCTGAGTGCGAGGTGGTCCCGATGTTCCGTACAGTTTGGGGGCTTGGCTAAGGTCGGTTCGGGTTTGTTTTATGCCGCCAGTTGGTCCTCGGGTTGAGCCCTATCCGGGGCGAGCCTCGGATAGGGCGGCGCGCAGGTCTGAGCCCCATAGACCTCATCGGGCGTGGTGCCGGCAAGGACCGAGTGGGGCCTGTGGCCGTTATAGTAGGTGATCCATCGATCAAGGCCGGCCCGAAGCTCCGATCCCGTCTCGAAGGCGTTTATGTCGACGCACGCGTATTTGAGGCTGCGCCAGAGGCGCTCGATGAACACCTTGTCCATCCAGCGCCTCCTCGACGGCGGCGATGCAGATCTCCACGTCCATCGTGTTCGATAGCCGCCGGCTCAGGACCTTTCGGGTCGCCCAGTCCATCACCGCCATGAGGTAGAGGAAGCCCCGACGCATCGGGATGTAGGTGATGTCAGCGCACCAGACCTGGTTGGCGCGGTCGATGGTCAGACCGCGCAGCAGGTACTTGTATGCCCGGTGCTCCGGATGCGGAATCGTGGTGCGCGGCTTCTGATAGATCGGCGCCGGGCCCATCTTCGCCATCAGCCGCCGGACCCGTTTGCGACCCACCACATAGCCCTGACGGCGCAGGCAGCGGGCCATCTGACGCGCCCCATGCCAGGGCGTGTCCAGGAACTGGTGATCCAGCAGCCGCATCAGCTCCAGGTTCAGCGGGGTCTCCCCCGCCGGCTGGTCGTAGAACGCCGAGCGGCTGATCGAGACCAGCGCGCACCGGCGCTGGATCGAGAGCCGGGGATGGCCCGGATCTATCATCTGCCGCCTCCGGTCCAGGCTCAGTGACCGAAGGCTTTGGCTAAAAAATCCCGTTCCACCACCAGCTGGCCGATCTTGGCGTGGAGCTTTTCCATCTCGCCGTCGCGGGCACCTTCCGCAGCTTCGGCCTTGCCGGAAAACACCCCGGCCAGACCCTCGATAGCTTGCTTGCGCCACGCCGCAAGCATCGTCTGGTGAACGCCATGCTTCGCCGCCGGCTGCGACAGGGTCAGCTCCCCCCCCCAGCGCCACCTTCGCCTTAAAATCAGCCGAGTAACGCTTCCGTTTGCCGGTCATCAGATCCGTCCTTCATCACGGGCGAACCGACCTTAAACCCCTGTCCGGTTT
>NMUI01000193.1 GCA_002221445.1 Phenylobacterium zucineum | reverse complement strand
CTAAAGGGAACAGGCTCTAGCCAGGATAGGGGATAGAACTTGATCGTGGAGTCCCGTTGGGCACCGCTTGGCGAGGTCTGCTTGCGGGCTTGTAGCCAATGACCATTTCTGACCCATGGGAGATGTTGGTCGCCCCATCTCTCAGTGCCCGCTTTGTGCCAATAACGGTCTTTGAACCTCGGCTGGAGCGTGGACGTTCCGCATTCATGCTCTGCCCCGCCAAAAACCGATTTGTCAGCGACGCGAGCATTGCTTGGATCGAACGACCCCCATGTTAAACCGCCCCGACATTCAGCGACAGCATCCATCGCTCTGAGTATGTCGAAGCACAGGGACGCTCAGGGTCCATTCGACGCGAGCCGCCGCGCTGGACGAAAGCCAACCAACTAAGGATTTCACTTGTGCCGCCCGCGAATCCCACCTTTCCAAGATCGGCAATGAAAGCGGCAATAATATCGGCAACCCTATCGCCATCCAGTCGTAAATTCTTATATATTATATGTGCTTATATATTCTCCCAGACGTAAGAAAGATCGGCAATGAAATCAGCAGACGAAACGCCTGGTCGGTTGGAGCCAATGCGCCTGGGCGACGACTCTACTGCTCCGATCAACGAGGTCCTCGCGGAACTGGCATTCAAGGCTGGGCGCCTCGACAATGCCCTTCGGGGCCCCTGCAGGCTGAGGCCGCCGATCTGGTGCGCCTAATGAACTGCTACTACTCCAACTTGATAGAGGGCCATGTCACTCGGCCTCGCGATATCGCTGCGGCTGTCGAGGGCACACTCTCGGATGATCCGACTCAGCGCGACTTGCAGCTAGAGGCGCGGGCCTACATCGTTGTTCAGAAGGCGATCGATAAACACTTCCACACCGGTGATCTCGAAGACCCCGCAACGGAGGACTTCATTCTCGGCTTGCACAGGGATTTCTACGCCCAGATGCCTCAAGCCTTCCGTTTGATCGAAGGCAAGACTTACAGCTTCGAGATGGAGCCAGGGGTCTTCCGTCACATCCCAAAGCATGATGTGGAAGTCGGGCGTCACATCCCGCCTTCGAGTGAGCGGGTCGTCGCCTTCATGGCGCGTTTCCGGGCGGCCTACGGAGAAAAGGCTGGCCAGTCGCCGCGAGCAAGGTTGATCGACATTCCTGCCGCGCATCATCGCTTCGCTTACATCCACCCGTTTCCGGACGGTAACGGCCGCGTCGGCCGCCTGATGACGCACGCCATGTTCCTCAAGGCCGGTATCGGCGCTGGCGGTCTTTGGTCGATCTCCCGCGGCCTAGCACGCGGTCTTGAGAACCGTGACGAATACCGGAAGATGCTGGCGGCGGCTGACTCACCGCAAAACGGTGACCGTGACGGACGAGGCAACCTCTCGCTAGGGGCGCTCCAGAGCTTCACACTGTGGTTCCTTCGTGTGGCACTCGACCAAGTCGAGTTCATGACGGGACTCTTTGACCTCGACAATCTCGGAACTCGACTCCGGCGAGTGGTGGAAACAGACCCCGTGCTGGACGCGCGCGGCTGGGGTGTTCTGGAGGCCGTCCTCGCCCGTGGCGAGCTTCCCCGCGGCGAGGCCGCTGCAATTACAGGTCTTGGAGACAGGATGGGACGGACAATCCTATCTCAATTGGTCAGGGCCGGCCTATTGGCGAGCAACACGCCCAAAGGGCCTGTGCGGATCGCATTCTCGCCTGACCACATCGACCAACTCTTTCCGAGGCTATTCTATGAAGCCTGATGATCAAGAGACCTGGGCCTCCACGATGAGTCACTCTCGGCTCGGCTGAGGCCAAGTTTGGTTGAGCACCCGCAAACGGATATTCCCAACCTCACAGATGAGTCAGGAGTGGCCTTCGGAAGGTCGGCTAACGGGCAGGGATTGGACGCCGAACCCTAACGCTCCGGGTTGGACCCATCGATTCCACCCCCTACCGCCCCGTAAACACCGGCTCGCGCTTTTCCAGGAAGCTGCGCACGCCTTCCCGGTGATCTTCGGTGGCGAAGAGTTTGTAGATCACTTCAATGGCCCAGCCTCCCACCTCGCGGGGATCGCCATAGGCGGTCTTGCGCAGGCCTTCCTTCATATAGCGCAGGGCGAGGGGTGAGTTGACGGCGATGCGGCGGGCCATGGTCATGGCCGTCGGCATAAGGTCCTCTTGGGCGGTGACCTGGGTGACGAGGCCGATCCGCAGAGCCTCAGCCGCGTTGATGGCGTCGCCGGTGAAGAGCAGTTCCGCCGCCTTGGCTGGGCCGACAATAGCCGGGAGGCGCAGGAGGCCGCCCACATCGCAGATCAAGGCCCGCTTGATGAAGAGCTCGGCAAACCTGGCGCGCTCCGAGGCGATGCGAATGTCGGCATAGAGGGCTAGCTCCATGCCCCAGCCTACGGCTGCGCCATTGACCGCGGCGATCACAGGTTTTTCGCACTCCAAGGCGGCCATGGCGGCGGGGGTCGGCGGCTGGCGCACAGCGGGGGGACGCGGCTTGGCGGGCTCCCCGGTCATCATCTCCTTGACATCTTCGCCTGAGCAGAAGGCCGGGTCGGCACCGGTCACCACGCAGCAGCGGACCTCAGGATCTCGGCTCGCCTCCCGGAAGGCGGCCTCGATCTCGGCATAGGCGGTGGGGTTGAGGGCGTTGCGGCGGTCGGGGCGATTGAGGGTGATGACGGCGATATGGTCGGCCACATCATAGAGCAGTGAGGAAAAGTCAGTCGCCTTCGTCATGTGTCGTTCCCCTTTTGCGGCATGTTGAGGGAAGAATTGGGCCGGGGGCAATCATCTTGTTTGCCAGGGTCTAGGGGCGGGGCTATCGAAGCTGATCTTAAGCCCCTACCGATCAGGACATTTGATCATGCGCCCGCAACTGCTCGCCTCTGCCTACGCCCTTGCAGCCCTGACCCTGGCCAGCGGTGCCCTGGCCGATCCGCGACCCGATCAGGTCGCCTTCAGGGGGCTCTACAAGGAACTGGTTGAGACCAACACCACCCTCTCGGTCGGCAGCTGCACCCTCGCCGCT
This sequence comes from Phenylobacterium zucineum, assembly GCA_002221445.1. Taxonomy (GTDB): domain Bacteria; phylum Pseudomonadota; class Alphaproteobacteria; order Caulobacterales; family Caulobacteraceae; genus Phenylobacterium; species Phenylobacterium zucineum_B. Next base: position 20,245 of record NMUI01000193.1, on the reverse strand, counting down.
GAGAAGATGGCTGCGCGTCTCAAGGCGGCGGGTTATGCCGATGCCGACATGGAGCTGATCGTCCCGCCGGAGCATCCCAAGTGGGGCGCTCTGATCGCGACCCTGAAGGGCTCTGATGCCAAGCTGAAGCCCATCATGCTTCTGGCCCATATCGACGTGGTCGAGGCCAATCGCGCCGACTGGGTGCGCGATCCCTTCACCCTGATCGAAGAGGGCGGCTATTTCTACGCCCGGGGTGCCAGCGACGATAAGGCCATGGCCTCCATCTTCACCGACGCCATGGTCCGATACAAGGCTGAGGGCTTTAAGCCTCGGCGCGGCCTGAAGCTCGCCCTAACCTGCGGCGAGGAAACCTCCGACACCTTTGATGGAGTCGAGTGGTTGATCAAAAACCGCCCCGAAACCATGAGCGCCGAGTTCGCCCTCAATGAAGGCGCCGGCGGCCGACTGAACGAAAAGGGCGAGCGCCAATTCCTCGGCATTCAGGCCGGTGAGAAAGTCTATCAGGACTTCACCTTGGTCACCACCAATCCGGGCGGCCACTCCTCGCGGCCCAGTAAGGACAACGCGATCTATCACCTGTCGGGTGCCCTTAGCCGCCTGGGTGCCTATGACTTCCCCATCGCTATCAATGAAGCCACCCGCAATCACTTTGCCAAGATGGGGCCCATTGAGGGCGGCGAGAGCGGCGCGGCCATGAGCACGCTCGCCAGGGACCCAACCAATACCGCCGCCGTCGCGGTGGTGGCCCGGGATGCCGGTCGCAATTCCATGATGCGCACCACCTGCGTTGCCACCATGGTCACAGCCGGACATGCCCCTAATGCCCTGCCGCAAAAGGCACAGGCCAATGTGAACTGTCGCATCCTGCCGGGTGAACCCATCGAGTCGGTTCGTCAGCAACTGATTGCCGTCTTTGCGGACGACAAGATCAGCGTCACCCCCGTCGGCGTACCAAGCCCGGTCTCGCCGCCGCCACCCCTGACCAAAACCATCGTCGCCCCCATCGAGAAGGTGTCGGCCAAGATGTGGCCCGGCCTGCCCCTGGTGCCCGCCATGTCCACAGGTGCCACAGACGGCCGCTTCACCAACGCCGCAGGCACACCGACCTATGGCCTTTCCGGGATCTTCGGCGACCCTGATGGCGGTGGAGTGCATGGGCTGAACGAACGGGTTCGGGTTCAGTCGCTCTATGAGGGCCGCGACTTCCTCTATGAGGTGGTCAAGATCTACGCGACGCAGAAGTAGGGCGGCATAGACGCCTTCAGTCCCACCCTTGCGGTCCATGAGAAAACTGGCATTCATCTTGCCACTTGAATCAGACGAGGGCGGACCATGAGCGGCAGCGCGGCGAAGATTGGCAGGACCCTGGCGGACTCGACCCCCTATTGGCCTGAGCCACCCAAGGCTCCCAAGGGCGCGCCGAACATTCTGGTCATTCTGTTCGACGATGTCGGGTTCTCAGATTTCGGCTGCTATGGCTCGTCTATCCGGACCCCGACCATTGACGCCCTGGCGGCTGATGGGCTGCGCTATACGAGCTTTCACACCACGGCCATGTGTTCCACGACCCGCGCCGCCCTGCTGACGGGGCGCAATCACCATTCGGTCGGCATGGGGTGTCTGGCCAATTTCGACAGCGGTTTTCCGGGCTATCGCGGCAAGCTGGCCAAGGAGGGCGGGACCCTTCCGGAAATGCTCAAGCCCCACGGCTATCGCAGCTATATGGTCGGCAAATGGCACGCCACCTCCCTGACGGAGTCGGGGCCGACCGGGCCCTTTGACGGCTGGCCCCTGGGCCGCGGCTTTGACCGGTTCTACGGTTTCATGGACGCCGAGACCGACCAGTACGCCCCAGAACTGGTGCGGGATAATACCCCGATTGATCCCCCCGGCGGCTTTGCGGACGGCTATCATCTGACGGCCGATCTGGTGGATCAGTCTATCCGCTTCATTGCCGATCATACGGCAGATGCCCCCCAGACCCCCTGGTTGCTCTGGCTGGCCCTGGGGGCCTGCCACGCCCCGCATCAGGCACCCAAGGACATTATCCGCAGTTATGACCCGGTCTTTGAAAAGGGCTGGGATGCTGAGCGCGAGTCCCGGCTCGCCCGGCAGAAGGCCATGGGTATTGTCCCGCCGGATACCGTTCTGCCGCCCCGTAATGATGGTGTTCGCGCCTGGGATGAGTATTCCCCGGACGAGCAGAGACTCTTCACCCGGTTGCAGAGCGCCTATGCGGGCATGTTGGATCATGCCGATCAACATATTGGCCGCTTCATAGACTTCCTCGACACCGCTGGAGTCCGTGACGACACCCTGATCCTGGTTCTGTCCGACAATGGTGCCAGCCAGGAGGGCGGCCCCTTGGGCATGGTTAATGCCATGGGCCCCTACAATATGAAGGCCGAACCCATGGCCGAGAAACTGGCGCGGATCGATGACATCGGCGGGCCCGACACGCACTCTAACTTCCCGCAGGGCTGGGCCATGGCCTCCAACACACCCCTGCGGCGCTATAAACAGAACACGCACGGCGGCGGCATCCGCGACCCCCTGGTGATCTCTTGGCGAAACGGGATCTCCGCCCGTGGCGAATTGCGCCACGCCTTTGCCCACGCCACCGACTTCACCCCCACGATTTTGGACATCCTAGGCCTGGATATTCCGCAGACCATCGCCGGGGTTTCGCAAATGCCCCTGGAAGGCCAAAGCTTTGCGGGCTCGTTCAAGGACCCGCAGGCCAAGCACCGAACCCGCCCGCAGTACTTCGAAATGTTCGGCCATCGCGGTCTTTGGAAGGATGGCTGGAAGGCTGTGGCCTTCCATCCGCCAGGGCTGCCCTTCGACAAGGATGTCTGGGAGCTCTACCACCTCGACGCCGATTTTTCTGAGACCCAAGACTTGGCGGAGTCTCACAAGGACAAGCTCGACGAACTGGTGGCTGCCTGGTGGTCTGAGGCCGAGCGCTGCAAGGTCCTGCCCCTGGACGACCGCTTCGGACCAAGGTTCGCCGAGAACGCCCTGCGCTATCACGGAGACCGCAAACGCTTCGTCTTCCACAAGGGCATGGGCCACTTGCCCACCGATGTCGCGCCGGATGTTCGCAGCCGCTCCTATCGGATCGAGGCGGAGGCCTTTGTGCCGCCTGATGGGGCGGAGGGCGTCTTATTGTCCCATGGGGACGCCACCTGTGGCTACAGCTTTTACCTTCGGGACGGGATGTTGAACTATACCATCAATGTCGGTGGAGCCTGGTGACGGTGACCTCAAAGTCACCTGTTCCTGCCGGACATCACAAGCTCTCGGTAGGTGTCCACCAGGACAGCGATGGGCGCAGCTTCACCCTGGCAGTGGATGGCAAAAAGGCCGGTGAAGTGCGCACCCATTTGGGGTTTGCCAACTTCATTTCCTGGTCTGGGCTCGACATTGGTCTGGATCGCGGCAGCCCAGTTGCGGACTATGAAGCGCCTTTCTTGTTCACAGGCAAACTCTCTCGGGTGGTTGTCACCATGGATGATGACCAGGTGTTGGATGGCCAGGCCCTCGGCGAGGCGGAAATGGCTCGCCAATAGGCGATCGCAGAAGATTGAGAATTTCTTCCTTTCAGGGAGTCTTGTGTGGCGGAAACGCCACACTACATCGGGGATACGGTGATCGCGCTTTCTGAAAGGCGATCTTCGAACTTCCGCCTTACGAGGGGACTCATGAATATCGATCTTTATTCCGACCGCGCCAAGCAGGCGGTCCAATCGGCCCAGAGCCTAGCCCTGGCCCGCCGTCATCAACAGTTGGCACCGGAACACTTGCTCAAGGTTCTCCTTGAGGAAAAAGACGGCTTGAGCCGCGCTCTGATTCAGAGCGCCGGTGGTCGCCCAGCCGAAGCCGACTCTGCCGTCGATGTCCTGTTGGGCAAGCGCCCCAAGGTGGAGGGTGGTTCAGGCCAGCTTTATATGTCGGGCGAGGTCGCCCGGATTTTTGCTGAGGCCGAGAGCGGTGCAAAGGCCGCTGGCGATGCCTTTGTCACCACCGAACGCCTACTGATCGCCACGGCTAAGGAAGGCGGGGATGTCGCTAAACTCCTGAAGGAGGCTGGGGCAACGGCAGAGGGTCTGGAGGAGGCCGCCAAGGCGCTACGCAAGGGTAAGACCGCAGACTCCGCCAATGCTGAGGAGGGTTATGACGCCCTCAAACGCTATGCCCGCGATCTGACCCAGGCCGCCCGGGACGGCAAGCTCGACCCGGTCATTGGCCGGGATGAAGAAATCCGCCGGACCATTCAGGTTCTTAGCCGCCGCACCAAGAACAACCCCGTGCTAATCGGCGAGCCCGGCGTGGGTAAGACAGCCATCGTTGAGGGCCTAGCCTTGCGTATCGTCAATGGCGATGTGCCCGAAAGCCTCAAGGACAAACAACTTCAAGCCCTGGACATGGGGGCCTTGATCGCGGGTGCCAAGTATCGCGGGGAATTCGAGGAACGCCTGAAGGCGGTGTTGAATGAGGTCACCCAGGCTGAGGGGTCGATCATTCTATCATCGATGAAATGCACACCCTGGTGGGGGCTGGTAAGACCGAAGGGGCTATGGACGCCTCCAACCTCTTAAAGCCCGCCCTGGCCCGGGGCGAACTGCACTGCGTGGGGGCCACCACCTTGGACGAATACCGCAAACATGTGGAGAAAGATGCCGCCTTGGCCCGGCGGTTTCAGCCGGTGTTTGTCAGCGAGCCCACTGTGGAAGACACTGTTTCGATCCTGCGGGGCTTGAAGGAGAAGTATGAGGTCCACCACGGGGTGCGCATTCTCGACAGCGCGATTGTCGCCGCCGCCACCCTCTCCAACCGCTATATCGCCGACCGATTCCTCCCGGACAAGGCCATCGACCTGATTGATGAAGCTGGCAGCCGGGTGCGGATGGCCGTGGATTCCAAACCGGAAGACTTGGACGAAATCGACCGAAGAGTGGTCCAACTGAAGATCGAGCGGGAGGCCTTGACTCGAGAAAGCGACGCCGCCTCCAAGCAGAGACTGGAAAGGCTTGAGGACGAACTGGCTGATCTCGAAGCCCAGTCTGAAGACATGACGGTCCGCTGGAAGGCGGAGAAGGACAAGGTTTCGTCTGCCGCCCAGGTGCGCGAAGCCATTGACCGTCTGCGCGCCGAACTGGTGGCGACCCAGCGTCGGGGTGACCTGCAACGGGCCTCTGAAATCGCTTATGGCGAAATTCCACCTCTGGAGCGGCAACTGGCCGAAGCTGAGGCCAAGGCCGCCGAAGATCAGGTAAGCCCTGAGGTGGTGGACGCCGAGCAGATTGCTGCGGTGGTGTCCCGTTGGACCGGTATTCCGGTGGACAAGATGTTGGAGGGCGAGCGGGAAAAGCTGTTGGCTATGGAAGATGCCCTACGCCGTCGGGTGGTGGGGCAGGAGGAGGCGCTGGTGGCGGTGTCTGATGCGGTGCGCCGGGCCCGGGCCGGTTTGCAGGACCCCAACCGGCCCATCGGCTCCTTCCTATTCCTCGGCCCCACTGGCGTCGGTAAGACCGAGCTGACCAAGGCCCTGGCAGCCTTTATGTTCGATGATGAGGCCGCCATTACGCGTCTCGATATGAGCGAGTACATGGAAAAACACGCCGTCAGCCGCATGATCGGGGCCCCTCCCGGCTATGTGGGTTATGACGAAGGCGGAGCCTTAACCGAGGCTGTTCGGCGCAGGCCTTATCAGGTGGTGCTGTTCGACGAGGTCGAAAAGGCCCACCCCGATGTGTTCAATGTCTTGCTTCAGGTTCTTGATGATGGGCGGCTGACAGACGGCCAGGGCCGCACGGTCGATTTCCGCAACACCCTGTTAATCATGACCTCTAACCTTGGATCTGAATTCCTGGCCGGTCAGGCTGATGGTGATGATGTTGAAGATGTCCGCGGCGACGTTATGGAGGTTGTTCGCCGCCACTTCCGGCCCGAATTCCTCAACCGGGTGGATGAGATTATTCTCTTCAAGCGCCTCGGCCGGTCCGAAATGGACAATATCGTCGGCATCCAGCTACAGCGCGTGGAGAAGATGCTGGCGGACCGGCGTCTGTCGATCAGTCTGGACCCGGCCGCCCGCCACTGGCTGGCTGATCGGGGGTATGATCCGGTTTATGGCGCTCGTCCTCTAAAGCGGGTGATTCAAAAAGACCTTGTGGACCCTATTGCTAGACAGCTCCTGGCTGGAACCCTGATGGACGGCTCGGTAATTGAAGTCACCACCGGGGCGGGCGGTCTGGAAATCGGCAAGGCCCTGGTTCATTGACAGAGGGTAATGGGTGACGGTGCAGTCCCTCACTCTGTTAAACCCTTGGTACACGGCGTCCCGTCGCGGTGAACGGCGCGGACTATTGTTGGCAACGACCCTTGCGGCCCTTATATCAGAATCCTGAAGTCACTCTCGAATAGGGAAGATTGAGGATGCTGAAGGCAGGACAGCACCTCGTTCCAATGGGAGGAAAATGGAGCGTTTGACGGACTGGCGCTGCGCGTGCGTCGGGAAAGTTCGGCACGCAGCAGGAGGCCATCGTCAAGGCAACCGACATCGCGCACATCCGATGATGGGTGACCGCTATCAACGCGTCCTAAAGCTCAACCAGCACAACCCGTCCCCCGCGAACCTCGACTCGTTTCATGATCGCCATGTCAGTGCCCTTACCCCCCAGGGGTTTGGCCACGAGGATCACAAACCAAGCTCCATTGGGCAGGGTGGAGAAGGTGAACCGATCTCCACCGTCACAGGTGGCCCGACGGATGAAGGCGGAATAGTCGCCGCTGGGGGCCGTGGCGGTCCGGGCGCGCACTTCATCGACGGGTAGGGCTGAGGAAATCGGTGAGTTGTAGAGGGCAGAGATCCGCCGACGAGACCACAGGGTTTCGGGGGTTAGGATGACCCCCGCGCCCTTGCAGGTGTATCGGACGCCGTCAAAGCTGAAACCAAGATGGCCCTCTATACCGCCCTTGCCCATGGCCGTTGACCAGGCGAAATCCTCGGGTCGAAAGACATCTGCGGAGGGGGCCCCAACGGCGGGATTGCTGCCTGGAGGTTGCGGGCCCAGGCTCGGACCGGCGGCACAGGCATTCAACGCCAAGAGAATGCCGACGATCAGAAGGTCGCGAAGTTTCATCATGCGCACAGAATAGGCACTGACGGCCTGTTCCGCCAAGTCCTCGTTAAAGCTAATCCTCACTTCGAACCTTTCCGCGTAAGACCTTGACCCCGCCGCGTTTGACCTTGCCCTCTAATCTTCGGGCTTTAGAGGCCAGGGTAGGGCGGGTACGCTTGCGTGGCGGCGGCGGCGGTTCTGCGGCCTTTCGAATTAGGTCCATCAGGCGTTCCAGGGCGTCAGCGCGATTTCGGTCCTGAGTCCGATGGGTCATGGCTACAAGCACCAGTATACCATCCTGGGTCAGCCGACGGCCCGCCAGTTTCATCAGTCGAATAGCAACGTCGTTGGGCAGGGACGGCGAGCGTCTGACATCAAACCTGAGTTCAACGGCGGTGGACACCTTATTGACATTCTGCCCACCCGGACCAGCGGCTCGGATGAACCGCTCGCTGATCTCATCGTCGGCCAGGACGATTTCGGGGGTAATCTCAATCATGGGACGATCTGGAAGACCTGTTATGGGCGCGCATCTTAGGGGCTATCGGTTTGGAGTTTCAGCGCGTTTGGGTCTGGAGTCGAGGTTTCAGGCGGAACCGGGCGTCGTATCCTCCCGGCATGATGGACATAGCCCATGGGCCTCTAGGGTGATGGATCGCACGGCATAGCCCCCTATGTCGGCAGGGGATAAACGGTTGAGCAGATCGGGGTCAAATTCTTGAGCGGCCCCACAACAGTCGCAAATGAGAAATGCCGCCTTATGGTTGTCGGCATCCCGGCGGCAGGGGACATAGGCATTCAGACTTTCAATGCGATGGGCAAACCCCATACGCTCGAGAAATTCAAGGGCCCGATAAACCGTAGGGGGTTTGGCGGGTTCACCCCGTGGCCCGAAGGCGGCGATCAGATCATAGGCCTTCAAAGGCCCGTCCGCCTGGAGCAGGAGCTCCAGCACCCGTCGGCGCGGTGGAGTCAGCCGCGCATGGACATTTTGACAACGGGTTTCAGCTTGTCCCATAGCGAGGTCCAGAGACGTACCGATCAACCCTGTTTGGCTGATGTCGTGATGATGGCAATCGGCTCCCATGCCCAAGGGCTAACCTTCCTTTGCCCGAACGGCAATGTGTTTGACAAACCGACCTTGACCGATCGTTATGTTATCTCATAACAGTTTGAGCGCGCCAGCGAAATGCGGGTGGCATATCGGGAACACAGCCGTCAGGAACGATTATGACTCGCGCTGCCCAAGGCCTTGGCCTTGCTCTTCTTGTCGCTGGACTTGGCCTGGGCGGACAGGCCGTTGCGGCGCCGACCAAGGCCCCTGCAACTGACTTTGCTGCGCTCCAGCAACAGATCAACACCCTGCGCGGCGACTATGAAGCCAAGATTGCTGAGCTTGAAGCCCGTCTCAAGGCCGCAGAAGCTGAGGTCGCGGCATCACGCGCCGCGCCACCAACTCCGACCGCGCCGGAAGGCGGCGGAGAGGTGATTATCGCCGATTCAGAAGCTGCGCCGCCTGTGGCCATGCCTTCGCAAAACGCTATGAACCCCGGAGTCTCCGTTGTGCTAAACGGCAATTATGTCGCCCGGTCCGGTGATCCGTCCCAAGCCAGGATTCCGGGCTTTCCTTTAAGCGATAACGCCGCGCCGGAACGTCGCGGATTTTCCCTGGGCGAGTCTGAAGTCACCCTCGGGGCCAATGTTGATCCGTATTTGAGTGCAGCGCTTACGGTCAGTTTTGACGGGTCCGGCTCGGCCTCAGTGGAAGAGGGATATATCCAGACCACCGCGCTCCCGGCTGGTCTGACCCTGAAGGCGGGGCGGTTTTATTCGGCAATCGGCTATCTGAACGAGCGCCATGGACATAACTGGTCTTTCATCGACATGCCTTTGCCTTACCGCGTCTTTTTGGGCAGTCAGTATGGCGATGACGGGGTGCAGGTGCGCTGGCTGGCACCGACGCCCTTCTTCCTGGAGGCGGGCAGTGAGGTCTTCCGGGGGGATCGGTTCCCCGGCGGCGGTGCCGACAAGAACCGCGCTGGATCGCAATCGCTGTTCATCCATACCGGTGCCGACATCAATGACGACTCCAGTTGGCTCGGAGCCCTGTCCTACCTGCACACAGCAGCCCGTGATCGGGTGACAGGCCCCGATCATTTCAGCGGCGATAATGATCTGGGGATCGCATCCCTGGTCTATAAATGGGCACCGGGGGGCAATCCGGCCCAACAGAATCTGACCCTCAGCGGTGAGTATTTCTTCGACCGGCAAAATGGAGCCTTTAACCTCCTGCCTGCCAGGCTCAATCGTTCGGGATGGTATGCCCAGGGTGTCTATCAGTTCACTAACCGATGGAGTCTTGGCCTGAGGTACGGGTCTTTGACAGGTGATCGCCCAGCCAAGGTCCTGCTGACATCGCCCCTGGATGATCTCGGTCATAATGCCAAAGCGATCACCGGGCTGTTGGAATATGACACGAGCGAGTTCGCACGGTTCCGTATGCAGATCACGCACGACCAGACGGATTTGAAGGCCAATGACGAATTGCGCTTCCAATACACCGTCGTCTATGGCCCCCACGGGGCCCACAGGTATTAAGGACATGACCATGATTAAGCCCATACTCAGCGGCCTGGTGGCGGCGCTGGCGGTCGGAATGGCCGGACCGGCTGCCGCCTTGCAGGTCTTTGCCTGTGAGCCTGAATGGGGAGCCCTGGCTCATGAAATCGGCGGTGACAAGGTCAGCGTCTATGTGGCCACCACCGGCGTTCAGGATCCGCATCTGATCCAGGCCAGGCCGAGCCTGATCGCCAAGGCGCGAACGGCGGATGTGACGGTCTGCACTGGCGCGGAGCTGGAAATCGGCTGGTTGCCCATGATCGTTACCCAATCTGCCAATAAGAAAATTATGCCCGGGGCCAGGGGCGTCTTCCAACCCACAGACTATGTCCATCTGCTGGAAACCCCAGCGTCTCTTGATCGCTCCCAGGGCGATATCCATGCGGGGGGCAACCCCCACATTCAGTCTGACCCCCGCAACATGCTTCCAGTCGGCAAGGCCATGGCCGACCGGTTCGCAGACCTGGATCCCGCCAATGCCGGCTTGTATCACGCCCGCTATCAGACCTTTGCAGGTAACTGGCAGGCTGCGCTTAAACGCTGGCAGGCCCAGGCAGCGCCATTGCGAGGAATTCCAATCGCTGTCCAACATCGCAGCTGGATCTATCTTGAAACCTGGCTGGGTCTGCGGCGGGTCGTCGCCCTTGAGCCCAAGCCCGGCGTTCCGGCCTCCAGCGGCTATCTAGCCCAGGTGCTGGAGGTCCTGAAGAAGACACCGGTCAGGATGATCATTCGCGCGGCCTATGAGGATGATCGTCCGTCCACATTTATCGGCGGTCGTGCCGGGGTTCCGGCGGTCATGCTACCTTATACCATCGGCGGAACCGATCAGGCCAAGGACCTCTACACGCTCTATGACGATACCCTGTCCCGTATGCTGAAGGCGCTGAAGTGATGTTTATGGGTTCGATTGAGCTGAGCGTCCTTATTCCGGCTTTTCTCGCGGGTCTCTTGGTCCTGTCCACCCATGTGCCTATGGGACAGCAGGTCCTTGGGCGCGGGATTGTCTTTATTGATCTGGCTATTGCCCAGGTGGCAGGCCTTGGAGTCACCCTGGCCGGTGCCCTGGGCACAGATCCGCAGGGCTGGGTGGTGCAGGCCGCCGCCTGCAGCGCGGCCTTGATCGGTGCCCTATTACTTACTTGGACCGAAAAGAAGTGGCCTGAGGTGCAGGAGGCCCTGATCGGTGTTCTGTTTGTGGCGGCTGCGTCGGTAGAGCTTCTCCTGCTCGCGAACAATCCTCATGGCGGGGAGCATCTTAAAGACCTGCTGGTGGGCCAGATCCTTTGGGTGACGGCCGCCAGTCTCTGGCCCATCGCCTTGTTCTATGCGGTCGCCTTGTTGATTTGGTTCCGATTCCGGGCGCGGATGGGCCAGGTCGGCTTCTATGTGCTGTTTGCCCTTGTGGTGACTCAGTCTGTTCAGTTGGTGGGGGTTTATCTGGTCTTTGCCAGCCTGATTATCCCGGCCCTGGCGGCCCGCAGATTCGCCCCGAAGCTCCGCCTCTTTGTCGGCTATAGCGTCGGTTTGGCCGGGTACATTCTCGGCTTATTGGTGTCTTCAGTCATGGACCTGCCGACCGGTGCGGCAATCGTCGTCACCCTGATTGCGGCCTTCGCCGTGTCTATCGTGATCTCAACCCTGGTCCCGACCAGCTTGAAGGCGGAGGCGGTGCCGGTCGGATAGGGTAGCAATCCTTCTGCGGTCAGATTGCCGAAAGCGCAGCGGTCTCATCGAAGGATAGCGACTGCGTAGTTTTGCCATATCTCAGGAATATGTCGATTTCCCGTCGGCATGAGGGTCACGACCCTTCGATTACCGAACTCCAGTTTTTCGAGGCGGCCTGGGTCTGGTGTGCCGATCAAAACATCGCCGGTTGGGTCGCATGCCGCAAGAAAGGTCTCAATGCGCCGCTCGTCCTCTTCAAGACTTTCGGGATGTATTTCTGCGATCACATACGAAAATGACTGGCTGGCAATGTCATCCAGTAACGAGGCATCTGACTTCCTTAAATGAATGTCAGACCTGCCGTAAAAGTCGAACACAACGCGGGCTGTCTGCAGATCCGCTTCTGAGCCAGTGATTGCCAGACAGCCCGCATGGACCTGCGGTGGGATAATTGTAGGCAGATAACCGTCACGGACATTGAGAACAGCAATAGGCTCCTTGGGCGCTGGCAGTAGGAAGGCCATTAATATGTCGGCGGTTTTCTGGGCCACATGGGAAGCCGCGATTTTGTGTGATTTGAGTGCGTTGTTCGGACTTATAGATGGCTCACACCAAATCCTTGTCCGCTCTGTTTTATTGACTTCGCACTCGAAGACGTGAGTCCAATCATAATCAACAACTGACCCAATGGCCTCACTGATTAATCCCTCTTGCTTAAGGAGGTCGATGAAAAGACCAGTTGTCTCGATCTTGAAATGCGCATCCCCGGCATAGGCATTTGCGGACAGCTCGGCCCTCAGGTGACCAGTTATCGGATCGGCCAGTTCATCCCACCAGTCTAAGAAACCGACTCCAGTTTCCTCGCAGACTCTTCTTAGCCCAACATTCAATCGCTTGGACAATTCGACCATTATATCAGAGCGTTGTGGCGTCGAACCAACAAGGTATAGCTTGCCAGAAGCTATTTTCTTGCAGTCTTCAAGAAGAACACGATACCGTTCAGCAGTTTTATCCATGACATCAAAGTCATGTTCTGTTGCGTGTGGCTCAACACCCTGACGTGTCTTAAGGAAATTTGTTGCCTGATAATAGGCATCGCTTGATATCATCAGCACGGTCGGTCGCGAAAGATCGCATCGGATTATGTTTTCCATAATTTTCCGGCGAGCAACCGTTGCTGCATCATCAGTGATGAAAAGAGTCGTCGGGCCTGTTCCAATAAAAAGCGGAAAAAATACTGTATTACCGCCAAAACTTCGGACCCAGCTGGATCCCACGATGTTGATATACTCGTGTTGTGCAGCTCTGAAAGACTTTTCCAGGGGAGGGTTTAGATTGGACAGACGCGTTCGGAATTGGAAACCAACCTTAAATGCTATATCCCGTGTGAGTGGGGTGCACCCCGGACCCGATAATCTTCCCTCACGGCTTGTAGAAGCCAGTCCGCGGAGCGCAACGCCCCCAACCGCTTTATCATCGTTGCGCTGGCATCTGCGTCGTGCATGCGAAGCCGAATAAGCAGGATGGCCAGCATTGCGTCTGCGGCACTAGGGTCTGACCCCAGGGATTCCTCGGCCAGTTTCAGCGCTAGTTCATGCTCGCCGCGTTGATAGGCTTGAAGCGCAGCTTGGTTCGAGATCAGGATCACTTTATCGGCACCCAGCACTACGCTTTCCAAGATACCCAAGCGGGTGTTTCAGGGCCAGAATTTGAAATATCATAACGCCATGTGGAGGCTGAATCTCGAGTAGAAATGCAGGTAAAACCAGCATTTTCAAAGATTTTTTCAGCGGGTGCATTCTTCTTAGTAGCGATGAATTCACCCTCCAAGGTTAGGGCTCCATGGGAACGGGCCCATCGACCAATCCAGCTCAGAAATGCGGTTTCAATTCCGCGCCCGATAACCCGACAACTCAGCATAAACCCGATGATATCACACCTTGTTCCTAGAATAGATGTCATGGCGACGCCGACAATTCCGTTATCGCCAAACTTGTCCCAGGATCTTAGGGTGAAGACTTCCTGATGTGCGACAGCCACGAAAGCCGCCATTTCAGCCTCAGAAAGTCTTCGGGTCGTCGTATTCAACTGGTTTGTCTTTTGGGTCAGCTGCGACGCCCTCGAAAGGGTATCTTTGGTCAGTGGGCTGATGGCGATGCGAATGTCGAGCGCAGAAAGAAAGTCGTCAATAGAGGCGTAGTTGCCAGCAAGTTCACGCCTTGCCTTATCCTGGCTATAGAACTGCGCTCTCTGAGTGTCTTCCAAGGACGCGAAGGCGCGTTCAAGGGAAAGCACCGACAAGATCAGATCTGCATAGCTCGCTGGGTCGCTTGGAAGCTGGATAACTTCCACCTCGGGCAAGGCGAGTCTCACAGCCTCACACTCAGCGGGATTGTCATCGACGAAAACGAGACTATCCAAGCCGAGATTCAATTCCTCCGCGATTTCGATGAGATTTTGGGGCTTGGGTTGCCAATTGATACGCAACGCCGAGAAGCTGTCTGGCCTCAGTATCATATGCGGGTTTTGTTCAAGAACGTGCATTGCGTCAGATGGGTTGTTTTTTGACGCAATCGCCAAGAGCACTCCACGTCGGGAGATATCGGCAATCGCCTTCTGAAAATTCTTAAAATAAACGCCTGGATGCTCGTCGCTGAGCTTCAAACCCTCTGGGCCGTCCTCGCCGACTGTACCGCCCCAAAGCGTATTATCGAGATCGAGCACGAGGACTTTTGCTGGAGGAAGGGCCAGAGGGCGAAGTCTCCGCCACCACTCCCTTGCTTGAACAGGAAGCGCTGAGATGCTCATCGGCATGCGCGTTGTTGCAAATTTTCGCGCATCTCCCCAGTTCGCACGCCCGTGTCGGCCTTGTAATTCGTCCATATCAAGGAAATAGACCCCCGTCCGATCCAGGCTGGCTAGGCGAAGGGTCCGATTCAACATGTATATCGCATCGATCTGACTAAATGTCCGTCTATCATCCAGCAGGCCTCCGCTCCGATGTTTCGGCATTGCCATGCCATGCACAATTATGCTTGCATCAGTTCTGTTTCTCAGTTGATCAATCATATTAATCAGAAGTGATGAGGCCTGCTTACAGCCCTCGCGCAATTCATCTTCGTCAAACTGTCCAAAATTACCCCAAATTTCTGGAGCTATGTCGTGACCGTCGACCGCCAGCACTATAGCGTCGGGATGGTGGTCATATAGTTCACCTTGGTCCGTCAGTATGTCTTGGGCATAAGCATTAAATCCGCCGACCCAGGTCGCGATACGACAGCCGGACAGGGCGGCTTCAGCAGCGAGAAGCGGTAACGCCGGTTCCAGAGTGTAAGATCTCAAGAATGCGATACGGTACTCGGGTAATTTTCTATTGGGCCATAGCTGCTCAATTCTTGCCGTAATGAAGCTCGATGTCGAAGCGTTCGGTGCCGATTTCCAGTACAGCTTGGAAAACTCAAGCACCAAGCCGACCTTATCGCTCTCGATTGCAGCATTGATAAGTGCTCTGTAATCAATATTATCTGTCGGCGCCTTGACCACTGATTTTTCCATCTTTAATTGATGTTAATGTTTGGCGTGGTCATGAATTCTAAGATTATTTTCTCTACGACATCTACAGCATTAACGAGTAAGAGATGTCCACAATTTTCAACGATGCGAAAACTAGCCTTATCGGGATAATATTTTTCTAGTATATATCTATCTACAATATCAAATAAGCAAGCGACACCCGGCATATTTCGGATGGGAAATAAAGGATTATCACCAGTTAGAATTAATGTCGGTACGCGCAATCGGCCAAAGACGTCATAATATATGCGTTCTTCAACCCCATTTACCGAAAACCCAAAATATTTTGGAGAATTCTTCTTTAAATATACTATTTAGGGTTTTATCGTTCAAAATCCGAAGTAAATTATTCTGAACATTCCAAAGTTTTGCAGTCGTCATTGGCGGATCACAAGCAATGACGTTTGTGATGGGGCCGGTCTCGCTCCGACCAGCAATCTCCAGCCCGATCAGGCCACCTAAGGACTCACAAACCATTGTGACCTTCCGATTTCTGAAACTATCGGAGACGGCGGACAGTATGTGATCAGCCATAGAGACAACAGTCGGCGACGGAATTGGATCACTGCGCCCATGCCCGGGCAGCTCCAATAAGACGACGTCTGTTGTACCTTGGAATCGCGTAGCCCAGTGCGACAAGGCCCGAGCGTCGCGGAGCGCGCCGTGCACGATAATGACGATCTGTTTGGTAGGGTCGTGGCTTCCCCAATCTGACCAGAGCGCAATCCGCCCACCCGGGGTCGCCTGGTAACGGAGAGCAAGCTCGACCATCACCCGCGAGCCTCAAGTGTGGAATTTACGATTTCAAGGATTGCCGGCACCGTGATCATTTCGCCAACTCGGTCTGGATCGATCTCCACCCCGGCCTCCTGTTCAATGATCAGCAGGAGATCTAGCATGCGGAGGGAGTCCCACGCTTCAATCGTGTCGGGCGTTGAGTCAGGCGTGATGTCCCTAGGCAAGCAGCCGAAGATGTCTGACATTATATTTTGAAGTTGTGCAAATTCCACGTTTGACCTGCGGTTGGCTGCTTAACTTGTACCCGAGCGATCATAGATTGGCGGCATTCCTCCCTCCAGCCAAACATTGAAATCGGACGGTTGATTTACCCCTCTTCCCCGCCCTCAAAGCTCCGCGGCGCGCGGCGGCGGCGGGTGGGTTTTGGGGTGTCGTCGCTGGCTTCCGGGGTTGGCTCGGCCTTGGGGGTACGGGTCCGCAGGGCCTTGAGAAAGGCGGGGGCGTGGCTTTCGCCGCCGTCGTCGTCCCGCAGAACCGGTGAGGTTTTTCCTCTACAGGCAAGATCGGCGCACTCACCATGGGCGTATTTTGGGGTTCGATCACCGCCATAGGATCGCGCTCAGGGCGGTCCTCCCGTGGTCGATCTTCCCGTTCCCGCCAGCGATCCCGGCGGCCGCCTTCCGGTCGCTCACCGCGCGGTCGATCATCCCGTGGGCGCTCATCCCTCGGACGCTCGTCTCTGGCGCGTTCATCTCTAGGTCGTTCATCCCTGGGACGTTCGCCGCGATCTTCGCGCGGTGGGCGATCCTCCCCCCGTGGTCGATCGTCCCGCCAGCGGTCGTCGCGGTCACGATAGCGCGGACGATCTCCTCGATCTTCACGCGGGCGTTCATCCCTTGGGCGTTCATCCCTTTGGCGCTCGTCTCTGGGGCGTTCATCCCTGGGCCGTTCATCTCGCCAGCTGTTACGGTCGCGAGTTTCGGTTTCACCTTCCGAGGACTCGGCTGCCTCGCCATTGGCGGCGGCGTCAGCATCGGCCAGGGCGGCGGCCTGAGCGCCGCTCTCATCTTCGAAGTCGATGTCAAAGCCAGACACGAATTGGTCCCGCCCAAGAATTTCACTGGCTGGACGGGTCGGCTGCATAGCCCGAACCACCCGGAAGTAATGTTCGGCGTGCTGGAGGTAGTTTTCCGCCAGAACCCGGTCGCCCGCCGTGGTCGCATCCCGAGCCAGTTGTTGGTACTTTTCGAAAACATGCTGAGCGTTACCGCGGACCTTGATGTTCTCAGGCCCGTTGGATTCAAACGCGCGATTGGCGTTCTGCTGCGGCGGCTTATTGCCGTTGTTCGGGCTGCCATTACGATTGCGGCCACGCTGGCGCTTCATACCTTTGAAGTCTCTCATTCGTCCTTGCGCCGACCGCCTTGGCTTTAAGGGCCTTGTTGCGGACGGTGTATCCTTTCGCCTTGGTCCTGGGCCTTAACCCGGAAAACTCAGTTGATGCTTAGGTGTTCCTCGCCATCCACCCCGACCTGGGGTTCGCGCCGCGCGGCGCGCCTGTCGGAGCGGTCCAGGCTTACTAACTAGAAGGCCGAACCTGAAGCACCGACGAATGAGGTGGAGACAGAAACCTCGTCTAGCGATTCACTGAGCAGTTTCCAAGGCCTTTTTCATTCCGACCACCACACGATCGTGCATGGCTAGGTCCGGAATGGTCCAAACCCCCTCGGCACCCGCCGTATTGAACAGGGTTTCAACGGCATTTTTCTGATCATAGCCGATCTCCATAGCGAACAGGCCGCCTGGTTTCAGCACCCGCAGAATCTCAGGCGCAAGAACCCTATAGTGCGCCAAGCCATCCGGCCCACCGTCCAGGGCGAGGCGCGGTTCGTGATCCTTGACCTCGGGCTCCAAGGTTTCGATCACCTCGCTGGCGATATAGGGCGGATTGGAGACCACCACGTCATAATTACAATCGCTTAGCCCGGTCGTCCAATCACCGCGCAGCAGGGCGATCCGGCCGGCAAGGCCCAGATGCGCCGCATTGTCTCGGGCGACGGCCAGGGCGTCTTCGGACACATCGACACCCAGACCCTTCGCGGCCGACCGTTCGGCCAGGATCGACAATAGGATCGCCCCCGAACCGACTCCCAAGTCGAGAATCGAAAACGGCTTCCCGTCCGGCATTTTTTCAGAACATAGTCCACAATGACTTCGGTGTCCGGGCGTGGGGTCAGGACATGGGCATTCACCGACAGCATAATTTTCCAGAAACCCTTGCGCCCCAGGATATGGCTGACGGGTTCGCGCCGCGCCCGACGGCTCAGATAGTCTTCCAGGACGGCTTCCTGATCGGGAGTTAGGGCGCGGTAGGGATCCCCGACAATATCGGCCCGGGTTGCGTCAGCGGCCGCCTCGACCAGCAGCCGGGAGTCGATGACCGGTCCCTGCAGGCCCGCCGCTTGAAGGCGGCTTTCGCCGACTGCCAGGCACTTAACAGGGTATGGGTCATGTCCGCACCTGCGGCAGGGTACAGGCATCACCCGGACATACCCGGCCCCGTCGGTCACATGCACATAAATACCGCAGTTCATGTGGCCGTAATTATCGAACAGGGCCTTCACCAGATCCAGATCCCGCGCCCCCGTGGCAGGGTCCACATGGGTGGCGCTACACCGCTTAATCGGCCTGTAAACCTTGGCCCGTGCAAAGCCGACCATCAGATCGCGTCCTTCACAGGCCATTTCTGCCCAGGGCGGCCAGCCTTCGACATAGATATTGGCGCGAAAACGGCGGGGATCAATGTCGCGACCGATCCGAGTTTCCAGATCGCGCACACTGGCGAGATTGAGAATGGAAACATGGCCCTGAGGGTGGTCCATGAACCGGTGGCCGGGGGCTTGCAGGACCTTTAGGTCGGGATGGGCATCGTCGCCGAGCAGGTCTTTCAGCCACTGGGCAAAGGCGTGTTGCCCAACCGGGCTGTTCAGATCGCCATTGAAGTCTGGCTGGCCAGGGGCCGTCGCTGTCAGGGTATTTCCAACCTCGTCAAAAGCAGTGGTCGCCAGCGCCACCTGCGGCAGGGCGGCCAGGACCGTGAACTTCATCTTGTTGACCCAAGCCGGTGCGGCGGGATCAAAGCCCGATGGACCGTTCTCCACGGCAAACAACCGGTCACCGGGAAATTCTCTTCCGGCAATAAGGTCGGCATGGGTAAGGGATTCGGGTGTGAAGCCCTTGACCGGGTGGCGGTAGAGTGCGGCGATATGGGTGTCCATGGCCTTTGGTTGCCGTAATTACCTTCTTCTTGCAAGAAATCGGAGGCATTAACCCGGCTGTCACCCCGGCCACCTAACCTTGGGCTATGAGCGCGGTGCCCTATGTCTTCTATGACGATGGTCGATACCTGAAGGGCCTGGACGGTCTGCGTGCCTTTTCGGTTCTGTTGGTCATTGTCGGCCATTTCGGTTTCGATAAAAAGGTGCCCGGCGGCCTCGGCGTTACAATTTTCTTTTTTCTCAGCGGATTTCTGATCACCACCCTCCTGCGCGGTGAGCAGATGGCGGTCGGTCAGATCCAGCTGGGTAACTTTTATATTCGTCGCTTTCTAAGGTTGACCCCGGAACTTTACGCCTTCCTGCTGATCACAATCGTGGCCGGGCGCAGCTATGGGATCGACTCGCCTCCACCTCAGATCGCCGCAGCCTTTGCCTTCTTCACCAACTATCTCAGCATTGCCCAGGCATCGTTCGCTGTTTCGCCCCACTGGCCCCAGCTTTGGTCTCTTGCGGTAGAGGAGCATTTTTACCTGACCTTTCCGCTGCTACTGGTGGTCTGCCGCAATCATCCGACACGGTTGTTGGCCCTGCTGGGGCTGGTCTGCATTTTTGGACCGATCTGGAGACTGACGGCCCACCTTGATGGCGCGCTGGATCTATACACCAGCAAGGCTTCCGAATGTCGGATAGACTCCATGGCCTGGGGCTGTCTGATGTCCATTGTCTTTGAGCGGTTCGGCTATGCTCTGAGGGCCGCGCCCCGCGCCGCCACCGGAGGGCTGGTCCTGGCTGGGATCCTGATGCTGGTTTCGCTGGTTTACCGTGACCAGACCTTCCGGGAAACCTTCCGGTTCTCGCTTCAGGGCCTCAGTCTAGGCCTTGGTTTTTGGGGCCTGTTCTTTTGCCCCCTGGGCATGACCCTACGAAATCTTTTAGAGCTTTCACCGATCCGCTGGATGGGGCGGCGGTCTTATGGTGCCTATCTTTGGAACACCGAACTGCATCACCTTTTTTCCAATTTGAGTGGAGGTCCTGCCTCCGACCTGCCGATCCCACAGCGGGCTATTGTCGCGGCCCTTGCGGTTCTCGTGACCTTTATCCTTGCGGAGATTTCCTATCGTCTCTTTCTGAAGCCTTTAAGCGGCTTGCGGCAGCGGTTCGAGCTGAAGGCTTGAGGGGACGCGACGAAGGACCCCTGCTGGAGCCTGTTCCCTTCAGACGGAAACGTCTAGAGGGATA
>NMUI01000192.1 GCA_002221445.1 Phenylobacterium zucineum | reverse complement strand
TCGGAGGTGCCGAGGCCTAGTTTGATGTTTTTCCGGGCTGTCTTATAATGGAAATAATGCCGGGGTGGTTGTTGTGGTGGTGGTCGGAGTTTGCATCGTCGTGCCAAGTAGCGATGATGTGGCGGTGTGATAATAGTCTTGCCTTGGATA
Source organism: Phenylobacterium zucineum (assembly GCA_002221445.1). Lineage (GTDB taxonomy): Bacteria > Pseudomonadota > Alphaproteobacteria > Caulobacterales > Caulobacteraceae > Phenylobacterium > Phenylobacterium zucineum_B. The sequence goes on along the minus strand of NMUI01000192.1, from coordinate 3,224 downwards.
GGCGAGAGTGATAGGGCGGTGGTCGGGGGTAAGGCTGCGGACCGGTGCCAGTCCAGGAGAGAAGTCCCAAGCGAGCACATCGCCTGGTTGAGGTCTGCATCCCCGCTAGGCCAGCGGGTGAAGAAAAATTGACCGTCGAGGAGAGAGAGGCCCCGTGTCGCTTGGCGGGCGGAGAGGATGGTGGCCCAATGATGTAGATGGAGTGTTGGGGACGCTGAGGTTGATAAAAGCAGAAGGTGACCGGCGTCTGAATGGGGGATGAGGCCCGAGATAGTGCCGTAGGGGGAGCGCTGCGAGCCTGCGTAAGTCCAATGGTGAGGGGGGAATGAGCAGGCCGGGGGAAGGAGTGCCTTGGGACCGGTTTCGCCAAGCGAGGAGATGTAGGTAATGACGTCGTCTTCGGAAGGGATCCATTGGCCCCAGGCGCGAGAAGATAGCATTAGGTGGCCCATGAAGCCACCCAAGGAGTGTGATGGGAGCGGTTGTGGTCCCGAGTAGTCGGCCGGGAATGTAAGGGTGAACTGAAGTCCTGGGGTAGAGGTGAGAAGTAGGACGGCGTCCTGAGTGGTATGGAGCTTCCCGTGGAGAGCTGTACTGAGGGTGGCGATATGATCCTCTGTGGCGTATAGCGTCAGGGAGTACGGTGAGGAGCCGTCCTTGGATGCCAGTGTAAGCGCGTGGGGTAGCCGGGAAGAGGTTAAGGATGGTGTGGGTGGCGATGGTGGGGCCGTGGTGGAATGTTGCCTGGGCTTCGTGCGGCGGTCGTGGGAGTGTGTGGCATGGGCGTGCAGAGGGCGTTTCCCAGTGGTTGGGATGCTGGCAGCGAGCCAAGACAGGATGGAGGAGCAGAAGTGCCGCGTGGCTTCCTTGAGACGATTTTCTTGTGTCGGGAGAGGAAGAATGCAGAAGTGGTTGTTGTTATGCCAAGCGGCCCTTAAGGAGTTGATGACCCGGAGGAGCAATGCTAGCGGCCAGGAGGCCCGATTTGGGCTACTGGAGAGGATCTCGCAACGCGTCCAGATGGCCCCGGGCTTGTGCAGGTGAGTCGGGGCATGGGAGAAGACTGCCAATGCGTGACCATAGTCTGGAAAGAGATGGAGCCAGTCCGCATCGAACCAGAGGGCAGAGGGGAGGTCCCGATGACCATTGGGACCCTCTAGGAGGTCACGTGCTGCGAGGCTGGGGGCAGGAGGGAGGGGGTGGTACGTAATATGTCCTGGAGGTGTTGGAGCAGCGCGGCCCGAGTGTCCTGAGAGAAGGTGATGGGCTGGAGAGAGAGGGTCGGTCGCGTAAGTGCCCAGTGCGTGAGATAGCCGCACCAACCGTTGCTCGGGATTGCCGTCAGGGTGTGGTGGTCGGGTTGAGGAAGTGATATTTCAAGAGTGAACAGAATTGACTGATCAAGTTCGAGAGCCTCTTGGAGAGAGGCAATGCTGGCGGACGGGGAAGAGAGCAGCCAAGCCTGCAGCCAGTGGGGTAGGAGGCCTGGATTCACGAGGCCAAGGCGGAGGTTGCCGTCGATGGAGTGCCCCTGCAACTGTTCTAGTGCCGTCTGAAGGGCTATTGGGGGGAGGTCCGTTGCATGCGCCAGGCCAGTTAGAAGTGTGGCATTGGGGATTGCCACCTGCGGCCGGTGAGGCGCAGGTGTAAGGCTAAGGAAGAGGGAAGAAACGGCTGTCCGCCGTTGCTGGTTCCGTGGGGGCGACGGAGTACTGGTGTTCGCGCGTTTGAGTGAGGTAGTGCGCATGATGGCTGGTAGGGGGGATGGTGTGAGAGAAGCTTGTGCGGGAATTGCCGGTGAGCCCGAGGTGAGGGTAGGCAAAACGGGAGTTTTCTTAGATGAGTTACAAGAGAGGTCGATAAGATCGGGGTCGCCTACAGAGGAGAGGCGAAGCGGAGGGAAGAACCTATCTATCTTAGTTACTACTTTTCTACCTACAACTATTCCCTGTTTGGCCGGAGTCTTAGCGGGCCGGGACGTAGGGGGTCCCCTAGTGATGTTGCTGTGCTTGGTCATGGGTGGGTGGTAAGTTGGTGGTCTGGGGGAGGGGTATCGCTGGGGAAGCTGGGTTTATGACATTGAATGTCGGCCCATTCTGGTTCATAGCGCGCAGGGTGGCCAGGGAGACTTCGAGCATGCCCTGCAGTGTGGTCTGGGTGCGCATTTGTTCAGTGAATTGTGTGTGAAGCTGGTCCGCCCGCTGGAGGGCGGCATTCGCGGCCTGAGTTTGTTTATCGAGCTGGTCCTGCATCGATCTTAGTGACGCATCGACGGAGCATTGGAGTTGCGTGTGGACCTCCTCTACCTGCTGGTGGATTTCTCTGGTGATTTGTGAGCGGAAGCTGGTGATGGATAGCGATAGTGTGGGGCCGGGGCCGTCCCGTGTAGCCTGTGCGTATGTCGTGGGCTGTGCACGGATTAGAGGAATCTGGGGTCCCGCGCGCGCTCGCACTGGCGTGATGGCTGGGCAGCCCAGAGCGTCCCTGATGCGTGAGTAATATGTTCGTAGCGTTTTAAGGTCGTCGAGGTCGTCCAGATAAAGCGGGGTGCCCGTGGAGCATGGGCGAAGGTGAGTTGTCATTCTGTATCGGGTGCCAGTGGTGTTCAGGATGCAGGAGTCTGTTTTCTGGGCATCTGTGCCGCGTTGGAGGTATGCGTAATGGATGGAGGATGTGTCCTGTTGTCCGGCAGCCAAGGCATCGAGGATGTTAGTGGGGAGGATCCCCGGGTTGATGCACGGGATGATGGTGACTGGTTGTGGGGTAAGGAGTTCCGGCGCTGGTGGGACCGCTCCGGTGAGAGTGCGGAACATAGCAAGGTCGGTGGCGACTTGGCCGTTCCAGCCCGGGTACGAGATGGTGCCGTGAGTGGAGTCGAACCCGCCTCCCGGGTAGAGTCCCGCGAAGCATTCCTGTACCGTGGGTAGCGGTGCTGAGCAAACCGTGAAGGCGAAGTATTCCACGTATGAAAACTTGGTGATCTGAGTTGGTGGTTGGGATGAGGTCACCGGAGTGGAGGCGGAACTTTTCATGCGTTTGGAGGCTGGGCCTGTTGCGAGGCGAGTGCCGTTCGTTGCGTTGGATTTGCCCTGCGGGCGTGGGGGTGGCGGGTTAATGTTTACGTGATGAAGAGATAGGTATGTGTGCCAGGTGAATGGTGTCGGATCAGTGCCGGTGTCCATGACTTCACTGAAGGTCTTGTTCACATGCTGAGTGATTAACGC
>NMUI01000191.1 GCA_002221445.1 Phenylobacterium zucineum | reverse complement strand
CGCGGGCGGATGGCCGCCGGGGGGCCCACCGCGGCGCATTCCCCGCATCATGGCGAAGACCTTATCCAGTTCGTCCTGGCTGATGGCCCCATCATGATTGCCGTCGATCAGGAAGAAGTTGGCCTTCATCTTCTCACCCATCCGACCGATCAGCTCGTCCTTCTGCAGCTTGCCGTCCATGTTGGTGTCCATAATGCCCATGAAACGGCCCTTATTGAGCAAGTCGTCATAGGTGTTCATGGCCGCAGAGGTCTCTCCGGCCCACCGATAGCGCACGGCGGTATAGAGCATTTCGTCAAACGACTGATCGCCCCATGGCACGGTCCGATTAGGATCGGGATTGGCCGGGTTCCGCTTCGAATTATCATAGGTGTAAACAGCGATCAGGTTCGACCCGGCGGGCACCGGTATCGGCTCTGCAAACTCATATTCCCTCTGCCAGTTGAAGTCATAATGGGAGAGGGACAGGAGCAGCTTCTGCTTGCCGTCCGGATAGCGGATCCAAAGCTGCGATGAGGCCCCACGATAATGGGCGTGGGGGAAGGCCCCGTGCAGAATCGCATCCTTGGGGAAGTAGAGATGAGAGGTCTGTTTCCAGCTTTCGGTATTCGGCGGGATGCTGATGTTGGGATTGACGATGACCGAGTTGTGCATGACCAAGTTGGGGGTCTTGTCATAGAAATAAAGCGCGATCTTCGACCCCTCAGTCACAGCCTTACCGAACGGCGTGTAGTGATTCTGGAAACCGATGGCACCTCCCGGCGGAATATAGGCCCCCGTATCATCCGGCTGGACAATAGACTCCGCGCCCACCGCATAGCCACCGACCGAAACCCCCCATTTGCTCTCATTGGCCGGTTCCCCTGGACTAGGGATGTCATTGAGATAGCCGGTGAGCACGTGATGCACGGCCTGCCGATTTTCGACCTTGATGGTCGAGGCCCGCAGCCACTTGCCGTCCTTCAGGGGGTTGACCACGAAGGGCCGCTGGTAATCGACAATCCCGGTCGCCGGAATATCATAGCTCGGAATGTCGAGAATCAAGTCCGGCTTGCCCAGGGGCCACTCCGACGCATGGTATTCCACGGCCGCGATCGGATCGTCGCCGTCGCCCCGCTGGGCCCCGGCTTCGATCCAGTGGACCATCTGCTTGATTTGTTCTGAGGTGAGACTGCGGTCTCCATGGAATTTGCCCACATCAGGATCGGCACGCCAGGGCGGCATACGTTGGGTGCGGATCACTTCCCGGATCATCGGGGCGAAACTTTTGATCCGCTGATAGCTGGTGAGCGGCATAGGTCCGATGCCGCCAGGCTGGTGACAGGCCACGCACTTGTCCTGGATGATCGGCGCGATCACCTTGGAATAAGAGATATTGACCGATGAGGGCTGACCCCGATCAGCGAAGTTGATCAGGCAACCGACCGCCGGCTGACGGGCCACCGCCACGGGTTTGCCCGCCAGAAAGGCATTCAGCGCATCCGCCGCCCAAGTGGCCGAAGCCTTGGCCTTCTGGCGTTCATAGGTCACCCGATCATCCACTGGACCGCGATAAATCACGGTCCAGGTCTTTGGATTGAGAATGATCACTTCGGCGGTGCGGGTGACGCCCAGTTGCTCTCCGACCAGTTGGTTAGCATCCGCAAGGATTGGCATGTCTATGCCGTACGCCTTAGCTTCAGCGGCAATTTCTTCGCGGGTGTCCATGGGATTGGAGTTGAGCATCAGGAACTCAACACCCTTGCTTTTGAATTGGGCCTGGAGGGCCTTCATGGACGATGCGGTGTTCCGGCTGACCGGGCATCCGTTCTGCTGGGTGATCAGCACCACTGCCGACGCATCGGCCAACCGATAGAGTTCGTGGGACTCAAAATTCTGATCCGAGAGCCGGAAATTATCGACCTTTGTCGGGCTGACCACCACCGCGTCATCGGCCTGGGCAAGACTCACCTGCGGACCGCGCAGACCGACATATCCAAGACCCAGGGCACCGACAACCGCCGTCACGGCCAAGGTTACCTTTAGAAGCTTGCCGGACATGTTCCCTCCAAGGCCGAGCGATCCCGGCCAGCTGATTTGTGATCTGGGTCTAGCACAGCCGCGCCCGACATCAATCTTAAGGCCGTTAAGGGCTGCCACGGTTTCATAGTCAATTCCAAGGCTATTACCTTCTGGCTGCCAGATCCGTGGGCCAAGGCGGCAGGGGCGCACCCTGGGCCGGGCCGGTTGTCTTGATCTGCGGGCCGATCACATATTCGGCATGGCAGGCCTCGCAGACTTGGTAGATCTTCGCCCCGGTCTCAAACACGGCCTGCTTATCGTGCTTGAATGCCGCCGCCTTGCCTTCGGCGGCGCGGGCGGAAAGGTCCTGAGCATATTTGTTCCAATGATCCACCGGATCGCGGGCCCGTCCAGGAATCTGTAACATATTACCCGCTTCGAACAGGACCGCCGCCGAGGTCTCAAGAGCCTCCCAACCTTCAGCCGTGGTCGGGGCAAGTTCTCGGGTGCCGCCCACGGTCTCTTCCGTACCCGATCCCTTCCAGAAGCCGAACGCAGCCGGGTCCACCACATGGCCCATGAACTCGGTCATCGGCAGGCCGGTGTCGAACTTGACGGAAGACGTCGTGGATTCAGGCTTTGACCTGACACATCCGCCAACCAGGGCAAGTCCGCCGAGCGCGGCGATAAGCACTAGGGAGGTCAGCTTCATGGGGGATCTCCCGGCGGGACATAGGTTGCTGAACATATGGATCTTAAGCAAACGCGATCCATCGTCCGGCGGCGGCGGCGGTGACCCAGACCAGGATGGACACATAGCCAACCAGCTTGGCCATGCGCTCAGGGTCTTGGTCAGACGCGGGTCTCAGACCCTCGCGCCCGGCATTTCCAAAAATCCAGACCGCCAACAAGGCCGCGTAAACCTTGTTGGCCGGATCGAGCCGTGACAAGTCATCTGCCGGTATCACTGAATGGGTAACGATGATCTGGCCGATTACCAGTACGGACAGCCCCACGACAAATACCGCCCGAGCTGCCTTCCGTGTCAGGGCCAGCACGATCAGAGCGGCAGCCATCAGGACGTGGAACAAACCGGGATTGGCCAGAACCGCAGTGGCAAAAACCCCAACTGAGGCCAGCCAGAGTCCTGTGCCCACAAAGAACCAGAGTCGCGCCGCCTTGCTTACGAGGCCATCGGCCCTGGCAATCGGTCGGCCGGCACCATAGGTCAGAACGATACCCGCGATGAGGGCGATGATCTTCACCACAAAGGCGGTGCTGTCATAAAGCCGTTCGGCATTGGCCATGCCGATCAAGACGCCGCTGATAATAATGCCCAGAACCCCGAGATCCTGCCAGCGCCGCAGGTTTCGGTAGACTTCTGAGGGCTTCTCCTCCGCCAAACCGGCACCCGCCAAACGCAGGTTCATCAGGATCGCCGTCCCGCCCAGGATCACCAGGGAAAGAATATGTAGAACTTCCCAGGCGGCGAACTGCGGCTTGATGATATAGGCGGGCCAGACCTGATCTAGGTGCTGCACCCAGGGCCGCAGATTGGGGACGACCTCGCCAAAGGTGATCTTCACGACCCATGCCCCCCCATGGTCGTCATGACTGAGGCGTCAACGGCACCATGCTCGGAGGACTTGCAGTCCTGAACGACATTGATCCAGTGCGGGATAGGTTTGCCGCAATCGAACCAGCTGTAAGCCATGAAGCGCCCCAAGGTGATCACCAGAAACCATGAAGCTAAAGACAGGACCGCCAACAGACGGGTGTCAGCGGGCGGCTTGGGCAGGGTGTCCCAGACCTGCTGATGACGATGGGCCCGGAGGTGGAAAATGACAATATTGAGCAGGGCCAGGGCCAGGAAGACCAGCTTCGCGCGAAACCAGATATTATGATAATAAAACAGGGGTTTGGCGAAAAATAGGGCAGCCCCCGATATCACCATAAAGCTGAAACCCACCACGGTCAGCGGGAGAATGCGCCGGCTGATCACAGATACGGGGGTGCGCTGGAAAGATGCGCCGATCAGGCGCAGGTCAACAAAGAGAATCGTCCCGGCAAACAGCATGAGCGACAGAAGGTGGGTGCCCTCTATCAGGCCCCAGAGGTTGAGTGACCCTAGGAGGTCCTGACTCCAGGACTGCGCTGTATCCCCGGCCCCCTTGCCCAACTGGTCCTGAAGCCAGACGAGAAATGCCCGTATCACGCCCCCTCCTTCTCCAAAATCTGCGCCATGAGGCCCGCGCATCCGACCCTGACCCGCCGTCGGCGATGGTCGATTATTTGTCGTTCGGATCAGCGCCGTCTTTGGGTGCTCCGGTTCCTGATGAGCCCATGAAGACCTTGCGGCCATCCGGAAAGGCGACATCCCGACCATTGGCCTTGCAGACTGGTGCGCAGGATCTGTCCTTGGATTGGTAGCCGCGAACCACGATTTCCGTACCGGGTTTCAGGGTATTGCGATCAATTCCCGAGCGCAAAAGTGTATTCGGGGTGCCGCCCTCGACCATCCATTCCCGAACCTGACCGTCCGGCCCTGCAGCCATCAGGTGAACCCAGGCATGGGGATTGATCCACTCGACCTTGCTCACCTTCCCCCTCAGCAGCACCGGGGCCTTGCCGTCGAACTCGGCAGCGAAGGCGTGATGCGCCTGGGCCGATTGAACCCCGAGTCCTGCGGTTGTGGCTAAGGCCGCTGTCATTGCCAAAAGCGTGAAAGATAGTTTGGTCATATTCCGCCTCCAGCGGGCTTTTCGTCGTCAAAATACGGGTGTTGAGGTTTTGGGGCTCAAGACTTTCAAATGATCGCCCTTAATTCAGCGGCGACCGACGATATTGGCCGTACATCATCTCCTCGACAAATTCGACGCACTTGAATGCTTGCAGCTGCGCATCCTCACCTTGACGCTTGTAAAGATTGAGGGCGAGCTTCCAGGGTCTAGTGAAGGTTGCCGGATCGGTTATTTCAGCTTCATACCTCAGCACCCCTGGGCCGGTTGGCGTCCAGCGTTCTACGACCTTCATGTCCGAGGAATGAAAATTCCCAGCCCGATCAAACCAGGTGGAATCCTGTTGCCCCGTAATGGTCACCACCAGGGTGTCACCCTCCCACTTCGCCACAGACTGACCCATCCAGGAGTCTACAGGGGCAGGACCGGGGTCCTTGAAAAACAGATTACGGACCGCCCCCGCATATTCATAGGCAATCAGAATGTCCTTGTCGGACTGGAAGATTTGAAACGGCAGAGCCATGTAATTTGCCCGCGGCACGCCGGGCAGATAACACTTGATCTCGGGATCTCGGTGAATCCAGTCAGCTCGGTTGGCATCCCTTTGCGTCCGGGCCTCGGGGGTATAGGGGATCTGCCCACCCACCACGGCCCCAAGACCGGCGGGCACGGCCCCCACCGCGCCGAGGGCCAGAACCTCCTTGGCGGGTACAGGACTGACCGGTCCTGGACGCATTTGCAGAGCTGCCCGGGCGGCGTGGGGCTCAATATCCCAGTTGGCACCGTTCATGGCTTGCCAGACCCCATTGAGATCGGGATGAACCTTGTCCGGCCCCCTGGGGGCCCGATAGGGGGTGGCGCGCTTTACAGGACCCGGCTTCGTCGCCGCCATCGCCGTCGGGATGTTTGCGATTTGACATCCCAGAACGGAAGCCGCCAGCAGCAGGACGGTCGCTGTTCTCATACCCTAGACCCCTAATTCGTTTCCCGTCCCGGCCCGCCGTCAGACAGGGTCAGCCATCCCGGTGACCTTGTCTGCATCCTCGACCTTGAAAGCCCCTATGTCCAGGTTCGATGTCAGACCTGGACTTGGCCCCTTGGACCGGCGAGGGCTCCGTGTAGAGTAAGGAGCGCGCCTGATCACCTGAAAGCGTGTTCCGATAAGTGGGACCCGGTTATCGGATTGAAAACGTCTAACTTTTTGAATTATAGTTCTTTTATTTCTTTTGATGAGTCCGTCTTAAAGAGAAGCGGTTCCAAGTCAGGGCAGAAGATGCTGCGGTGTTACGGGAGCAACAGGATGTTGAAATCTTTGCAAGGCCTGTTTGGCCTCGTGGCCGTGATCGGTCTGGCCGGCCCATCCCTCGCCCAGACCGCGCCGCCGTCACTAGGACAACAGGTCTATGAACGTGCCTGCGCAAGCTGCCACGCGGCACCCCCGCCAGGCAGTCGCGCCTCCTCGGTGGAGCTGCTGCGCAAGATGAGTGCGCCGACCCTGCGGACGGCCCTGACTACCGGCCCCATGCGGGGAATCGGCGATAGCCTCGCACCTGAGGAACTGGAAGGGGTCATAGCCTATCTGGCGGCCAAGACCGGTCCCGCCTCTGCTGAAATCCCGGCACCGCCCTTTTGCGGAAAAGACCGCTCAGCGATCACGGTCCCGGCGGGATCGGCCCCGAGGGGCTGGGGTTTTAGACCAGATAATTCCCGGCACATCTCCGCAGCAGAAGGCGGGCTGACCTCAAAGGAATTGTCCGATCTTGAGATTGCTTGGACACTTGCCTTTCCGGGAACCACCACCCTCAGATCGCAAGGCGTCGTCATCGGGTCGACCTTGTTCTACGCCGCCGGCCAGGCCGGAAGGCTCTATGCCCTAGACACGGCGACCGGTTGCGCCAAGTGGATCGCTCAGACCCCTTCAGAACTCCGCACCGGCTTGTCCTTCGGCAAACTTACCCCATCGGGACGGTTCGCCCTGGTCGGCAGCGATAGCGGTGGACAGGTTCAGGCCTGGGACGCCCTGACGGGCAAACTGATCTGGCGGGTAGATCCCCGCACTGGCGGCATAGGTATGCTGACCGGCACACCGGCATTTGCGGGCGACAAGCTGATCGTGCCGATCTCCGCCATTGATGTCGCCCTGGCCATGCGGCCAACCTACGGCTGCTGCAAAGGCCATGGCGCGGTGGCAGCCCTGTTGGCAGAGACAGGGGCCCGCCTCTGGACCTACCATACCATGATCGATGCGAAGCCGCTGGGGGTAAAGAATAGCCAGGGCGCTGATATGCAGGGTCCGTCCGGTGCCCCGATCTGGTCATCACCAGCGATCGATTTGAAACATGGCTTGGTCTATGTGGGAACGGGGGAAAATACCTCACCTCCGGCGACGGAAACCAGCGATTCCATCTTAGCCCTTGACCTAGCCAACGGGCGGCCCAGGTGGGTCTTTCAGGCCCTAAAGAATGACATTTGGAACATGTCCTGCCCCACCGGGCGCAGCTCAAAACGTCCGCCAGGACCCAACTGTTTCTTCTATGAAGGTGACAGCGTGCTGCGCGACCATGACTTCGGGGCCGGACCGATCTTGGCAAAGACGGGGGGCAAGGCGCTCATTCTGGCCGGGCAGAAGTCTGGCGACGTCTGGGGGCTGGACGCGGCCACCGGCAAAAAGATTTGGAACCAGAAATTCGGCACAGGGACTGCGCTCGGGGGGGTTCATTGGGGATTGGCGGCCGATGAACATCGCCTTTATGCCCCGATCAGTGATCCTGGCGTACCTGCAGACCTGTCTGCTGCGGGGATTCACGCCCTCGACCCGGCCACGGGCAAGGTCTTGTGGAACTGGCGGGTCCAGCCGTCTTGTGATGCGCCCAGAGGGGACAAGGTGGCCGGCTGCCTCGCCCATGCCGGAATATCCGCCGCCCCGATTGTGCTCGACCAATCCATCCTTGCCGGCGGCCTGGACGGACGGGTCTGGGTTTTGGATGCGGCGACGGGAAAGGTCGTGGCCGTCCACGACACCATAGCTAGCTTCACTGGGATCAACGGTGTGCAGGGTCAGGGGGGCGCTATCGATTCGGCCGGAATTTTCGCCGGTGGCGGATCTCTGTTCGTCAATTCCGGCTATAGCCAGTTCGGCCAACAGGGCGGCAATGTCCTGATCGCCTACCGCCCTAAGCGCTAGGGCATGGACCGCGCGCCTCAGTCGCAGGATGAATATCCATGACAGTGACACCTGCATATCATAAGGCTTGGCGCGTGATGGTTGGTCTGATCGTGGCGGGGTTGGCCCTAGCGGGCTGCGCGGGTCTCCCGACCGGAAAGCCGGATACAGCCGTCCGACGCGGCCATGATGTCGCACTGGCCGCCTGTGCAAACTGCCATAATGTCGATGGGACTGGGCCGGGCCCCAAGGATCAGGCCCCAGGCTTCTCTGATCATGGATTTCTCCATACGGTCGCCCTTCCTGGTCGGCTGACGGTTTTGATCCGCAAGGGCCATTATGTCATGCCGTCGCAATCCCTCACCGCGGCGCAGATCGACGACCTGCGGGCTTATATTGAACGCAATGCCAAGGCAGAGTGAAACTTCCATCTGGGCGCGGCGGTTTGGCCCGTGTTATGGCAGGCTGGTGTTTCGGGCTAAACGGCTGAGACGCCAGTTGAGAGTGAAACCCAAAGCATCCATGGTCGTATCAGGATCATTGCAGAACAGGACCGGGACCGGGATCGGCGGTTTGGCATGACCTCACCGCGGGATGTCGCCAATCGCATTCCCATTACGGGGGCCCTGATGTTGGCCACCCTGATGAACACCCTGGATTCCACCATAGCTAATGTGGCCCTACCTCATATTCAGGGCAGCGTTTCGGCAGCGCAAGATCAGATCACCTGGGTCCTAACCTCCTACATCATCGCCACGGCGATTATGACGCCATTGTCCGGCTGGCTGTCCCAGAGATTCGGTCGCAAGCGCATGTTCCTCTTGTCAATCTTTGGCTTCACCCTGGCCTCTATGCTATGCGGGATTGCCACAAATCTTCCGGAAATCGTGCTCTTCAGATTGCTGCAGGGGATTGCTGGGGCCTCCATGATGCCGCTGTCGCAAACGGTCATGCTGGACATTTTCCCACCCCATCAGGTGCCCCGGGTCATGGCGCTGTGGAGTTCCGCCGTCATTGTCGGGCCGATCCTGGGGCCAGCCCTAGGTGGCTGGCTGACGGACAACCTGTCCTGGCGTTGGGTGTTTTATATCAATGTCCCTATCGGGATTCTGGCCTTCCTGGGTCTATCCACCTTCATGGATGATGATGCAGGGGGACGGCAGCGACCTTTCGATACCTTGGGTTTTACCGCCCTGGTGTTTTTCGTGGGCGGATTACAGCTGATGGCCGACCGGGGCCCGGGTCAGGACTGGTTTCACTCGCCCGAAATCTGCGCCTATGGCATGGCGGTGTTGATGGGGCTTTGGGTTTTCATCACCCAAACCCTGACGGCGAAGAACCCCTTCTTTCATCGCGACCTGATGCGCGACCGTAATTTCGCGACCTCGACCATCATTTCCTTCTTCATCGGCGGGCTGATGTTTTCCACCACCGCCCTTTTGCCCACCATGATGCAGAGTCTGATGGGATACTCCGTCCTGCAGGCGGGCTATGCCAGTATGCCGCGCGGTATAGGGTCACTGTGCGCCTTCCTCTTGATCCCGCAGATGATGATCCTGATCGGTGCCCGGCGGGTATTGATGGTCGGCTTGGCGGTGAGTTCGATCGCCGTCTTCCTGATGACCAAGTTCTCCTTAGACATGACCTCTCAGTCGATCATGGTATCGGGGGTTATCCAAGGCTTTGGCACAGGAATGATGTTCGCGCCCCTGTCGATCCTGGCCTTCGCCACCCTTTCGCCAACCCACAGGGTCGAGGGCACAATCGTCAACACCATGGCCCGCAGCCTGGGATCGAGCGTTGGGATTTCAGCAGCTCAGGCCATGTTGGTCCGCCAAAGTGCTTCGGTTCACTCCGTCCTGGCAGGCAATATACAAACCTCTGATCCCATGATTGCCGCAGCCCTGCCGCCCTTCCTGAACCCGGCCAGCCAGACGGGCATGATGGCGCTAAACGGCGAGATTACCCGCCAAGGTGCGATGGTCGCCTATGACTCAGTATTTTCGACCCTTTTACTGGCATCCGGAATTATTATTCCACTCCTGCTCATCATGCGCGCACCGCCACCGGTGGCCAAGCCCGTCCAAGAAATCGTCGGGGACTAGAGTGCGTTCCGATAAGTGGGAACCGGTTATCGGATCGTAACGCCCGATTATGGATCGCACCTCAGTATTCAGGCTCACCCAGGTGACCGGGCATCAGGTCATTTACGGGTGTCGGACGACCGAAATGATAGCCTTGCAGCATGGTGCAACCTGAGGCCATCAGAATCGTGCGCTGATCTTCAGTCTCAACCCCCTCGGCGATGACACTCATGCTAAGGGATGCCGCCAGTTTGGCAACGGACGCAACAATCACGGCTGATTGCCGTTCGTGGGTGATATTATCGACAAAGGACTTGTCGATCTTGATGCAGTCGATCGCAAATTGCTTCAGATAAACTAGGCTGGAATAACCGGTCCCGAAGTCATCCAGAGCCACCCGCACCCCGGCGTCCCGCAGAATCCTCAGATTGTAGGACGCGCGCTCCACGTCATCGATAATTGCGGTTTCCGTCAACTCAATCTGAATGCGATTTGGGGCGACATGCGCGTCAGCGGCATAGCGCAGAATCCGTTCGCCGACATTGTGCCGCAGGAACTGTCGCGATGACAGATTGATTGAGACATAGGGCAGGTTCCACTTCCGACAATCCCGCAGGGTCTGCCGGGCGATCCATTCGCCAATGTCAAGAATCAGACCGGTCTCCTCGGCGATCGGAATGAACTCGTTGGGTGAAATTGAGCCGTGGTCGGGACTGTCCCAACGAACCAGGGCTTCATACCCAAGGACGGCCCGGCTGTCGGCCTTCACGATCGGCTGATAGACCATTTTAAGCTGGCCGGAATTGAGGGCGCGCTCAAGGCCGTTTTCGATGGCCAGGCGATGCTGAGTGGCTTCATCAAGATCATTGTCGAACACCTTGAACCGGTTTCGGCCTTCGCGTTTTGCGGCATAAAGGGCGAGGTCTGCCTGTCGCAGCAACTCAACTTCACTGTGGGTTGACCCTTGTCGGGCGATACCGATGGAAGCACTGACCTGAACTTCATGGCCGGCGATAATACGGCACTGGCTGGCGAGTCGAAGGATTTTGGTACAGAGTTCCGCCATGCCGAGATCACTTAAGGTCTCGACGACAATCCCGAATTCATCACCCCCCAATCGCGCTAGTACGGCCCCGCTGGGTAGGACTGCAGCCATGCCGGTGCAGATCTTACGGACAAGTTCGTCGCCAGCGGCATGACCCAGGGTGTCATTGACTGCCTTGAAGCGATCAAGATCAATCATGATGACATTTTGCATCTGGCGATTGCGGGTCAGTCGGGTGGCGAGTTCTTCAACAAAACCAGTCCTATTGAGACTTCCCGTCAGATGGTCGTGGCGCGCGGCATGTTTGGCAATATCCAGCCGTGTACGGAGCTCTTGGACCTGAAGTTCGAGACCCTTGATTGCTTCGGAGCTGTCACGCAAAACCCGTTTAGAGTGTGAACCCGTTCTCTGACGCTCAGCGACCGTTCGAAGTGTCCGCACCACCAGAAGGCCTTCAACCGGTGCGGTCAAAAAGGTCATGGCTTCGGTCGAGCCGACCAGTTTCAGACACGCCGCCAGGGTGGAGCTGTCGGTCGATTCAACAAGGATGATCAGCTCTGAATTTCGTAAGGCCTGGCGCAGTTCGACCACGCAATCGGTCAGTTGATCAATCGGCGCTCTACGAAAATCCAATAGAAAGACAGCCGCAGTTCGTCCTAGATAACGCGCCTGCTCAAAAAGGGTCAGGGCTTGGCTGGCGTCTTGCGCCGAGGCCACTGTTTCCGATGGCAAGGCCTGGCGAACAAGCGGTTCGAGATCCTGTGAGGCGTCCGGTCGGGGACTGATGATCACCGTCAAGATGGTCGACGACGCCAGACCTGCGTCTTGTCCGACGGGGTCGGAAAAGCTGCCCGACGAAAATGGTCTGGACTGAGAGAAGGAAATGGGATCACCCCTGGCTTCGAGAGGTAGATCATGTCATTTGAATTCCAACAAACCCCTAACGCCGACCAGGATAGGGCGCGTCTCTCCGGAGAACGCAGGACAATTGGTTACAAAGGTCGGTCCTGACCGTCTTCGATAAGAATGCGCGCGGCATCACCCTGAGGATCCTCATACTGCTTGTGTCCGAGGGTCCACCAGAATGCACCCAGGGCAACCAAGCCCAGGCCGACAGAAAAAGGGGCCAACAGCATCAAAATGTTCATTTTTGACCGCCCCTCAATAGACGTAAGGCATTTAAGGTCACCACCAGAGACGACCCTGACATGGCGAGTGCCGCGATAAAGGGGTTGATCAAACCCAACATGGCGGCTGGACCGGCGACCAGATTGTAGAGGGCCGCAAACGTAAAATTCTCCATAGCCCGCTGCCGGGCCGCCCGCGCAACGTCAAGAGCCTCGAGGACCGAACCCAGTTTATCGCCGGAAAAATCAGGTCCGCCGTATTCTGACCGGCGTCGAGTGCCGTGCCCGGTGCCATGGCGGCATGGGCATTGGCAAGCGCGGCGACATCATTGAGTCCGTCACCCACCATCAGCACTTGGCCACCCTGCGCCGTCGCAGTTTCAACAGCCAGGGACTTTTCTTGCGGCGTAAGTGCCGACCGCCACCGGGCAATCCCCGCACTCCGGGCGGCAGCGGCGGTGGGGCCCTCAAGATCACCAGAGAGAATTTCGACCTCACAACCGCGACGGCGGAGTCCGCTCACCGTCACGGCGGCGTCCGAGCGGATTGAATCAGCGAATTTGAAACAAACAAAACCTCCGCCGAGCTCACCAAACCAGAGTTCCGTTTCCCCAGAGGTCAGACCCTTGCCGCCGACAAAATCGGCCCGCCCCATGCGATAGGTGCGCCCCTCTATAAGGCCCTCGACTCCCTGACCCGGCGTTTCCATGACCGAATCTGCAACCGGCCCTGGACCAGCGGCATGCGCAAGAGATCTTGCTAGGGGATGGGCGGAGGCCCTTGCGAGCGGTGCGGCAAGTGCGATGTCGGATGGATCGGTGGTCATTAATCGCGGACGGCCCTCGGTCAGGACGCCGGTCTTATCCAGAAACACGCGGTTGACCTCGGCCAAGCGTTCAAGCGCGACACCGGACTTCACAAGAATGCCCCTACGGAACAACCGCGAAGCCGCCGCCACCTGAACGGCCGGGGCGGCGAGACCAAGAGCGCAGGGACAGGTGATAATCAGCACGGTTGCGGCCCGCAGCAGAGCCTCCCGCGCCGAGAGCCCAAGCCCCCAACCCAGGACAAAGGTCAAGGCCGCGGCAGAGTGAACCACCGGAACATAGATAGCCGCCGCCTTGTCGGCGAGGCGGACATAGGCTGATTTCGATTGCGACCCGGCCTCCACCAGTCGCGCAATTTCGGCCAGGGAGGAGTCTTCTGACTTGGCCAGGGTCACAAGCGTCAGAACGCCATTGAGGTTCATGGCCCCGGCCCGACAAATCTCGCCCGGTCCGACCGACATCGCCGCCGTTTCACCGGTCAGCAGGGCATTATCGAGATCTGAGGTGCCCGAGGTGATCCGGCCGTCAACGGGAATGCGCTCTCCGGGACGCACCCGGAGAAGGTCACCCGGCGCAACCTCTCGAAGAGGAATCCGCCGCTCGCGCCCCTGCCCGTCCACAAGTACCGCCGTCGATGCTTGCAGGGCTAAGAGGTCGGCGGCTGCACCCCGGGCCCTACGCCGCAAACTGTGGTCCAACCAACGCCCGATCAGAAGGAGGAAGAGCAGGGTAACGGCGGCATCGAAATAGGTGTCGCGACCGTGCAGCAGGGTCTCCTGAAAGCTCACCGCCAGGGTCAGCAAAACGCCGATAGAGATCGGCACATCCATATTGGCCTGGCCCGCCTTCAAGGACCGCCAGGCTGATTTGAAGAATACCATGCCCGCAAATACGGCACAGGGCGCACCGATCACGGCACTGGCCCATTGCATTAGGGTCCGGGTCGCAGGCCCCAGTTCCTGGCCGAACAGACCCGCCCAGATCGGGACAGAGAACATCATGGCATTGCCGGCCCCGAAAGCCGCCACGGCCAGGGCCATGGTTATGGCGCGCCCTTCGCGGTCCTGCGCCGCCTCGGCGGCTTCAGGATCATAAAGGGTCGCCGGATAGCCGATCTGTTCCAGGACTCTAAGAACCCGGCCCGGATCACCACCCTGTTTCATGGAAACGGCAAGTTTTCCGGTGCTCAGATTAAGGCGGGCCGCTGTGACGCCGTCTAAACGGCTGACCTCACCCTCAACCTTGGCCATACAGCCCGCACAATGGGCACCTGCCACAAGAAGTTCCAGGAGCCCTTCATCGGCAGACTTGGGCTTTACAAATGCGGACAGGTCGGTCTGGGGGAGAGACGACTCCACTAGGGCCAAGTGAGCCTCCGCTCCGCTTCAAAGCGCTGCCCGGCGGCATTTTCGGCGACCAAGGTCAGATCCCAGGCTCCATGAATTCCAGTCATTTCAGCTTCATAGCGCCCGGGTGATGTCTCCCGGAACTTTGGCGTCAAACGCCCGGTCTCGGTGGCGGGATGTTCCAGCTTTGTGATGAATGACAAGCTGCGGACGGGGTCACCTTTGGCATTTTGGAACTCGACGACAATACGTCCAGGCTCCGCCCCGGCGACCGCCTTCCAGCCGTATTTTTCTTGCGTCGCCAGTTGGGCAAGGGTCCGATTATAGGCGATACCATCTTCGTAGGGCGTTACGGAAACCTCCCCAGGAAATGTCTTATAGGCCTGGACTGCGAACAGAACATCGACAGCGATGACCACGGCGAAAAACCCGACGACCATGGCCAAAACATGCCATCCGGTCAGACCGCGCGAGGGGGATAAAGTTGTTCCAGTCATTCTTCGTCCTCAGCATCGGAAACAAAGGTCGTCGCGACGGTTTCCACGCCACCAGGAAGGGTCACGGTGAATTTGGCCGGCATACGAGGGCCGTGCAATGACGTCTCCGGGGCGGTGACAAACACCCTGACAGCGCGATCCGTATTGGCCTCTACCGTAGCGTAAATCGGACCGGTTGTGTCCGCCGAGGCGGGGGTCTCCATATGCGCGCCCTTCGGTCCCTCGAACACGATCTTTGCAGGTCCGGTGATGAAGCTGCGGTTGGCGATTTTCAAGGTGTACCCATTGCGTATGGCACCATCATGGAGGCGCACAAAGGTTGGGTTGCGATCCCGCAGGACGTGGACGGTGATAAAGGTCCTATGGGTCAGACCCCAGAGCATGACCACCGCCACCAAGGCCAGGGCCCCGGCATAGACCAGGGTCCGGGGGCGGATCAGACGGTACACAGCCGAGCGGCCTTCGACCCGGTCGGTGACGGCAGAGTCGGTATCATAGGCTACAAGGCCCTGAGGACGCCCCACCCTCGCCATCACCTCGTCGCAGGCATCTGCGCAAAGCCCGCAATTGATACAGGCCAACTGAGAACCATCGCGAATGTCTATCCCCATGGGCAGACGATGACGCACTGTCCGCAGTCAATGCAGTCGCCACGCCCCTCCCAGCTGGTATCTTTCTTATGGGGGCCGCGAGGCTCGCCCCGGTCATGCTTGTAGGTGATCTGGAGGGAATGGTTGTCCAGCATCCCACCCTGAATGCGAGGCCAGGGGCACATATAAATACACACCTGTTCGCGCATTCCGCCAGCGAAGACATAGGTGGTAAAGGTCAATAGGGCGCAGAAAATATAGGCCGTAGCCGGAGCGTGTCCCTGCCAGAAGGCCGGAAGAACCGTTGGGGCATCATGGAAATAGAAAATCCACGCACCGCCTGTGGAGAAGGCGACCGCAAGCCAGGTCAGATGCTTACCGACTTTTCGCCAAACCTTGTTGAAGGACCAGGGCGCGGCATCCAGGCGCATACGCGCATTCCGATCACCTTCAAACAGGCGCTCAACATAGATGAACAGGTCGGTCCAGATGGTTTGCGGACAGGCATAGCCGCACCAGAGGCGGCCAAACAGGGCCGAGACCAGAAACAGAGCCAGGGCGGAAAGCACCAGCAGGCCTGTGACGAAATAGACCTCCTGCGGCCAGAACTGTAGGTCAAACAGATAGAACCGACGGCCTGTGAAATCGATGAGAACCGCCTGATCGGGTAAGATGCCCGGACGATCCCATCGAATCCAGGGCGTGATGTAATAGATCGCAAGAGTCGCGATCATCATCGCCCATTTGAGTCCCCGCCACCGGCCATGGACCAATTTGGGGTAGATCGGCGCTCTGCGCTTATAGAGGCCGCCGCCCGGGTCGCTTTGCTTGCGAACCCGGTCGGCGACCGAGACCGGTCCCGCAGCGTTCTCCCCCGAGACTTTGCGGGTCCGATCTATAACGACGACCATGAGACTTACTTTCCGACCGCATTTGCGTGGACGTAAACCGCCAGGGCCTTGATGGTTTCAGGACTGAGCCGCGCTTCCCAGGTGGGCATGACACCGCCGCGACCATTCCAGATCTGACCGCGAATATCCTCGCGGGTCGATCCATAGAGCCATTCCTTATCCGTCAGATTTGGGGCCCCCTTGGTCTGATCCCCCAGACCCGCAGGGCCGTGGCAAACGACACAATTGGCCTGGAAGATCGGTGCCGCACGCTGGACCGCAGCCGCATCGGCCTTGCGACCGGACAGGGCGACCACATACTCGGTCAGATCATCAATCTGGGCCGCAGGCAGAATCTGGTCCTTGCCAAAGGAAGGCATGATTGACGACCGCGCCCGAGGATTGTCAGACCGCACCCCGACCTGGATGGTATGCTGAATATCTTCCAGTGTCCCGCCCCAGAGCCAGACATCATCACGCAGGTTGGCATAGCCCTTACCGCCGGTGCCGCCGGCACCGTGACAGGTGGCGCAGTTGTCACCGAACACCGACTGACCGACGGCGAGGGCATAGGCCTGAAGCTTGGGATCGGCCTCAATCTGCTGAAGGCTGGCATTCTTCAGCATCCGGCCTTCAACCCCGCGAATCTTATGAAGTTCCGCAAGATCGGCCACCACCTGGGCCCGATCAGACTTGTGCAACATTCCCTTGGTATAGCCGTTCAGGGTCGGCCAAGCCGGCATGGCGATCCAGTAGCCAATCGCGAACACAATGCAGGCATAGAAGACATACAGCCACCACCGGGGCAGAGGATTGTCCCATTCCCGGATGCCATCCCATTCGTGGCCGGTGGTTCCCACCTCTTTGGGATCGTTGGATTTAGGCTCCGACATGATCGTCCTCATCATCTTCTAGCGGAAGGCGCGCGAGGTCCCGGAAGGCCTCACGGTTCTTCGGCCAAAGGGCATAGGCAAGGCCCGCGAGGAACATGACGCCGAAGTAGACCGTTCCTCCCTGTTGGGCGAAGCGTGCGACGGTTTCGTAGGTAAGACCGCTCATCGCATGTTCTCCGGGGCATCGGCCTTGTAGGTCCGGAAATCGACCAACCCGCCGAGCATTTGGAGATAAGCGATCAGAGCATCCATCTCCGTGATTTTTCAGGGTTACCATCAAAGTCACGCTGGATCACCTTGGCCCCATAGCGTTTGTGCAGGGCCGCACCCGAGGCTGTGGGATCGGCCTGGGCCTCAAGATCGGCCTTGGCGTTGGCAATGTCAGCCTTGGTGTAGGGCACCCCGACCTTGGTCAGGGCGGCCAGCTTCAACTGAATGTCGCTTTCGTCCAACTCTTTCTTCGCCAGGAAGGCATAGGGAGGCATGACCGATTCCGGGACCACCGAACGCGGGTCCGTCAGGTGGGCGATGTGCCACGCGTCGGAATACTTACCACCGACCCGGGCAAGGTCTGGTCCCGTCCGCTTCGAGCCCCACTGGAAGGGGTGATCATACATGCTCTCCGCAGCTAGGCTGTAGTGGCCATAACGCTCCACCTCATCCCGCAGAGGACGGATCATTTGCGAGTGGCAGACATAACAGCCCTCCCGCACATAGATGTCCCGTCCGGCCTGTTCGAGGGGGGTGTAGGGGCGCATCCCGTCAACCTTCTCGATCGTGCTCTCCAGGAAGAAGAGCGGGGTGATTTCCACCAGTCCCCCGATAGCGACCACGACGAGGATGCCGAGGACCAGGAGCAGGGAGTGACGCTCTAGTTTACCGTGTTGCTTCCACATATCGGGTCCTCCCTTAGGCCTGAGCAGACAAAGCGGTGGCCGGGGGGGCGACCGGACCCGAGGACTCGACCTGTCCGACGGGGCTGGGCATCCGGATAGTTTTCCAGACATTGACCACCATGATCAGCGTGCCGGAAAGGTACATAAGACCCCCAAGAACCCGGATCATATTTTCAACATGCTTGGCGGCGACGGTCTCGACGAAGCTGTTGGCGAGGAAGCCCTGCGGCGTATATTCCCGCCACATCAGACCCTCCATAATGCCCGACACCCACATGGCAGCGATGTAGAGCAATATGCCAATGGTCGCGATCCAGAAGTGCCATTCAATCAAGGTGTTGGAGTACATACGCTCCTTCTTCCACAGCCATGGCACCAAGCAGTACATGGCCCCGAAGCTGATGAATCCCACCCAACCGAGGGCACCGGAATGCACATGGCCAATGGTCCAGTCCGTATAGTGGCTGAGCGCATTGACAGTCCGAATGGACATCAGCGGACCTTCAAAGGTCGACATGCCGTAGAAGGCGATGGCCACTGTCATCATACGGACAACCGGATCGGTCCGAAGCTTGTCCCAAGCTCCGGAGAGCGTCATCAGACCGTTGATCATGCCACCCCATGAGGGCATCCACAGCATAACCGAGAAGGTCATGCCCAGGGTCTGGGTCCACTGTGGCAAAGCGGTATAGTGCAGGTGGTGCGGACCGGC
>NMUI01000190.1 GCA_002221445.1 Phenylobacterium zucineum | reverse complement strand
CCACTTATCAGAACGCACTCTAGACTTTGGGCGCTCTTCTGTTCGATCACCGCGCATCATACAGCTCCAAGGTGACCGCATGCGATCTAACAGACGCTTCCGGCGAAACCAAACATGACCAAAAATGGCCTACCCCCTACTCCCACTCAATCGTCCCTGGAGGCTTACTGGTCACGTCATAGACGACACGGTTGACGCCTCGGACCTCGTTGATGATCCGGGTGGCGCAGCGGCTGAGAACCTCCCAGGGGAATTCGAAGAAGTCGGCGGTCATGCCATCGGTGGACGTAACGGCGCGGAGGGCGAGAACGTCTTCATAGGTGCGGGCGTCGCCCATGACACCCACGGTCTTGACCGGGAGGAGAACAGCAAAGGCCTGCCAAATCTTGTCATAGAGGCCCGCCTTGCGAATTTCGTCCAGATAGATGGCATCGGCGGCTTGCAGGATGGCGACTTTTTCCCGGGTGATCTCGCCCGGAATGCGGATGGCCAGGCCAGGTCCAGGGAAGGGATGGCGACCCACAAAGGCTGGGGCAAGGCCCAGTTCGACGCCTAAGGCCCGGACCTCGTCCTTGAACAGTTCGCGCAAGGGCTCCACCAGTTTCAGCTTCATATAGTCGGGCAGACCGCCCACATTGTGATGGCTCTTGATCACCGCTGAGGGACCACCCCGGGCCGAGACGCTCTCAATCACGTCGGGATAGAGGGTGCCTTGCGCCAGGAAGGCGGCACCCTCAATCTTGGCGGATTGCTGGTCGAAGACCTCGATGAACAGACGTCCGATGATCTTACGCTTGGTTTCCGGGTCCGAGACCCCGGCCAACTCACCTAAGAACAGGTCGCCCGCCTCAACATGGATCAGAGGGATGTTGTAGTGGTCGCGGAAGAGGGTCACCACCTGCTCGGCCTCATTCTGGCGCAGCAGGCCTGTATCGACAAACACGCAGGTCAGCTGATCGCCGATGGCCTCATGGATCAGGACCGCCGCCACGGAGGAGTCCACCCCGCCGGACAGGCCGCAAATCACCCGGCCATCTCCAACCTGAACACGGATCTTGGCGACCATTTCCTGACGGAAGGCGGCCATGGTCCAATCGCCGCTGAGGCCCGCAATCTTGTGGGTGAAGTTGCGCAGCATCTGCGCCCCGCGCGGCGTGTGGGCCACCTCTGGGTGGAACTGGACGCCATAGAAGCGCCGGGCCTCATCGGCGATCACCGCATAGGGACTGCCCTCTGAGGCGGCGGCCACGGAAAAGCCCTCTGGTATGGCGGTGATCTTGTCTCCGTGGCTCATCCAGACGGTTTCCAGGTCCCCCAACTCACCCAGGCCGTCCAGCAGGGCACAGGGCCGCTCAATGCGGATTTCAGCCCGGCCGAACTCCCGGGCATGGCCACTCTCCACCTTGCCGCCGAGTTGCTGACACAGGGTCATTTCCCCATAGCAGATCCCCAGGATCGGAATGCCCAGCTCAAAGATCCGGGGGGTGACCGAGGGGCTCTCATCTTCATGGGCGCTGGCCGGGCCGCCGGACAGGATCACGGCCTTGGGGGCGAAGGCCTCCAGCATGGGCTCGATCTTGTCGTAGGGGTGGATCTCGCAATAGACCCCGCTCTCGCGCAGGCGCCGGGCGATCAACTGGGTCACCTGACTGCCAAAATCGACGATCAAGACTCTTTCGTGGGCTTGGGCGTGAGACGGTTGGGACATGGCGGGCGGGCTCCTTAAGGTCAGGCTGTCCGCTCCAGGACCGCCACGAAAAAGCCGTCTGTGCCGGCGCTGTGGGGCGTCAGGCGCAGATAACCCTCAGGGGTCAGGTGCTGAACAAATTGGGCTGAAGCAGGTCGCACCGAGAAACCGGGGCGGCGGGCCAGGAAGGCGGCGACCCGGTCCTCGTCCTCCTCGGCAAAGATCGAGCAGGTTACATAGATCACTCGACCGCCTGGTTTCACGAACTGGACCCCAAGGTCAAGCACAGCATCCTGATCGGCCTGACGTTTGGCGAAGGTCTCTTCGCTCAGCCGCCACTTGGTGTCGGGATGGCGGCGCCAGGCCCCTGAGCCGGAACATGGGGCGTCAATGAAGACCACGTCCATGCGGCCCTCAAGACCCTTTAGCGGATCGGTATGAACCGGTGAGCGGATCTGCAAATTGCGCACGCCTGCCCGGTCGCCCCGGCGGATGGTGTCGGCTAGGCGGCGGGCGTCGCTGTCATAGGCGTAGATCTGGCCGGTATTGCCCATAGCCGCCGCCAGGGCCAGGGTCTTGCCGCCGCCCCCGGCGCAGAGGTCCAGCACCTGTGCCCCCTTGACCTCGCCCGCGCAGGCCGCAGCGATCTGCGAGCCGAGATCCTGAACCTCGAACCAGCCCTTGGAAAAGGCCGGAATGGTCTCCACCGACCCCGCCCGCTCGGACGCCGCCGGGGCGGCAATCCGCAGGGCGGTTTCCAGCTCTGGCACGGTCTGGGCATTCAGAGGGGCCGTGGCCTTCAGCGCCCGGGCCGGATCGGCCTTGAGGGTATTGACCCGCAGGTCCACCGGGGCCCGCTCAGCCAGGGCCGCCCCCTCCTGCGCCGCCGTCTCGCCGAAGACCCGCAGAAAGGCGGGCTCAAGCCAAGCCGGTATGTCCCCCCGCACGCCAACCGGGGCGTCGGTGAGGGGGATGGGGGAGGTCAAGGTCGCACGTTCGGCCTGGCTCAAAGGTCCATGGCCGTGAAAGTCTTCGGCGACGGCGTCGGCGATGCGGTCTACCGACCAGCCCCATTCGCAGGCCAGCACGCCGAGAATGGCGGCACGGGGCGTGTCGCTGCCCATCCGCCAGCCCAGAGACCGGCGGCGGCGCAGGGCATCCAGGGCCAGACCCGAGACATAGGCGCGATCCTTCGACCCCGCATAACGGGCCCCTCCCCCCAGTTTTTCAGGGCCATGCGAATGGGTTTGTGACGGGTTTCAACCTCGGTCAGAACGTCAATCGCCGCCGTCACTCGGCCGCCGTCACGCAAAGGGTAACCTCACAGAAAGATCGCCGAAACGACCATCAGGGTGCCGGTAAAGGCGATGAACCAGACTAAGGTGCGGGTCCAGGGAATGGACAGGTAGTACATGGCCGGATGCAGGGCCCGACCGATCACGTAAAGCCCCGAACCCCACAGCGACAGGGGGCCGGCTTTCGCCAGCAGATAGACCACCACCACGGCGGTGGCGTGCAGGGGGAAGGTCTCCTGAAAGTTCTGAAAAGACCGCTCCAAACGGGCGGCGCCGCCGGTCAGGGGTCTGGCCTCATCGCGAGGGCCCCGGCCCCATTCCATCCCCTGCTGAACCCGGGCGGCGATGGTGGCCCACAACATCTGGACCAGGCCCACCAGAACCGCGCAGCCCAGCAGAATAAGTTCGGCAGAAGGTTTCGGCATCAGACAGGGCTCGTATAATTGGGGGCTTCACGGGTCATCATCACATCGTGGACATGGCTTTCGCGCAGGCCTGCGCCGGTAATGCGGATGAACCGGGCATTGTCCTGGAAGGCGGTGATGTCGGGCGCGCCCACATAGCCCATGGCCGCCCGCAGGCCGCCGACCATCTGGTGCAAAATGCCGCTGATCGGCCCCTTATAGGCCACCTGACCCTCAATGCCCTCGGGCACCAGCTTCAGGGTCGAGACCTCTTTCTGGAAATAGCGGTCGGCCGAACCATTGGCCATGGCCCCTAAGGAACCCATGCCGCGATAGGCCTTGTAGGACCGGCCCTGGTAGAGGAAGACCTCGCCCGGCGCTTCATCCGTGCCCGCAAAGGCCGAACCCATCATGGCCACCGAGGCCCCCATGGCGATGGCCTTGGCGAAGTCGCCGGAATACTTGATCCCGCCGTCGGCAATGACCGGAATGCCTGTGCCCTTGGCCGCCCGCACCGCGTCAGCGATAGCGGTCAGCTGGGGAACCCCAACGCCCGCCACAATGCGCGTCGTGCAGATCGAGCCCGGGCCAATGCCCACCTTCACCGAGTCCGCCCCGGCGTCGATCAGGGCGCGGGCCCCGTCATAGGTGGCGACATTGCCGGCGATGATCTGGACCTTATTGGCTTCCCGGCGCAGGCGGCCCACCGCCTTGGCCACGTCGGAGTTGTGGCCGTGGGCGGTGTCGATCACCACCACATCCACGCCAGCGTCCACCAGGGCCATGGAGCGCTCAAAGCCCGGATCACCCACCGTGGAGGCGGCCCCCACCAGCAGGCGGCCCTGACCATCCTTGGCCGCCAGGGGATGGGCCTGGGCCTTTTCCATGTCCTTGACGGTGATCAGGCCGACGGCGCGATAGGCGTCGTCCACCACGATCAGCCGCTCGATCTTGTGCCGCCGCAGCAGGTCCCGGGCCTCGGCCTGGGTGCAGCCCTCGCGCACCGTGATCAGGTTTTCCGAGGTCATTAGGCTGCGGGCCGGGGCGTCGGACGAGCCCTCGAACCGCATGTCGCGATTGGTCAGAATGCCCACCAGCTTGCCGCTGCCCGGCTCGACCACCGGGAAGCCGGAAATCCGCCGCCGGGCCTTGATCTCCAGCACTTCCTTAAGGGGGGTGTCAGGATTGATGGTCATCGGATTGATGACCATGCCGCTCTCATAGCGTTTGACTTCCCGGACCTGGTCGGCCTGCTCCTCGACCGTCAGATTGCGGTGCAAAATGCCCATTCCGCCGGCCTGGGCCATGGCGATGGCGAGCCGACTCTCGGTGACCGTGTCCATCGCCGCCGAGACGATGGGAATGTTCAGACTGATTTCGCGGGTGAACCTTGTGGTGGTGTCCACTTGGGTCGGCATGACATCAGACGCGCCGGGTTCCAGCAAAACGTCGTCGAAGGTAAGCCCTTCGCGAATCTCCATGAGATACTCCATTTTGCGAGCCGCGTATAAGGGGTTTAGGGGCCCCAGGGCAAGGGCTGGATCGTGGATTGCTTCACCTGCCTCCGCCCCGAATGGGCCTGCGGCCGACCTTGGACTTGTCACCCAAGCGGCGAGCGTAAATCAACACCCAGGCCCCGTGATTCTCAGAAGATGTTGGGCTACAGTGTGGCGCAGGAAAATGGAGAAGACGTATATGGCTTCCAACGCTGTCGTGCGAGCCCGGATCGATGAGCAGGTGAAGGCGGAAGCCTCGTTGGTGCTCGCGACTATGGGGCTTACGGTCTCGGATGCGTTCCGAATCCTGCTGACCCGTGTCGCCCACGACAAGGCGCTCCCGTTTGAACCCTTGATCCCCAATGAAACAACAATCGCCGCCATGCGCGAGGCGCGGGGTGGCAATCTCAAGAGTTTCAGCAGCGTCGAGGATCTCATGGCGGATCTGAATGCGGACGATTGAGCGTACGGGCCAGTTTAAGCGCGACTATAAGCGCGAGGCGAAAGGCCGTTATCGCGCTAGAGCCTGTTCCCTTT
>NMUI01000189.1 GCA_002221445.1 Phenylobacterium zucineum | reverse complement strand
GAATTAGAGCCTGTTTATCCCTCTAGATGTTTTCGTCTAAAGGGAACAGGCTCTGGGAAAGTTTCCATCGTCAGAAATTACCCTGCGGAAACTATTTATTCGCCAAATCAGGCGCAGCGTCATTTACCAAGATCAGCGCCTCGTCCTGAGGCGCTACCGTCCTAAGAGCTTTGCAAAAGCCCATGGCTGCATCCCCTACGCAAGTCTCGAGCCTGGATCGCGACTGCCTGCTGATCCTGGCGGTGATCGCCTCAGGCGGTGTTACCTATGTCCTGGCCGACATTTTGACCCCTCCGGCCCTCGCCCTATTTCTAGCGATTGTGATTGATAGTTTCGCGCGGGCCATTACCCGCCGTCTGCCCTGGATCAGCCCGACGGCGGCCATGCCTTTGGCGATTTTCCTTTCCCTGCTGCTGTTCGGTGGATCTGTTGTGGTGATTGCCGAAAACGGGGCGAGCCTCGCCGCCAAACTGATTACCTATACCCCGCGATTGAATGACCTTCTGGCCAGGGCAGCGAGCCTTGTCCACGCCCACCATGCGCCGACTGTGATCGATCTCCTGGCTTGGCTGAATCCGGGAAAATATCTGGGGGATATTGCCAAGGGGGTCCGGGCCTTTGCCGCCAATGGCGTGCTGATCCTCATCTATCTGGGTTTCATTATGGCCTCCCGGCGCGGCGTCGAGCGTAAGTTGATCAATCTGTCCCGGACCCGCACCGACCGTCAGAGCGCCACGGAGGTCTTCATCCGGATCCGCGACAGTGTGGAACAATATCTCTGGGTCCAGACCCTGACCGGCCTGATGATCGGTGCGGTGTCCTGGCTGACCCTGACCCTGATTGGCCTCGACAATGCGATCTTCTGGGCTTTTCTGATCTTTATTGCATCATATGTGCCGATTGTGGGGGGGTGATCGGCATTTTAGCCCCGCCGCTTTTCGCCCTCGTACAGTTTGAAAGCGTCTGGCCCGCTGTGGTGATTGCTGGCGTCCTATCATCCACCCACTTCGTGGTCGGCAATGTGATCCTGCCCCGCATGCAAGGCGACAGCCTCAATATTGATCCGATGGTGGTGCTGCTATCTCTAGCCTTCTGGGGTGCGATCTGGGGGGTTGCGGGCATGTTCCTGTCCACCCCGCTCACGGTGATCGCCATGGTGATCTGCGCCCAGTTCGAGGGTTCGCGATGGTTGGCGATTCTATTGTCGGCCAATGGAACCCCAGACAAACTCCGGGACCGAAAGCCAGCGGTGGGGTCCTAAACCTTGCAAAACAGCCCCGCATCTCCTGTGAGTTCGAGCCTGTGGCGAGCCGCCCTTGAAGGGCCCATCTTCACCTTGCCGTCGCCGAAGGCGACCTGGATCTCGCCATGAGCAAAACCCTAAAAACCGAAATCAAGGCGGCCTTCACCGCCCTGGTGGCCGATCCGGCGGCCCAAGCCTTTGTCGAGCAGGCCGTGCGCGATCTTGGTCCCGATGACCTACCGCAGTTGGGCACCGAAGACTTGGCGGCCCTGCTGGCCGACTTCTGGGGTTTTGGTCAGGTCCGAAAGGGTAAGTCGCCAAGCCTGCGCCTCGTGAACGACCCAGGGTCTGGCCTCGACCGGCTGGAGATTATCCAGCCCGACGCGCCCTTCCTGGTTGACAGCGTCATGGGTGAAATCGCCGAGCAGGGACTGTCCGTTCGAGCCATGATCCATCCCATTGTGGAAGTGGGCCGCGACAAGGCTGGCGTTCGAACGGCGGCTGCGCCGCACCATCGGGAGTCCATGATTCTCGTCGTACTCGACAAGGTGGGATCAGACCGAGAGGCGGCGCTCTTGAGGGGGGTTAAGGCCGTCCTGGCCGATGTGCGCGCCGCCGTCGACGACTTCCCGAAAATGCTGGCCCTGATGGGGCGGACAGTGGCCGAGGTTCAGGCTCGGGAAATTTCAAGCAAGACAGAGAGCTTAAACCGCGAGGAGGATGTGGCCTTCCTCAACTGGCTGCGGGACGAGCACTTTGTCTATCTCGGCGCCCGGGTTTATGAATATCCTCGCAGGGCTGACGGCGATTACGCCCCGGAAGAGCCGCTGATCCTGCCCGAGTCGGGCCTTGGCGTTCTGCGCAGTCCCGAGCGTTCGGTTCTGCGCCGGACCTCCGAGCCCGCCGTCCTTTCCACCCAGATTCGCAAACGCATGGCCGACCCGACCGTTATGGTGGCCAAGTCCAACGTCAGAAGCCTGGTCCACCGGCGGGGTTATATGGATTATGTGGGCGTCAAACTTTACGGCGCGGACGGCAAGCCCTCTGGTGAGGTCCGGTTCGTGGGGCTGTTCACCGCAGAGGCCTATGACAAGCCGGCCAACGAAGTGCCGCTGATCCGGGCCAAACTACAGACCATACTGGCTAGATCTGGCGCGCTCCCTGGCAGCCATAACGAAAAACGCCTCAAGAACATTATCGAAAACTATCCCCGGGATGAAATCTTCCAGGCTCCGGTCGCCGATCTTCTGACCACCGCCCAGGCCATTTTGCATCTCTATGACCGTCCCCGCGTTCGATTGTTCGAACGCATAGACCCCTATGACCGCTTTGCATCCGTCCTGCTTTATGTGCCTCGGGAGCGTTATGATTCCGGCCTGCGCGCAAAGGCTGGCGCCTTGCTGGCCGAAGCCTATGGCGGTCGGGTTTCGGCCTATTACCCCGCCTTCTCCGATGCGCCCCTCGCCAGGGTCCACTTTATCATTGGCTTTAATCCAGGGGATCACAAGAAGCCCGACCTGCGGAAGATTGAGGATCAGGTGGCCGTTATCGCGCGCACCTGGGAAGACCGCTTTTCGGAGGCCGTCCGTGGCCAGGGGCGGCCCATGGCTCAGGTCTCCGACCTACTTGCCCGTTTTGGCGGCGCCTTCCCGGCTGGCTACAAGGATAGATATGACGCCGTCGAGGCCCTGACCGACCTGGAGGTTCTAGAGTCCTTGGGGGCCGGTGACAGCGTCCATATTCGCGCCTATCGCCGACCAGACGATGCCCGCACTCAGTTCCGGTTCAAGCTCTATCGCCCCGGCGCACCGGCCCCCCTGGCCGATGTCCTGCCCATACTTGAAAATATGGGCCTCAAGGCCATGGTCGAGACGGGCTTTCCCGTATCGCCCTCCGGCGGTGGGACCATCTGGGTCCATGATTTCGACCTGCTGGACGAGCAAGGGGAGCACCTGGTGTTTGACCAGGTCAAGCAGGCCTTCGAGGACGCCTTCACCGCCGTCTGGCTGGGCCGGACTGAAAACGATGGTTTCAACCGTCTGGTGCTCGAACTGCCAGCCTCCTGGCGAGAGGCGGCCCTGATCCGGGCCTTGGCCCGCCACCGCCAGCAATCCGGACTCGACCCCAGTCAGCGGGTCCAGGAGGCCGCCCTATCGGCCCACCCGACCGTCACCACCGGCATACTGCACTTATTTAAGACCAAGTTTGACCCCAGCCTCAAGCTCGATCTTAAGGCCCGCAAGGCCAGGGCGGCGGAGGAGATGGCCGAGATCGCCGCGGCCCTGCAAACGGTCGAGAGTTTAGATGAGGACCGGGTCCTGCGGCGCATCGCCCTGCTGGTCGGTGCCATCCAGCGCACCAACTATTACCAACCCGATCTGGATGGATCACCCAAGCCCTATATCAGCTTCAAGGTCGCCTCTCCGGAATTGGCCGACCTTCCCCTGCCCAAGCCCTATCGCGAGATCTTCGTCTGGGCGACCCACGTGGAAGGTGTGCACCTTCGTTTTGGTCCGGTTGCCCGGGGCGGCCTGCGCTGGTCGGATCGCCGCGATGATTTCCGCACGGAGGTGCTCGGCCTGGTCAAGGCTCAGCAGGTCAAGAATGCGGTCATTGTCCCCGTGGGTTCCAAGGGGGGCTTCTATCCCAAGCAACTGCCCAAGGGCGGAAGCCCAGACGCCGTCCGCGCGGAAGGGGTTCGCGCCTACAAGACCTTCCTGCAGGGCCTGCTGGACATCACCGACAACCTTACCGCCGAGGGCAAGGTCGTCCATCCCAAAGGCGTGGTCGTCCACGATGGGGATGATCCTTATCTGGTGGTGGCCGCCGATAAGGGCACGGCCACCTTCTCCGACATCGCCAATGGGGTGGCCGAGTCCTACGGCTTCTGGCTGGGCGACGCCTTCGCGTCGGGCGGGTCGGCCGGCTACGACCACAAGGTCATGGGTATTACCGCGCGGGGCGCCTGGGAGGCGGTCAAGCGGCACTTCCGGGAGCTGGGCAAGGACATCCAGACTGAGCCCTTCACGGTGGTCGGGGTGGGCGACATGTCGGGGGACGTCTTCGGCAATGGCATGTTGCTCTCCAAGGCGACCAAGCTGATTGCGGCCTTTGACCATCGCCACATCTTTCTAGACCCCGATCCGGACCCGGCGACCTCCTATGCTGAGCGAGCGCGGATGTTCGCCCTGCCGAGGTCTTCCTGGGACGACTATGACCGGGCGGCCATATCCAAGGGCGGCGGAGTCTTCGCCCGGAGCCTAAAGTCCATTCCCCTATCCCTTGAGATTAGGACGGCGCTGGACCTGGAGGCCGAGTCCGTCACCCCCGGCGAGCTGATCCACGCCATCTTGCGAGCCCGGGCCGAGCTCCTCTATCTCGGGGGCATCGGCACCTATGTGAAGTCCCGCACCGAGAGCCATGCGGATGTGGGCGACAAGACCAATGACGCCTGGCGGGTCAATGGCGCTGACCTCCGGGTTAAGGTGGTGGGCGAAGGGGCCAATCTTGGCCTGACCCAGGCTGGGCGGATTGAATTCGCACTGCAGGGCGGCCGGATCAATACGGACGCCATCGACAATTCTGCAGGGGTCGATTCCTCCGACCATGAGGTCAATATCAAGATCGCCACAGGTGCCTTGGAACGCACCGGCGTCCTGACCCGACCCCAGCGCGACAAGCTCCTGAAATCCATGACATCCGATGTGGCAAGCCACGTTTTACGGCACAACTATGATCAGACCCTGGCCCTCTCCCTGATGGATCTGGACGCGTCCAGCGATCTCGACGCCCAGGGCCGGTTCATGGCCAAGCTGGAGTCCCTCGGCCGATTGGATCGGTCGGTGGAGGGGCTGCCGGACGCCTCGGTCTTGGCCGAACGGGCCCAGGCCAGGCGCGGCCTGGTACGCCCTGAAGAGGCGGTTTTGCTGGCCTATGGCAAGCTGGAACTGTCTCAGGACATGGTGGCCACTTCGGCACCGGATGATCCCTATTTTGAGACGGTCCTGGATCATTATTTCCCCAAGGGCCTGCGCAAGTATGACCAGGTGCTCAGGCGGCACCGGCTGCGGCGGGAAATCATCGCTACCGTGGTCGCCAACGACATCATCAATAAGTGCGGCCCCTCATTTCCGGGACGGCTCATGTCGGCGGCCTCCTGCGACATCCGCGCCCTGATCATCGGCTATGAAGCCGCCAAGGCGGTGCTGGACCTGCCAAGATTATGGTCTGCCGTCGCGGCTCTGGACGCCAAGGTGCCCGGCGAAATCCCGGCCCCTGGCCAAATGGCCCTGTTCAAACGCCTGGTCTATACCCTGCGCGGCGAGACCTTCTGGCTGGCCCGTCGGGCAGGCCGGGAAAATCTCAGCGTTGGGGATCTGATCAAACGCTACGAGCCTGGTACTACCGAACTGCGCAAGTTGGGCGGCGACATCCTCGCCCCGGTGGAGCGCCGCAGGGTAGATGAAGAAATCCAGGCCATGATCGCCCTCGGCGCGCCCCAGGCCCTGGCCCGACAGGTTGCCAATCTTGAACCCCTAACCACCGCCATTGATCTGGTCGACCTAGCAGAAGGCTCCAGCTGGAAGCTGGCACCTGTGGCTCGGCTTTATCAGCAGGTGGGGGCGGACTTCGCCTTTGACCGTCTGCGGGTGGCCGCCGGCAGCTTCCGAGCAGGTGACAATTTTGAACGCACCGCCCTGCGCCGTCTGATGGAGGATCTTCTGGCTGAACAGGCCACAGTGACCCGTTCGGTCATGGCTTTTGCCGGCTCTGAAAAATCCGCCGACGATCCTGCCAAGGCTACGAAGGCCGTCGAGGCCTGGTCGGCTAAACGTAAGGACTTGGTCAAGGCCGCCCATCAAGCCGTCGAGGAGATCGAAAGCGCAGGCGGGGCCTGGACCTTCGCCAAGCTGACCATCGCCAATGCCGCCTTGCGAGAGATGGTCTCCACGGCGGGACCTAAATAGGTCAGGCCCGGCGGCACCAGCGCTCCAGATCACGCTCGCGTCCCATCAGGGCGAGACCTGAGGCGATGGATTCAAGTTCATTGCCACTTTCAATCTTCTCGACCGGAAAGCGCTTCAGAAAGATGGCTCGAACGGCCGGAACCAGGGACGAGCCCCCCGTGAGGAAGACCCGATCAATGGCGGCTGCAGTCAGGCCGGCGCTGCTGAGGGCCTGATCCACGGCGGTTTCAATCATGGCGAGCTCGGGGGAGATCCAGGCCTCAAAGTCTCGCCGCTCGACCTCATGCTCGATTTCGATGGTTCCAGCCGCAAACTTAAACTGGGCTCGGGTCGCCTTTGACAGGGATTCCTTCAGACGGGAGACCGACTTGTAGAGCTGATAGCCGTAATTCTCATCGAGGGTTTCCACCAGTTGGGCGATCTTGTCTGGCTCATCGGCATCCCGAACCAATTTACGGATTTCGCGCATATCCCGGCTGGCCCGCAGCAGGGCCAGTTGATCCCACCTAGCGAAGGCGGAATAATAGCGGTTGGGAATGGGCAGGGTCTTGCCGAAACTTGAATAGGTCGACCTCTTTCCGAGGGTCGGCGAGACCAAATTGTCGATGATCCGATAGTCAAAGGCGTCTCCAGCGACGCCCACCCCGGAACGGCCCAGAGGGGTGGATTGAATCTCGCCGTCCTTGCGGCTGAACCGGATGACGGAAAAGTCAGAGGTGCCGCCGCCGAAATCCCCCACCAGAACCGTGGCGTCCTCGCTCAATCCCCGGGCGAAGAAAAAGGCCGCGCCCACGGGCTCGTAGGCATAGAGAATGTCGTCAAAGCCAAGGCGGGCGAAGGCGGCCTCATAGCGTTTCAACGCCAAGTCTTCGTCTGGAGACGCCCCGGCGAAGGTCACCGGGCGGCCGACAATCACTTGCTTTGGCAGGGCGGCGAGGTCAGGCCCCGCATGTTCCCTTAGCTTCAGCAGGAATGCTGACAGCATGTCTTCGAACACATAACGGCGCCCAAGGATCTGGGTTTCCGTGAAGTTGGCGGAGGCGGCGAAACTCTTAAAGGACTGGATGAACCGGGTCTCCAGCGGGTCCTCCACATAGGCCTCGATAGCCCAGGGTCCTGCCTCAACCCGTCGCTCAGAGGGTCGATCGGCTGGCGCATTAAAGGACAAGGCCGAGCGAAAGGCGAAGACCTCGCCCTCCGGTGCCGGGAATTTCGCCAGCCTAGCGGCACCGTCGGGTCCGGCCATAGCGATGACCGTGTTGGTGGTGCCGAAATCAATTCCGAGACTGAAGCCAGTCATTGCGCATTCCTTGGGGCGACGATGCGGGGTCAGCGCCGCCTTTTAGATGCGCGGACCCCTAGTTCAGGGCAGGTTGGAGGCTCAAGATTGAGCCTCCACCATGTCCTGTTCGTATGCGGCCAGGGTGGCCATTTGCAGGATCTTGGACACCGAGGCTGACAAGGGGGCAATCTGGACCGACTTTTGTAGGCCGAGCAAAACCGGACCAATGACCGTTGCCCCACCCAGGGCCTGGACGAGTTGGGTGGAAATAGCCGCTGAGTGAATCGCGGGCATGATCAGGACATTGGCCGGACCCGTCAGACGCATGAAGGGATAGCTGGCACGGCGCTGAGGATCGAGGGCAACCTCGGGTGGCATTTCGCCTTCGTATTCGAAGTCCACCTCGTCCATCTCGTCGAGCATGGCCACAGCCTCACGGACTTTTTCAGAACGCTGACCCATGGGATTGCCGAAGGTCGAATAGGACATGAAGGCCACCCGCGGGGTAAAGCCCATGGCCTTGACGGCCCTGGCGGCCTCCATGGCAATGTCCACCAGTTCATCGGCTTCCGGCATTTCGGTGATGTTGGTGTCGGCTATGAACAGGGTCTGGTTCTTGGCCAGCAGTATGCTCATGCCGATGACCCGTCCGTCCGGGGTTGGGTCAATAACTCTCAAGATTTCTTCGAGAACCTGGTCATAGGACCTCGTAACACCGGTCACCATGCCGTCGGCGTGGCCCAGGGCCACCATGGAGGCGGCGAAGGAATTGCGGTCCTGATTGATCAGCCGTTGGACGTCGCGGATCAGATAGCCCTGACGGGCAAGACGAGCATAGAGGAAGTCCACAAACTGCGGATTGTGGTCTGACACCCGGGCATT
The DNA here is from genome assembly GCA_002221445.1 of Phenylobacterium zucineum. Classification (GTDB taxonomy): domain Bacteria; phylum Pseudomonadota; class Alphaproteobacteria; order Caulobacterales; family Caulobacteraceae; genus Phenylobacterium; species Phenylobacterium zucineum_B. The sequence continues at coordinate 1,020 of NMUI01000189.1, read as the reverse complement.
GATGATTTCCAGATTGGTTTCAGTCGGATCAAGACCGGCCAGAACCATGTTTTCGCGAACCAGATCCTCACGCCCCACCAAAACCGCATGACCAAGACCGGCACTCTCAAAGGCATAGGCCGCCCGGATAACGCTGGGCTCCTCGCCCTCCGCAAAGACGATCCGCTTCTTTGGGGCGCGCAGGACCGACCCTTGCAGCTTCTGCAGGAAGCCCGCGGTCGGGTCGAGGCGTTGGGCCAGGGCTGCGCGATAGGCGTCCATGTCCGCGATCGGCTTGCGGGCGACGCCGGTATCCATGGCGGCCTGCGCCACAAAGGGCGGGATGTAGGACATCAGGCGCGGATCGAAGGGCGAGGGGATAATATATTCCGGGCCGAACTTCAGTTGGACCCCATGATAGGCGGCAGCCACCTCGTCGGGCACGTCTTCCCGGGCCAGTTGGGCCAGGGCGTTGGCGCAGGCGATCTTCATTTCCATATTCACCCGCCGAGCCCGCACATCCAGGGCCCCCCGGAAGATGTAGGGAAAGCCCAGGACATTGTTCACCTGGTTGGGATAATCACTTCGGCCTGTGGCGACGATGGCGTCCTTACGCACGGCATGGGCTTCTTCCGGGGTAATTTCCGGGTCGGGATTAGCCATGGCGAAGATAATGGGATTGGGTGCCATGGAGGCCACCATGTCGCGGGTCAGGGCCCCCTTCACCGACAGGCCGATGAACACATCTGCGCCTTTAAGGGCATCGGCCAGGGTGCGTGCATCAGTATCCACCGCGTGGGCCGATTTCCACTGGTTCATACCCTCTGAGCGACCGCGATAGATCACGCCGGTATTGTCTACGGCAATGCAGTTATCTGACCGCACGCCCATGGCCTTCATGAGTTCTAGGGAGGCGATGCCCGCCGCGCCCGCGCCGCAAAGGACCAGCTTCACGTCAGAGAGCTGGCGGCCGGTTATGGCGCAGGCATTGATCAGGCCCGCAGCCGAAATGATCGCCGTGCCGTGCTGGTCGTCGTGGAA
>NMUI01000449.1 GCA_002221445.1 Phenylobacterium zucineum | reverse complement strand
CTTCTTGCCTTCCAGGCTTTCCATCAGGGCGGTTTCGTCGCCGCAGATATAGGCCCCGCCCCCGTGGTGAACAAAGAGGTCAAAGTCCCAACCGTGGACATTACCCTTGCCGATCAGCTTGGCGTCATAGGCCTGCTTGATGGCGGCTTCCAGGCGCTCCCGCTCATGGACATATTCGCCGCGAATATAAATATAGGCCGTGTGGGCGCGGATGGCATAGCTGGCGATTAGGCAGCCTTCGATCAGTAAATGCGGGTCATTGCGGATGATCTCGCGGTCCTTACAGGCCCCCGGCTCGGATTCATCGGCATTGACCACCAGATAGTGCGGGCGCTCGCTCTCCTGCTTGGGCATGAAGGTCCACTTCAGGCCCGTGGGAAAGCCGCCGCCGCCGCGACCGCGCAGACCGGAGTCCTTGATCTGGTCGCAGATCCATTCCGGAGTTTGTACCAGCATCTCGCGTGTCGCATTCCAGCACCCACGAACCTTCGCGCCCTCCAGACCCCAGTCCTGCAGACCATAGAGGTTGGTGAAGATGCGGTCTTTGTCTTCCAGTATGCCGACCACGATCCCCTAGACTCCCTGCTTCGCGCGGCCGAAGCCGGCGATGAACCAGAATTGGGCGACAAACCCGGCGGCCACGACCAAACCGAACAGCCCCCAGTAGGCGTTTTGATGCAAGGTCGACGCCGCATAGGCCGCGCCACCCGCGATTACGGTGGCCAGGACATCCCCGCCAATCAGCGCGACCAACCGGCCCCGTGTACTTGCCACATCCATCATGGCACCGGAGCCTTGGTTTTACGAGCCTTCGGTTCCGCATTGGGTAGGGCCTTGATCGGCTTGGCACGAGAGCCGTCGTAAAGCGACGGATCGATCAGAACCAACGGCCCGCCCTCAGGGGCCGAGCCCTGGCGCTTGATGTAAGATCCCGGCTCTGGCGTCTTACCTGCCGCGAAGTCGTCGATAATCGCCTCGAAGCTCTCTGCCGTGAGGTCTTCGTAATAATAGTCATTAATGGCGGCCATGGGGGCATTGGAGCAGGCCCCCATACACTCGACCTCCTGCCAATAGAACTTGCCGTCTTGGCTCAAATGGTCGCGATTGCCGAACTTTCGCTGACAGACCGAAATCAGATCCTCGGCCCCACGAAGCTGGCATGGGGTGGTGCCGCAGACCTGCACCAGGGCCTGGGTGCCCACGGGCTCCAGCATGAACATGGTGTAAAAGGTGGCGACCTCGTAAACCCGGATGACCGGCATACCCAGCGTTTCCGCCACCACCCGCAGGGCGGGTTCAGAGACCCAGCCTTCCTGTTTCTGGACTAACCACAACACAGGAATGACCGCCGATTGCTGGCGGCCCGCCGGATATTTCGCCATCCAAACCTTGACCTCTTTCAAGGTCGCCGGGGTGAAGGCAAAGCTCTCGGGTTGATTTGCAGCTAGGCGACGAACGCTCACGGGACGGGCCTCACTTCACAAAATCGACGCGGACGATCTTCGCGTCCGAAACGGTGTAGATGGCGGCAACTTCAAAGGAATCGCCACCGGGGGCACGTAAAACCCGCTCATGATCAATAACCCTGACACCGACCACGACGCGGTTGAGCAAGTCAGCCTTGTTCTGCGGAAAGTCAGCGAACAGCTTGGCGTGGCGGGCGCGGATGGCTTCAATGCCCTGAGCCGTCACCGCACCGTTGAAATCAGCAAGCACGGCATAGTCAGCATAATAGGAACAGAAGGCTTCCAGATCCCGGCTGTTATAGGCATCGAACTGGCGGTCAACGACGTCGAAGGGGGAAATGCAGGCGGGCGCGCTCATCGATCCACCTCGCCGAACACGATGTCCAGGGACCCCAAGACAGCCGACACATCCGCCAGCATGTGGCCGCGGTTCATCCAGTCCATGGCCGACAAGTGCGCAAAACCTGGCGCACGGATCTTGCAGCGATAGGGCTTATTGGTGCCGTTGCTGACCAGATAGACCCCAAATTCGCCCTTGGGGGCCTCAACGGCCGCATACACCTCACCCTCCGGGGTGCGGAAGCCTTCGGTATAGAGCTTGAAGTGATGGATCAATGCTTCCATGGAGCGCTTCATCTCGCCCCGGCGCGGCGGAGCGACTTTATTGTCCGAAGTCAT
>NMUI01000188.1 GCA_002221445.1 Phenylobacterium zucineum | reverse complement strand
TTGAGCTTGTCCTCGAATCTGTCTACGTAGATGAGCATCTCGGTGCGGTACTCTCGGATGCTCTTCATGATCTGCTCGACTGTCTTGAACTCATTCTTGTTAGGCCACACGCTTTTTGCTAGCTGGCGTTGCATCTCTTCCTTACTAGTCGGGGCACACATCATCGCGAGGATGGCGAAGATCTCCTTGTTGGTGATCTTCTGCCGGCCGTTGCTGAGAATCCCGTCCTGGCCCGGAAGGTCGTGCTTGAGGGCTACCTGACGCATCTGGCATAGTAACCTGTCGTCGATGTAGTTAGAGGCGTTTAGCCCCCCTCTGAACCTTGACGACTCGTTGTTAAAAGTCTTGCAGAAATGCATGACCTTGCCCACCGTGACCTCGGTTAGTTGAAGGGTCTGCACGACCGGGGTTGGCTGGACGAAGATAATAGAGTCCTGCGTTTGGAGGGTATTGCCTCTCTGAGTAGTGCCGGTAGTCTTGCTCCCGGAATCATCGTCGCCTCCTAGGATAGAAGCCCTGTTGTGTCGAGAGCCGAAGTGTTTCGGGTCCAGCAATTTACTCTCTCTCCTGGAGTCGCGCTTCCTGCTCCTACGCCCTGCGCCCTCACTGTCGGAGTCGTCGTCGCTGTCGGTATCCCGCCTGCGGGATTTCCGTGACCTCTCCGGCTCGTCTGCTTCGGAGGAATTCGAGGAACTACTGCTGCTGTCGCTACTGTCAGGATCGTCGTCATGTCTAGACCTGTGCTTTGTCCGACGGGAGCTCCCCTTGCTCTTGTGTTTCGGTTTCGGCTTGGACTTCTTCTTGCCGTTCGTTTTCTCTCCATCCAACAGGCTAAAGTCCTGCATTGTTCTTGTCCCCATCGTGACATCCTGGAACCAGCTGATGACCTCTGCGCGGGAATCCAGAAACCTCGCCGCCGTGCTGCGTTCCTGCCTCTCTACGGTCGCTCCCAAGTCCCTGACCGATTCTTCCAAGCGAGCCGCACGTGTTCCGGCCGCGTACATGTCCGCCTCCACGTCCCGGCGCGCCCTATGTTGGGTAACCAACTCGTTCTCGAGATTCTCCAGCTTGACCTCAAGAAGTTCCGTCCTGGCGATGTAATCGCTGCGCGACCTCGCATCCGACGAGGCGGTCCTTTCCAATTTGGCTAGCCTCTCATCTAACCTCCTAATATTGCACACTGGTTCGTGTACCACCGTGCGGATTCTCTCGTCTACCTCTGCGAAGTTGGGTTCCCCTGCTTCTTCCAGCCCCTCATTTAGCTCAGCTATTCGTTCTTCGTGTTCTAGTGAGGTTCTCTCCAA
>NMUI01000187.1 GCA_002221445.1 Phenylobacterium zucineum | reverse complement strand
TACTGCACCAGAGTCGGCAGTCGCGACTCACCAAAAAGAGCGCGGGCCGCTTCTGGTTTTTGTGCCAATGTAGCTCGGATGAGATTGCTGTAAGGGGTCTCGTTCCCCAAGACGCCGCCATCTGCGGTTCCATACAGGGAAGCGGTTTCCAAATGCGGTGCGCTTCCCCCCGCCCTTCGGACAATGTCTCGTCGCCACTCCTCGCTGAACACCTCGCCGGCAAAGACCATCCGCGTCCGAAGCCGTCCCCAATCGATGCCCTGAGCACGGCCCTGATCCACGACATCCCGGACAAAGGGCGGATACCCCAACAAGACCACCTGGTCGTATGAGGACCCCAGGGCGTTGATGACGCGAAGGATTTCCGCCAGATTGTTGCCGGGCGTCGCAACGGTCAGGGGATAGCCCTTTCGGGCCAGATGCCAGCAACAGGAGGCCGTAAAGAAGCCGCCAACCCAATTCCCCAAGGCAAAACACACCACCGCCAAGGTTTTTTTCTCATGCGCCCTGAAACTGTCTCTGAAGACCTGCTCAAACCGAACGGCAATCGGAAATTCGTGCGCTTCGGCGCGGGGCCAAAAGGTTGGTGTCCCCGTCGATCCTGAAGAAACCGCCAATCGATCCAGCGCAGAGAGGTCGCCGCCCTCTACCCGAGCGTCCAGAGCATAGGCCTGGATGTAGTCCTTCTTGGTCATCAGTGGCAGCTGCCCGAAGGCCTCCAGGCTTTCAGGGACACCCGCGGTATGACCGAATCCCTCAAGGTAATGGCGGTAGGCTGGAACCTGATGAAACGCCCTGTCCAGCAGCCGGCTTAATGAGGGCCAGGGGTCCAGCGAGGAGGTTTCAAGATGCGCATCCAGATCGAGATCCGCAAACTCGCTCAGAGCGAAACGCGCCTTGGGGATCCCATGGCTCATGTCGTATCAACCCTCTTCGAGATGCCAGAAGGGCGTTCCTACCACCGGCGTACTGGCTTCGGCCGACTCCCGCTCGGCCATGGCACCACCCAAGTAGGCTGCTCGACCGGCCCGGATAGCCGCGCTAAATGCACCGGCCAACGCCACAGGATCCCGCGCTTGCGCCACCGCCGTGTTTAAGAGAACGCCATCACAGCCCCACTCCATCACCTGACACGCATGGGAAGGAACGCCGATGCCGGCATCTACCAGAATCGGCACCTGAACCCGCTCCCGAAGCAGTTTCAAGGCGTAGGGGTTGGTTGGCCCCTTCCCGGTCCCAATCGGGGCCGCCCAGGGCATGATCGCCTCACAGCCGACATCAATCAGGCGGCGGCAGACCACCAAATCCTCGGTACAGTAGGGGAGGACCTTGAAGCCCTCGCGAAGCAGTCGATCGGCCGCCGTGACCAGTCCCAGAGTATCCGGCTGAAGGGTGTAGTCATCGCCGATGAGCTC
>NMUI01000186.1 GCA_002221445.1 Phenylobacterium zucineum | reverse complement strand
TGTTCGCCGCAAACTCGAGAAGACCATGAATCGCTTGAGCATTCACTCGAACCAGTTCATCGGGGTGCATGACACCGGTCAGGATGCGCAAACGCTCTCGAGTGCCGGTTATTGGCGGCGCGATCTTGCTGAATCTCTCTGGCTCGAGACGCCCCTGCCCCAGAAGCCTAAGTGCGGCCGAAACTCCGGCAGTGGCGGCTGGCAGGCCAAAATCGAGCCGCTGGCTGGGATTCTCGAGGTCGAGGTCGATTAGCAAGACACGCTGGCGCCTTTTGGCGGCGAGCACCGCCAGATTGGCCGCCACCGAACTGCGACCGCTGCCCGGCGTGCCAAATACCGCGCACACTGCCGGAAGCCGACCGGTCATCCGCTGCTGGCGATCGACAAGCTCGTGGTGGGAACTAGCGCCAGTTGAGAGCCATCGGCGAGCGCCGCCAAAATGCCGGGTAGGTCGGGTTGGCCGACCAACAGTTCGGCTTCGGCCTTGGCTGCTCCTCCAAACGACCCCGACTGAGCCGAAATCTCGACGACCTGAGCACCAAGGGAAATCTGCACAGGCTCTGCCCCTTCTGCTGGTGCCGTTGCCCAAAGGTCAGCCTCATCGCCGGGCGAAAGTGACTTCGACGGCGTAAGGCTGAGCTGCACCGAAACCTGTGTCGATGTGAGTTGCCTCGATGTGATTAGGTCGCCGGCGTCAACGAACTCGCCTGAACGAATCACCCGCCTAGGGTAAACGCGGCCGCTCTCGATCAGGCGGTCGAGTGACTTGACCCGCAGGTAGTGCACACTCGCACCTCCATTCAAACCGATGTTCGCGAAGTCACTCTCCGTGATCGGCGTTGCGGGATTTAGTTGATGCACGGTGACCAGGTAGCCCTCGGTCGGAGCGGAGGCCTGGCCGATTGCCCATGGCACAGCAACCAGGCCGATGAGCACTAACCCGACCGCGAGCAGCGTTCTCGGGCTGGCAAGTCTACGAGCAATCAGCCGCCACCGAATCTTCATCCGGTCAGCCTGCCAGACATTCAGTTAAGCCGTCGGCGGTTATCCACACTGCCTGGATGGACGACCAGGTAATCTCAAATGCTGAGCCCCGGCCGCCGGGCTCATCCACCGATTCGAAGCTCAGCCAGGGCCAAATCAGGGCCGCCAGTCTGCGTCGCTGCAGCGTGCCTCCGGCTAAGAGTGTTACCTCATGCCCAACCCCGAACGCGAGCCAGTCGGCAATGTCAAGGGCTGAGTCTCGAGCGCCTATTACGCCATTGGCTCCGGCAATCGCCGACATGTTGATGACCGCCAGGGCAAAACGTTTGGTGTCCCAGGCGATGACTGCTCCATCGCAAACCTGGGTTAGTGAGAGTTCTACCGGCGCGAATCCGTGCAGTCGAACCGACGAAACCGATGTTTTTCTGCCAGGCATTCGAATAGTCTGGTTGCCCCTACCCCGCTTAGCCGAGTTATCCACAATATGACTTTGCGCGGTCTCAAACAACACTTTCGCCCCTAGCGTCGGGAATCCGAATCCCCGATCAACAGAGCTAGGAGCGTGAGATGAGAACCGACATCCTCGAAGACGAGGCTTATACCGACCCGGCAAACCTGCCCGATCCTACGAGACAGATACGGTTCATTGCGCCGGCGGTTGTAGAGATTTTGGCGGGATTG
>NMUI01000185.1 GCA_002221445.1 Phenylobacterium zucineum | reverse complement strand
ACTTATCGGAACGCACTCTAGTCAGACCAAGGCGCGCTTGTAGAGGGCCAGCAGTTCACCCCAGGCCTTTTCGGCGGCGACTTGATTATAGATGGCCGATCCCGGCACGCACCAGCCGTGCAGGGCATCGGCATAAACCTCGATCTTAGCCACACCCTTAACCGCGTCAAAGGCGGCCTTGAGTACATCCTTGGCGGCGGGTTGTGCCTTATCGTCGTTTGAAGCAACGCCGAAATAGAATTGGGCCTTGATCCTGGGGATCAGGAGGTGGGGACTGTCGGGCTTATCCGTCACCAGTCCGCCACCGTGGAACGACCCCCCGCCCCGATTCGTGCCGGCAGGGCGGCGGCCGTCTGCAGGGTCATAGGCCCCCCCATACAATAGCCTTGGACGCCGACCTTGGCCTTTTTGTCGGTAACTTTTTGCGCATCAAGATAGGCGACCAGGGTTTCAGCATCCCGGACGACTGCGTCTGGCGTCAAAGGAGCCCGGATAATGACCAGTCTGGCGCGATCATCGGGATTGCCGAAGTCGAAGGGTCCGGTGAAAACCGGTGCCGGGCGCGACCGGTAAAAGGATTAGGTACCAAGACCACATAACCCTCTGCTGCCAAACGTCGGCCCATGTCGCGGAAGGCCGGGCGCAAGCCAGGGCGTCAGGCCAGATCAGGACGGCGGGCCATTTGCCCTTACCTGCCGGGTGAAAAAGGGCGGCGTCACATTGACCATCTGCGGTCTTGATTATCACATCGGTTTCAACCGGCTCGGCGGCCTTCGCTTCTCCGGCCATAGCCACCACCGTGGTCGCGCCGCTGAGGGCTGCGAAATCGCGACGGGAGAGGGCACTCAGATCATCGGCGGCCATGGGTCAGCTCCGGGGTCAGATGGATGTTGATGGACTATCGCGCAGTCGCCGTCAGGCGGCAACCTGGACCTTGTCAGGCTTCAGGTGAGACCTGTGGTCATGGCTGCAAGAGCCGCCTTGCCATCAACCTTGCAGCCCTGGGCCTCAAGGGCTTCACAGAGCGCCGTCAGGCAAAGACGCACGTGCCAGAGGGTTGCTGAGGCCCCCATAAGCCCAATCCGCCAGACCTTGCCCTTGAGCGGTCCCAGGCCTGCGCCCAATTCCAGATCCCATTTGTCGAGGACATAGGTGCGGACCGCCGCCTCATCGACCCCCTCGGGCACCAGAATGGTGTTAAGTTGGGGCAGGCGATATTGCGGCTCTACCAGGAACTGCAGACCGGCGGCCTCGAGACCGGCGGCCAGGGCCTCATGGGTGCGGGCATGGCGAACCTGAACCGCTTGCTGACCCTCTTCGAAAATCGCCACCAGGGCCTCGTGCAGGCCATACAGCGCATTAATCGGGGCCGTATGGTGATAGGTGCGCCCGCCCTCGCCGCCCCAATAGCTCATCAGCAGGTTGAAGTCGCAGAGCCAGTTCCGCACCTTGGTCTTGCGGGCGGTGATGGCCGCCTGGGCGCGCTTGGACAGGGCGATGGGGGACAAACCGGGCGGCGCGGAAAGGCACTTTTGCGTGCCGGAATAGACAGCGTCGGCATCCCAAGCCGCCACATCCACCGGAACGCCGCCCAGGGACGTCACACAATCAACAATAGACAAGGCCCCATACTGCCGGGCAAGCGCACAGAGGCTGGCAGCATCGGACCGCACCCCGGTCGAGGTTTCAGCGTGGACAAAAGCCAGGACCTTAACCGGCCCCACCTGTTGCAGGGTTTCTTCCACCCTTACCGGATCCACAGGCAAGCCCCAGGCGAACTCGACCTTGATCACCTCAGCACCCGCCCGGTCAGCCATGTCGGCCATACGACCGCCAAAGGCACCGTTAATGGCGATGACGGCCCGGTCACCCGGCTCCAGCAGATTCATGATGGCTGCCTCCATACCCGCCGTCCCTGGCGCTGGCAGGGGCACACAGGCATGATCTGGCGCATTGAACAGCCGGGCCAAGGCGGTCTTGATCTCTTCCATCAGGGCCTGAAATTGCGGGTCCAGGTGACCGATGGTCGGTCGCGCCAGGGCGGCCAGCACCCGGGGGCTGACGTCCGAAGGGCCGGGGCCCATCAGGATACGGCGCGGCGGCTGGAAACTTTGCATGATCGGTCCTAAGGAAAATTGGATCTTAGAAAATGAGGTCTCTTCTCCCTTTGCCGGGATGGAAAGACAAGTGCCCGGTTGGAGGATCAGCGCAGAATGCGGGCCTCAATCTGGGCGCGGCGGTTGGAATTTACCCCCAGTACATCCGTCAGATAGGTGTCGAACGAGCCTGAGGTCTGGGTGATCTGGTCAAATGCCGCATCCAGATAAGACTCATGAACGCTGACGGCGACCCGAAGCGCCGCCTGGCTGACCACCTTGCCCGCCGTATTGCGGATCCAGGGGCCCAGAAAGTCGATCCGCTTTTGCATACGACCTTCATGATTGGTGGCCAGGAAGTCGGCGCGGATGTCATCAGGGTGGACCCCCACCAGATGGTGTGTCAGGGCGCAGATCATGCCCGTGCGATCCTTGCCCGCCGAACAATGAACCAGGATCGCGCCCGAGGACTCCGCCAGAACCTGAAAATAAAGTGAGAACAGGTCCACATAGCGCGGGTCATAGGGTGTTGCCCGATAAAAGCTCAGGGAATCTTCGCGAAACCAGTCTGCATCTACCTGGTGGCTTGCAGCCATCAGATGGGCCCAGTCGCTGCCCTCCGGCTCATGATCATTTTCCACCACATGAGCGTCGAAGCCCGTCCACCGCTTTGAGGGTTCGCGCTGACGCTCCATAGGACGGCGCAAATCGACTATGGCCTTGACCCCCAGGGTGCCCAGCACCTCGATGTCATCCTCCGAGGCGTAGGCATGGTTGGCCGACCGGTAAAGCAGACCACGCTTCAATCCCCGACCGCAGGCCGTGTCATAGCCGCCGAAGTCGCGGAAATTTTCGATGGTTTCGAGGGCAGGTACCATGGGAGTCTAGCGGAAGGGCGGCTCATCAAAGCTGCGCAGCTTGCGGGAATGCAGTTTATTCCCCTCCTTGCGCAGCAAATCCATGGTCGCCAGACCGATCTGTAAGTGCTGGCCGATGGCCCGTTCATAGAAGGCATTGGCCTGACCCGGCAATTTGATTTCACCGTGCAGGGGCTTGTCGGAAACGCACAGCAAGGTACCGTAGGGCACGCGGAACCGGTAGCCCTGAGCGGCAATGGTGGCACTCTCCATGTCAATCGCCACCGCCCGGGACTGGTTGAATCGCAGGGCGCTTGAGGAGTAGCGCAGCTCCCAGTTCCGGTCATCGGTGGTAACCACGGTGCCGGTACGCAGACGACGCTTCAGGAGGTCGCCGGACTCCCCAGTGATGATTTCCGCCGCCCGGCCCATGGCCACCTGAATTTCGGCGATAGGCGGAATCGGGATTTCCGGCGGCAGGACCCCGTCCAGAACATGGTCATCCCGCAGATAAGCATGGGCCAGGACATAGTCGCCTATGGTCTGAGACCCGCGCAGGCCGCCGCAGTGGCCGATCATCAACCAGGCCTGAGGCCGCAGGACGGCCAGATGGTCGGTGATGGTCTTGGCATTAGAGGGACCGACTCCGATATTCACCAGGGTGACCCCCAACCGCCCCTCTGCCATCAGATGATAGGCAGGCATTTGATGCTTGCGCCAGGTTCCGTCGGCGATCACCTGTTCCGGGTTTGGGGTCTCTTTGGTGACCACCACCCGCCCGGCGGCTGAGAGGGCGGTATAGGGACTGTTCGGGGCCTTGAGCCGCTCACAGGCACCCAATGGACGATTCGTCCACATAACGGTGATAGTTGGTGAACAGGATGAATTGCTGAACATGTTCTGCCGAGGCCCCAGTATAGTGGGTTAGGCGGGCCAGAGAAAAATCGGTGCGCAGGCCATCGAACAGAGCCAAAGGCCTGGCCTGCTCCAGGGTCGGCGCATTGAAACCGTCGGCCACCTCATCACCAATGAAGGCCAGCTCGGTGGTCGGGAAGTGCCGGGCGATGTCGGCCGAACCAATATCGGCCATGGCCAGATCGACCGCGCCGTCCAGCACATAGGGAAAGGGAATTTCCTGGGTTGATCGGGCGACTTTGATCTCGACCTCAAAATCAGAGAGAATCAGGCTGATTTGCTCGATCAGATAGTCCTTAAAGTGATCGGGTCGGGTAACCGTAACCGCATAGCTTCCCGGCGCAGCCAGACGGGCAAAGGCCCGGGACAGGCGGGGATAGAGTTGCCCGGGGCCCAGTGCAGGCGAAGCTCAGGATAGGTAAAGGCCCCACCAGCGCGAAGGGCCGGATCAGGGGCGGGACCGCCGGAAAGAAAGGTCTTCAGGGCTGATCGAAGCGCCTCAACAGAAGCGCGGTATTCGTCATGGAGTCGGCCCCAGATCTGGAGCGCTTGTTTTTCAATTTCATCTGTCATGACGGCTTATAGCGCACTTCACCGCGCAATTCGAGACACGGCTTATGCTTCGCCTGGAACTTTATGGCTCAGGCGGCTGCCTTTGCGAAAATGGCGTCCGCTTGGGTCCAGTTAAAACTGGCCATGAGCGCCTCCACATAGGCCGCCGCCTTAGCGCCATAGTCCATGGCATAGGCGTGTTCATACATATCCATGGCCAGGATGGGCGTCGACCCGGCTAGGGTCATGGTATGGTCCATGGCCCATTGGTTCATCAGCCGGTTGTCCCGATGGCTATAGGTCAAGAGGACCCAGCCTGACCCGCCGCCCAGCGCCCGGCCCATGGCCGAGAACTCGGCCCGCCATTTCGCCTCACTGCCGAAATCCCGCTCAATGGCACGACTCAGGGCCAGACCGGGCCGGTTGGCCGGACCGAGTCCGCCGAAATAGAGCTCATGCAGGATCATCGAATTCCAGGCGATCAGCTCTTCGCGCTTCAGGCCGTTGAGCAGGAAGCCGGGGGCGGTCGCCATATCGAGCCCCGCCAGTTGTGCCTCAATGATACCCAGGCGTTTCACAGCGCCCACATAATTGTTGTCGTGGTGGCTGGTCAGCAGCCTTTCCGACAAGCCGGGAATGGACTTCGGATCGAAAGGCAGGGGTTTGGGTTGAGGTGAAAACATGGGCAGGCCAGAGGCAGTGGTAACTGCGGTCTGGGCAAGGGCAGCCCCTGCGGAGCCGGCAATGGCAGAACCAAGGACGGCGGCCCCGATCAATTGCCGGCGGTGCAGGCGGGAAGGGTCCATGATTATCTCCTATTAGCGCCCTGACTTCAGAGCATAATCGGCTCCAAATGAATATGAGTATGTGCAGAATACTTTGAATTTAGAGCATTTTTCAATCAACCCTATGCCCGATTGAACGAGAAATACACGAAGAGGGTGACCCTCGCACGGACAGCAGGCTATGGACGCGCCGACCGATCCCGGCGACAAATAATCCCGTTCAAGGCTTGGGGCCCTCTATGAATCGTCTTTTCACGTCTTTTGTTATCGTCGCCATGGTGCTGGGTGTTGTGGTGGGTCTGGCTTTGCACACCTTGCTGCCGGCCGATCAGGCAAAGGCCTGGGCAGACGGGCTTGGGATCATCACCACCGTCTTCCTGCGCATGATCAAGATGATCATTGCACCCCTGGTCTTTGCGACCCTGGTCGCGGGGATTGCCCACATGGAGGATGCCGCTGCCGTAGGTCGGGTCGGGATCAAGACCATGGTCTGGTTTATTTCGGCCTCGATCCTATCCCTGACCATTGGTCTGATCATGGTCCAATGGCTTCAGCCTGGGGCGGGTGTTGCGCCGGATCCGACTGCCACAGCCGGGGCCCTGGCAGGGGGCGCACAGCTGACCTTCAAGGACTTCATCACCACCCACCTGGTGCCGGAATCGATCATTAAGTCCATGGCGAACAATGAGATCCTGCCCATTGTGATCTTTTCGGTCTTCGTCGGCACTGCCATTGCGGCGACTGAGGATCGGGCCCCGGCGATTTTGAATCTTGTTGAGCAGGTGTCATCCGTCATGCTCAAGGTGACCAGCTATGTAATGTCGGTTTCACCCCTGGCGATTTTCGCCGCCCTGGCTTCGGTAATCGCCACCAAGGGGACAGACATACTCAGGGCCTATCTGAAATTTATCGGCGGGTTCTATCTGTCCCTTGGCCTGCTGTGGATCTTGTTGGCGGCGGCGCTTATTCTGGTTATCGGCCCACGGGCGTTGAAGCTGATCGGTCTGATCCGTCAGCCCATCCTGCTGGCCTTTTCAACGGCCTCCTCGGAGGCAGCCTATCCCGGAACCCTCGAAGCCCTTCAGAAATTCGGCGTTTCCAAGAAGGTTGCCAGCTTTGTTCTACCCCTGGGCTACTCGTTCAATCTGGACGGGTCGATGATGTATTGCACCTTCGCCACCCTGTTTATCGCCCAGATTTACGGGGTGCATCTGACCCTAGCCCAGCAGATCACCATGCTGGGCCTGCTGATGATCACCTCCAAGGGGATGGCGGGGGTCCCCAAGGCCTCCATCGTGGTGATTGCCGCCACCCTGGCCTATTTCAAACTGCCGGAAGCGGGCATCGGCATCATTCTGGCGGCGGACCAATTGCTGGATATGGGCCGCTCGGCGACCAATGTGGTGGGCAATTCCGTGGCGAGCGCGGTGGTGGCCAAATGGGAAGGTCAGATCGAAGCCCCGTTCGAGGGCAAGGGGCTCTGACTCAAAAGGTTAGAGTGCGTTTCGATCCGAT
>NMUI01000448.1 GCA_002221445.1 Phenylobacterium zucineum | reverse complement strand
GGCTACATCGGCCCGGTCAAGGGCACCCACAAGGTGCTCGGTCTAGATGGCACCAGCAAGATTCGCTACCTGCTCGACCCTCGCGTTGTCGATGGCACCGCCTGGATCACAGGCGCAAACGTCTCAGAGAAGCACGTCTTCGACCTGGTCAAGGGTCGCGACTTTGAGGCCGACGGAGTTGCCGACATCGCTGAGGTTCGCGCCGGCGATCAGGCTCCCGACGGCTCTGGTCCGCTCGAGCTGGCTCGCGGAATCGAGATCGGGCACGTGTTCCAACTCGGCCGCAAGTACGCCGAAGCGCTTGACCTTAAGGTGCTCGACGAAAACGGCAAGCTCGTCACCGTCACCATGGGCTCCTACGGCATCGGCGTGACCCGTTTGGTCGCGGTTTTGGCCGAGGCGAACCACGACGATAAGGGCCTAATCTGGCCGGCCGCGGTTTCGCCCGCAGACGTCTACATCGTTGCCGCCGGCAAGGATGAAGCGGTTTACGAGGCAGCCGAGAAGCTAGCGCTCGAGGTTGAGGCGACCGGCAAGACCGTCATCCTCGACGACCGCGTCAAGGTCAGCCCCGGCGTGAAGTTTGGCGATGCCGAGCTAATCGGTGTGCCAAGCATTGTCATCGTCGGCAAGGGTCTCGAGAACGGCCAGGTCGACCTCTGGAACCGTGCCACGGGCGAGCGAGTTGCCGTCAAGGTAGAATCGGCTCTTGCAGAACTAAGCAAATAACTGAAAACTAACTAAACAGGGAGGCGCCACATGGACATCGATATGAGGGCACTGAAACAACTTGAGCTCGACGACGCCATCCCATTTTCAGAACTTGTTCAAATCATCGAGGCCGCCGTTCTCGTGGCCTATCACAAGCACGTTGGCGTGCAGACCAAGCGCGATGAGCCAGAGCGCTTTCGCGCGGCACTAGACCAGAAGACCGGCCACGTCACCATCTGGGGCAAGGACCTAGACGAAGATGGAAATCTGCTCGAGGCCGAGTCTGAGGTGACCCCAGAGGGCTTTGGTCGCGTGGCCGCCTATTCGGCTCGTCAGGTCATTGCTACCCGACTTCGCGCTCTGAACGACGAAAACCTGCTCGG
>NMUI01000184.1 GCA_002221445.1 Phenylobacterium zucineum | reverse complement strand
CAATTCACCGCCGCCTACAAGGAACGCGGCGCGCTCAATACCCTGCTCCAACTGTCCGACAATGAGGCCAAGGCGGGAGTGATCACCGCCTCCGCCGGAAATCACAGTCAGGGTCTAGCCTATCATGCCGCGCGCCTCGGGGTGCCGGTGACCATTGTCATGCCCAGATCAACACCCTTTGTGAAAGTGCAGCAGACCCGCGCGCATGGGGCTGAAGTGGTCCTGGATGGAGACAATTATGACGAAGCCGCCGCCGTCGCCAAGCGCCTGTGCGATGAGCGGGAGCTGGTCTTTGTCCATCCCTTCAATGATCTGAAGGTTATGGCCGGGCAGGGTACGGTCGCCCTGGAAATGTTTGAGGACCAGCCGGACCTGGAAATCCTGCCCATCCCGATTGGCGGCGGCGGTCTGATTGCCGGTTGCGCGACGGCGGCCAAGTCCCTCAATCCCAATGTCAGGATTATTGGGGTGGAACCGGCCATGTACCCCTCCTTCACCTCGAAAATGCGTGGGGTCGGCATGAGCGCCGGAGGCGGGGCTACCATTGCTGAGGGGATTGCCGTAAAACAGGTGGGCGAGCTGAGCTATAGCATTGTTCGGCCGCTGATTGACGACATGCTGCTGATTGAAGAACCTTATTTCGAGCGGGCAGTGGCTCTGTTCTGCAATGTGGAAAAGACGGTGGTGGAGGGGGCCGGCGCGGCGGCTCTGGCGGCCTTGCTGGCCTATCCGGAAAAGTTTCGGGGTAAGAAGGTCGGTCTGATCATCACCGGCGGCAATATCGACACCCGTCTGCTGGCCTCGGTCCTGACCCGGGAACTGGTGCGCGAGCAGCGGCTGGTGTCCCTGCGGATCATCGGCGATGATCGGCCCGGCCTCCTGGCCACGGTTTCAGCAGTGATCGGCCAGATGGGAGCCAATATTGTCGAGGTGGCCCACAATCGCCTTGCCCTGGACGTGCCCGCCAAGGGGGCGGAATTCGACATCCTAATCGAAACCCGCGATGCCCAGCATACACAGGAAATCATGGAGGTCCTTCGCGAGAAGGGCTATCCACCCCGCGCCTTGGAGAGCCTGGCCCGATGACCTTCCGCTGGATGATCGCCGCCGCGGCGGCCTTAATGCTCCTAGCCTGCGCACCGGATCGCACCGCCATCGCCGCTGCGGCCATGGATGAAGGCCGAACCTTCCTGACCACCAATGCCAAGGCCCCAGGTGTCATCACCCTGGCCTCCGGACTTCAGTACAAAATCATCAAATCCGGCCCGGCGGACGGCCTGAAGCCCAGGCGCGGCGATGAGGTAAAGGTCAATTACGAAGGCAAGCTGATTTCGGGCAAGGTGTTCGACTCCTCCTATCAGCGCGGCATTCCATCTGCTCTGCCCCTGGATGCCCTGGTCCCGGGCTGGATCGAGGCCTTACAACTTATGCGACCGGGGGATGAGTGGATACTTTATGTGCCGTCTAACCTCGCCTATGGAGAGAACGGGGCGGGGGAAATTCCGCCGGGCAGCACCTTGATCTTCAGGATTGAATTGCTCGACGTCCTGCCCGGCCCGGGTCATCCCTCACAGGGCTGACCCCAGTCGGATAACGGAAATAGCCGATAGACCGTCCACTGCTCATCCAGTTCCGGCGGGTCCTCGGGATCAAAGTAGATAAAATCCCATCCATCCCAGCGACCGTTATCCTCGCGGTGGAGTTCGGCGTCGGAAAACGCCAGATTCTTGCCCCGTCTCCGGGCATCGGACAGCCGCTCCGACAACCACTGATCAAAACTTTCCAGCAGCTCCTGCGGTCCGGCCTGATGCCGATCCCGGGGGCCGGGGACGTCTCTCAACCACATTGAAAGCCTGTTTTCCATGAGGAAAATCTAGGTTCAACGGTGCCAAAAAGTCGATAAGAGAGATGGTGAACTTTCGTTGACGATTGTCCATTTGGGCTGCCCACAGCGCCACGACCGACGTTTTCAACCTGACCTGCAACCTATCGACGGGAAACCATGTCGGGGGCAAGGTGCCGAACACGCCTGCGAATAACCACCCGGCGCAGCAGCAGGTCTAACGGATTCCAGGTCATGGCCGCAGCGATCTCCCAGGAGGTTGCCTTACGCCGGGCCTGGGTCTCTCGCCGCGCCGCCAGGATCATGGGAAGGTCGGCCAAGGCCGCCCTCAAGCCCCGCAGAGGGGCGGCCAACTCTCCGCGCATGGCATGTCGGGCGAAAAGCACAGCTGTCGTCAGGACGTGCAGGGGCAAGGTCAGCCAGAACAGGAGCGGCGGGGTATTCTTGATGAAGACCCAAATGCGGTTTCGCGAACCGTGAAACACCGCAAAATCAGACCGAGGCCCACCCGTGGAGGCCGACCCTACATGGCGAACGACGGCATCTGGAACCACCCCGCTGGCAAACCCGGCCAAACGCATCCGATAGCCCAGATCCACATCCTCGCAATAGCAGAACAGGCGCTCATCAAACCCTCCAAGTTCCTGAAACAAGACCCGGTCAATCAGCATGGCCCCGCCGCACGCGGAAAAATCTCACCGGCTTCAACAGGCCCCGGGTCGGGTCGACCATAACCCCCCCGGAACGGAAACCCTGTCAGGGCCATGACATCGCCCAAACCATCCAGCCGTCCTGAATCATCATCCATGGCCTGGCGACACCCGAAGGCCTTGATGTCCGGCTGGGTCCGGGTCGCCGCCAGGAGTTTTTCCAACCAGTCGGGGGCCGCGAAGGCATCGGGATTGATCAGGGCAAGCCAGTCGCCGGTTGCCCGAGAGGCCGCAAGATTCATCCCTGCCGCGAACCCAAGATTGCCCCCGGCTTCAATGAACCGCACCTGCGGAAAGGCCTTGACCGCCGCCTGGGGCGCGCCGTCGGTGGAGGCATTATCCACCAACAGGATTTCAAAGTCGCAAAAGGTCTGAGCCTGGATCGCCGCCAAGCATCGGCTGAGATATTCACCGCTTTCATAGGCCACAATCAGAACTGAGATCGCAGGATTTGGTTTCGCGGGCTTGTTTTTCGCGGCGTCTCGCGCCATCGGTCGCATCGCTTTCTGATCCAGAGGTCCCATGACGACGATTACGCCGCTCGCCATTACCGATGTCCTGCTTATCACGCCCAAACGCCATGGCGATGCGCGAGGCTGGTTCTCTGAGACCTGGAGCCGAAAAACCTTCGCGGCACGCGGGTTGAACTTTGATTTCGTACAGGACAACCAGGCCTTCAACGCTAAGGCCGGAACCCTTCGCGGGCTTCATTTTCAGACATCGCCAAACCCCCAAGCCAAGCTGGTTCGGGTGCTGGCAGGCGCGGTTCTGGATGTGGCGGTGGACCTGCGACCAGGATCGCCGGGGTTCGGAAAATGGGTTGGAGCCCGGCTGACCGCAGAGGGCGGAGAACAGCTCCTGGTGCCGCGTGGTTTTGCCCACGGCTATGTGACCCTCAGCCCGGACTGTGTCCTGGCCTATAAGGTGGACGGGGACTATGCGCCGCAGAGTGAGGCCGGAATAATCTGGAATGATCAGGACATCGGTATTGATTGGGGGATCAGGGACGACGCCGTCATTCTGTCGGAAAAAGACCTTGGTCTTCCGCGCCTGAAAGACCTCGCGCCGGTGCAGTTCTGACCATGACGAACGAGCTGTTGGACATCCTTAATCTGGAGACCCTGGATCTGGACATGTTCCGGGGGCAAACCCCCGGGGATGGCCACCGGCGAATCTATGGGGGACAGGTGGTCGCTCAGGCCCTGGCGGCGGCCTATCGAACCATTGAGGGGCGGCATTGCCACTCCCTGCATTCCTATTTCATCCGACCGGGTGATCCGAAAATCCCGATCCTGTTTCAAGTTGATCGCGCCCGGGATGGGGGAAGCTTCGCCGTCCGACGGGTGGTCGCCATTCAGCATGGAAAGCAGATTTTTAATCTGGCGGCCTCCTTTCAGACCCCGGAGACCGGGTTCGAGCATCAGTTACAAATGCCTCAACCGCCGGAGCCCGAAACCTTGTTGAACGAAGAAGAGCTTCGCGCCAGGGCAGGGCTAGCCCCGACTCTCGCCGGATCTGGCCGGTGGAGGTTCGCCCCTGCGATCCGCCACCGCCGGGTTTCAAGGGCAAGTTGCCGCCGATTGACATGTGCTGGTTCCGAGCCAGACAGCCTCTGGGGGATGCCGTGGCCACGCATCAATGTGCCTTGGCCTATGGGTCGGACATGACCCTCCTGGACGCCTCTCTTCGCCCGCACGGGGTGGAATGGGAGTCAGGTCGCCTACAGGTCGCTAGCCTGGACCACGCCCTCTGGTTCCACCACCCCTCCGACGTCTCGCAATGGCACCTTTACGTCCAGGACAGCCCCTCGGCATCGGGCGGACGGGGCTTTAATCGCGGGTCGATCTTTACCCGGGACGGCCGACTGGTCGCCTCCGCCACCCAGGAAGCCCTGATCCGTTATCGTTGAGCCCTTATCGCTATTCCCCGCAGACCTGGCACCGCCCTGGCGTCGAGGGGACTGGAGTATCCACCTTGACCCCAGACGATACGAAAGGACCCCAGCTGAAACTCAGCGCCATTCTCGCATTTACGGCCGCGAATTTTCCCCTTGGATGCCTGGCGGTCGCCGTGGCCGTCTATCTTCCTCCGTATTTTGCGAGCCATCTCGGAGTCTCCATGGCCGCCGTTGGCGGGGCCTGGGCGACCGTTCGCCTGCTGGATCTCGCCGTAGATCCGGTCCTGGGGTTGGTCATGGATCGCACCCAGACCCGGTTTGGACGCTATCGCCCTTGGATGGTCATCGGTGTGCCCATACTGATGGCCTCGGTCTATGCTCTGTTTATGGCACCTCACGGGGTCGGACTGGGTTATCTGATTGTCTGGCTGCTGATCTATTATCTGGCCACGTCGATCCTGATCCTAGGACATTCAGCCTGGGGGGCCACCCTGTCGCCCGGTTATCATGAGCGCAGTCGGATCTTTGGCATTGTGGCTGCCGTGGGGGTCATCGGCGCAGTTATCATCCTGCTCATTCCAATCTTTTCAAAGGCGCTGGGCTATCGTGACTCGGCCGCTGTGCCACAGATGGGTTGGTTCATACTGCTCATCTCGCCTCTTGCAGTCATGATGACCATCGCCACGACACCCGAGCCCCGGAACCGCGCCGTCAGCAGCGAGCCCTTCCATATTCGCGACTATCTCAGCCTTCTGATAAAGCCCGATCTCCTGAGGCTGTTCCTGGCGCAGATGGGCCTGACCTTGGGCCCCGGCTGGATGAGTGCCCTCTATCTGTTCTATTTCACCGAGTGCCTGGGCTATACCCCGGCCGTCGCCTCAGGCCTGTTGCTGCTCTACATCCTGGCCGGGGTGTTCGGCGCACCACTGAGCGCGCGCCTGTCTCGCCGTCTGGGTAAGCATCGGACCCTGATGGTAACCACCACAGCCTATTCCCTGGGCCTGTGTACCCTGATGATTATCCCCAAGGGCAATGTGGCCGCCGGCCTCGCCCCCATGTTCTGGTGCGGCTTCATGGCGTCTGGCTTTGATCTGATGATCCGCGCCATGCTGGCGGATCTGGGGGATCAGGTGCGCCTGGAGCAGGGCAAGGACCAGCTCAGCCTGATCTACGCCCTCAACACCCTGGCGACGAAAATCGCCGGAGCCTTCGCCATCGGCCTGACCTTCCCCCTGCTAGAGCGTCTCGGCTATGTGGCCAGGGAGGGCGTCCGGAATACACCGGCGGCCATACACAATCTGCAATTGGCCTATATCATCGGACCGATCATCTTCGTGATGCTGGGTGGGTTCTGCGTCATGGGTTGGCGGCTGACCGCCGAACGCCATGATGAAATCCGCAAGGCTCTGGAGGACATCGACCAGGGCTTGCCGCCCTATGACGAAGCCCCCATCCTGGAGAGCCTAAGCACCCGTCCCGGTCACGCGGTCTTGCCCGACCAGGGTCGGGCTGACGCTGGGTCATAGTGGCCCTCAGGATCATTTCGTGACACCCTGACACACAATTGTTCAATATGAAGAGCCTTAGGGAGATGCCGATGGAAGATCGCATTCAACTGACCCTGACCCAGGGTGTCGCTGATGTGCGCCTGGTCCGGGCCGACAAGATGAACGCCCTAGATGATGCCATGTTCCAGGCCTTGGTCGACATGGGCGAGCGGCTGAAGACCGAGTCGGGCGTCCGGGCCATTGTTCTCTCGGGCGAGGGACGCGGCTTCTGTGCTGGCCTGGACATGGGCAATTTCGCGCGGATGGCGGCACCACCCGCCGAGGCAAGGTCTAGCGGTGACTCCCTGGTGACCGCCAAGCGAACCCCGGGAGGTTCAAACCGGGCGCAACATGCGGTCATGGTCTGGCGTGAACAGACCGTTCCGGTGATCGCCGCCATTCACGGGGTGGCCCTGGGCGGTGGTTTCCAGCTGGCCCTGGGGGCCGACATCCGCCTGGTAACCCCTGATGTGAAGATGGCGGTCCTGGAGATTAAATGGGGCCTGGTCCCGGACATGGCCGGACTTGTTCTAATGAAACGCTTGGTCCGCGACGATGTGGCCCGGGAGCTGACCTATACGGGCCGGATTTTCAACGGCGAGGAAGCCGTCCGGCTGGGTTTTGCCACCCGGGTCTGTGCCGATCCTCGGGCTGAGGCCCTGGCGCTGGCGGCCGAAATTGCGGCAAAGAATCCCCAGGCCATCCGCGGTGCCAAGCGTCTGCTGGACCTGGCCCCCGATGCCAGCCAGGCGGACATTCTGATGGCGGAGAGCCGGGAACAGACCGCCCTGATCGGCTCGCCCAACCAAGTGGAAGCGGTGATGTCCAACATGCAGAAGCGTGCGGCCGTCTATGTGGACTAGGCCGGTTCTCTATCACTGTGCCGATGCCAGATCCTTCCGGCCGCTCTGGGCTCTCGAGGAATTGGGCATGGCCTATGATCTCAAACTCCTACCATTTCCGCCCCGAATCCGAGCCCCGGACTTTCTTCAGGAAAACCCGTTGGGCACCATCCCCCTCCTGGTGGACGGCGAAGTCCGCATGACCGAGTCCGCAGCGATCATTCAATATCTGGCCACCCGATCTGGACCCTCTGCCCTGTCGGTGGAGCCCGGTGATCCTGCCTATGGAGCCTGGTTGAACGGCCTACACTTTGGCGAGGCCACCCTGACCTTTCCCCAAACCCTGGTGCTGCGCTACACTAGGCTTGAGCCCGAGGCCCGACGCAATCCCCAGGTCGCCGAAGACTATGCCAAGTGGTTTATGGCCCGGCTGCGAGGCTTGGAGGCTCGCCTCATTGAGGGCGGTGGGTATTATTGCGGCGGTCGGTTTACGGGGGCCGATATTTCCGTCAGCTATGCTCTGCTGCTGGCCGAGACCCTGACCTTGTCAGATCGTTTCAGTGCGGCCATCGCCGACTATTGGGCCAGAATGCAGGACCGTGCGGGCTTCAAGGCCGCCAAACGGGCCCAGGCTTCTGAGACGGCACCGTCCTAGAGCCTGTTCCCTTTAGACTGAAACATTTAGAGGGAAAAAAGGCTCTAATTCAAGATGTTAGAGTGCGTTCCGATAACCGGTTCCCACCTATCGGAACGCACTCTAGGCC
>NMUI01000183.1 GCA_002221445.1 Phenylobacterium zucineum | reverse complement strand
TAGAAGGTCGGCGAACTCAGACCGTGCTTGCGGCACAAGTCCAGCACCGACACACCGTTCGCTCAGTGATCGATCCACCGGATCGATCACTGATCCGGCTTACCCTGCTCGCGCAGGATCCCAATAATCTGCTCTTCCGTGAACCTTGATCGCTTCATCCGTCCGTCCCTTCAATGGGCGGACTCTACTTATTTCTGGACGAGTTTCAGAGGGTCACCTTAGGCCGAACGGGAGGTTCGCATGTGGCAGACAGTTTTCCCGCAAATGGCCAATAGGTTGCCTCCCGAGGAGGCTGAGATCCTGGTGTTTCGCTTTCGGGCTGAGATTGACCGGTTGAAGGCGGTTTGATGATCGACCGAACCTCTGGTACTGGCGGATTTGACCCCTCCGGTTAGACGCGGTGGCGGGCACTGCCTTGCTAGTCGCCGTCTGGCGTGGTCATCTGGTGCTTCTTGCGGCGGGCATGGCCTGTCCCCGCGCCAGTCTTACTTGCGGAACGCGCCCTTATGAACCTCGTCTTTCTAATCGGGATCGTTATCACCCTGGCGACGGGGATTCCGGTCTATAATCAGCTGCGCAAGACCCATCCCCGAGGTCTGTTGATCTTGTTCTTCGCCGAAATGTGGGAGCGGTTCTCCTATTACGGTATGCGCGGTCTGTTGGTGTTTTATCTGACCCAGCACCTGTTATTCGATCAGAAGACGGCCAGTTCGCAGTATGGCTCCTACACATCGCTGGTCTATCTGCTGCCCTTGCTGGGGGCATTCTGGCGGATCGCTGGTTGGGTATGCGCAAAGCTGTGGCCTTCGGTGCCCTGCTATTGGTAGCCGGTCACCTGACCATGGCCTATGAGGGCAAGCCCGCCACCCAGACCCTGACCTATGCCGGGCAGGCCTATGAGGTGACGTCGAGCGGCCGGATGGAGGACCTCAAGGCCCGCCTGATCGTCGATGGCAAGCCCTACGAATTTGGCCCGGCCAAGACCGGCGGTCTGGAAATCAAGACTCTTCCGGCGGGCTCAGCTTTGCCCGCCGTTCTGCCGGAAGGCAGCTTCAAAATGACCGCCCATCAGGACAAGACCGGGGTCAACGCCTTCTACCTCGCGGTGTCCCTGATCATTATGGGCGTCGGCTTCCTGAAGCCGAACATTTCGGCCATTGTCGGCCAACTCTATCCCCAGGGTGACCCCCGCCGGGATGCCGGTTTCACCCTCTATTACTACGGCGTCAATCTCGGGGCCTTCTGGGCCGCCATCGTCTGCGGTCTGCTCGGCCAGTATGTGGGCTGGTGGGCGGGCTTCGGTGCCGCCGGAATCGGCATGGCCCTGGGCTGGGTCGCCTTTATGCTGGGTCGCCCGATGCTTCAGGGCAAGGGCGAGCCGCCGGATCCCGAACATCTGGCCGCCCCCTATATCGGCCCGCTGAACCGGGAGTGGCTGATCTATATTCTGGGTCTGGCCGGAGTCGGTCTGGTCTGGTTGTTGGTGCCGAACAACAAGCTCGTCGGCAATGCGCTTATCGCCTCGATTCTCGCCTCGGCTGTCTTCATCATCATCATTATCGCTAGTATTTGTCAGACTTGGCAGCAAAGACAGCGTATGTTCCTGGCCGTGGTTCTCGTCTTGGGGGCGGTGGTCTTCTTCACCCTGTTTGAGCAGGCGGGCACCTCGCTGAACCTGTTTGCATCAACCAATGTTGATCTTTCCATCACCCGAAGCGCCGGGACGTTTCTTGGTATTCCCTATGGCAGCCACGCACAGCTGGCGGCGGCGGGACTTAATCCCAGTGGCTTCTGGATCGACACCGGCATGGGCGCGGCCCAGACCCAAAGCTTCAACGCGGGTTTCATCCTGTTATTTGCACCGCTCTTTGCCGCCCTGTGGACCTGGCTGGGCACCCGGGGCATGGACCCGAACCCGACCCTGAAATTCGGCTTGGGCCTGATCCAGGTAGGGCTGGGCTTTATGGTGGTGGTCTGGGGCGCTGGTCTGCATGACGCCACCTTCAAAATGCCGCTGATCCTGCTGGCTCTGCTCTACATGTTGCACACGACCGGTGAGCTTTTCATCTCGCCTGTGGGGCTGTCGCAGATTACCAAGCTGTCCATGCCCACCGTGGTGTCTTTCATGATGGCGGTCTGGTTCTTGGCCTCGTCAGTTGCTCAATATGTGGGCGGTGCCATAGCTGGTCTCGCGGGTACAGAGACGGTTGGTGGCCAGGTTCTGGACCCCGGAGCGGCCTTGGCGGCGTCGGTCCGGGTGTTCAACCTGTTGGGCATGGCAGGGGTCGCCATCGGCGTCGGCTTTATCGTCCTCAGCTTTGTGACCAAGACCTGGGCCAATGTGGTTCCCGAGGGCGTCGAGGACGAGCCCCTGGCCGACAGTCCGTCCCTTTAGAGCATGATCCGATAAGTGGGAACCGGCTATCGGCATTGAGCCCGTCCTCAACCCGGCGCTATCAGTCCTCGATGATCAGGCTTTGGCGGTTCGTGTTCTTCAGGGTCAGGGTCACGAGAAAGGCGATGGCCATGACCGCCGCCACATAAATATAGAAGCCGCTTTCCCTGTGATCCTGCTTGAACCTCAGGGCCACATATTCCGCCGAGCCGCCGAATACAGAATTAGCTAGGGCATAGGGCAGGGCCACGCCCAGGGCGCGGACATGGGCGGGGAAGAGCTCGGCCTTCAACACCGCATTCACCGCCGTATAGCCGGACAGCACCACCAACAGGGCCACCACCAGAACGAGGCGGTCAGGGGGTCGCGGGTGGTCGCGATTTGCCACATGACGGGATAGGTGATGATGGCTCCGATCAGGAAGGCAAAAATCAGGGTGGTCTTGCGACCGATCCTGTCGGACAGGGCCCCAAACAGCGGCTGAACCAGCATATAAACCAACAGGGACCCGGCGCTGATGGCGGTGGCCTGATCCTTGGTGAAGCCTGAGGTATTGACCAGGAATTTCTGCATATAGGTGGTGTAGGCGTAGAAGGCCAAGGATCCCGCCGAGGTCAGGGCGAAAATGGTCCAGGTCTCCCTGGGGAATTTGGTGAAGAGCAGCATGGCCCGGGACCGTTCCGCCCTTGAAGCCTTGGCGGCCAGGAAGGAAGGGCTCTCCTCCAGGCCCGCGCGGATATAGAACACTACCACCGCCAGCAGGCCGCCAATGGCGAAGGCGATCCGCCAGCCCCAGGCCTCCAGGTCGGCCTTGGGCAAGATGTGCTGCAACAGGATCAAGACGGCCAGGGCGGTCAGCTGGCCCATGATCAGGGTCATGAACTGAAAGCTGGACCAGAAGCCCCGGCGGGTCTTGCCAGCCATTTCCGACATATAGGTGGCGCTGGCCCCATATTCTCCGCCCAGGGATAGGCCCTGAACCAGACGGGCTAGGACCAGACAAATGGGTGCCCAGGCCCCCAGACCGAATAGTCCGGCATGACGGCGATGCTGAAGGACCCGGCGCACATCATGGCGACGGACAGGGTCAGCGCCGCCCGCCGCCCCGCCCGGTCGGCATAGAGCCCGGTCAGCCAAGCCCCCAAGGGTCTGGCCAGAAAACCCACCCAGAAGACCGCGGCAGTCTGCAGGAGTTGGGCAGTGGTGTCGCCCTTGGGGAAGAAGTGTTTGGCGAAATAGAGGGCAAAGGAGGAATAGGCGAACCAGTCATACCACTCCACCAGATTGCCCGCCGACCCGCCGAGAATGGCCCGCACCCTGGCCATAGGGCTCAGGCCGGGCCGCAGGGCCTCGCCGGAAACCTCGCCGCCTGCTTTAGTCGCTGTCACCCTGCACCCCCGAAAGCCCGAACGACGACCCTAACCCGGCTTTGACGCCGCGCGAAGGGTCAGTCCGCGTAGTCCGCGGAATGCAGATGAGCGTCGGCCGCCTTTACGTCCATCCGGTACATGACGCCAATAAACGCCCCCTTGATCCTTGGCAGCAGGATCAGGGTGAAGGCGGTGAGCGGGATCAGGGTGGCGGGCACGATGATCATGGACGGCGTCTTCCAGATGAAGGGGAAGAACAGCAGGGGGGCCACCACCAGATGGCCGGTGAGCAGGATGGTGAAATAGGCCGGACCGTCATCGGCTGGGTACTGGGCCAGGTCCTGATCGCATTTGGGGCAGTTTGGCGAGACCTTGAGATATTTCCAAAAGATCTTGCCCTCACCGCAGCGGGGGCAGGCACCGCGAAAACCGCGACCCAAGGCAGTCATCAGAGATGGAGAATTGGCCATGTCTCCCTATGCGCTTTTCACACGCCGAACGGAAGGGGGTCTTGTGGCGCGAAAAGTTTGTTCTATATTTGTTCTCATATTTGGATGTCTGCGCAAGGGGGCAATTATGTTGTCAGGCAAGGTTTCCGCAGCATGGGCCGGAGCCATGGGGTTTGACACCGCCGTCCCCCTGACTGTCCCGTCGGCGCGCGCCTATTTCGATAGGGGGTATAGGTTCTGCGTCCGCTATATTAGTCGTACGGACAAGAGCCGGGCCAACAATGCCCAACGCGGCCTGGCCGACCTGTCAGAGACCGAGGGCCGGTTGATCCTGGACGCCGGGCTGGCCCTGATGGCGGTGCAGCATGTGGCCGGCACAGGCTGGATTCCCGACGCGACCCTGGGTGAGGCCTACGGTGCCAAGGCCGTTGCGTATTCCCGGGCCGCGGGCTTGCCGGAAGGAGTCAATGTCTGGCTGGACCTGGAAGACATCCCCAAGACCATCCCGCACGGCGACATCTGCGCCTATGCCAATAGCTGGTTCGCACAGGTCAAGGCAGCGGGCTATGTCCCCGGGGTTTATGTGGGCTTCAATGTCTGGTTGTCGCCGGACGATCTATTCTTCAACCTGGCGACCCAGCACTATTGGCGGGCGGGCGGCAAGATCCCCGAGGTAGCTCACCGGGGGTATCAGCTGTTCCAGCATGTGGTGAAGACCGGTCCCCAGTCCGAACTGGACCAGAACCTCGCCAAACCCGACGCCCTGGGTGGTTCGGCCATCTGGCTGGCACCCTGATCGAGAGGGGGTCCAGGTCCAAAGCCTACGCCGCCCGGCGGGCGACATAGCGGCCGTCGCCCAGGTCGATAATGCGGCCATAGCGGACCAGGGCGTTAAGGGCCTGAACCACGCGCTGTTCGATCTTTTTGCCGCCGTTCTTGAAGCCCCGCGCCAGCTCGGCTGCTGTAGCCGGTTGGCCAAGAGCCAGCATGGCGCCCTCGATGGCGAGAGAATGTTCGAGACTGTTCTTGGGGAAGCTCGGCTTGCTCGCGTCGATGGGTGTGACATTCAGGCCAAGGTCCAGCTCGCCGGTCTTCGCGGCGGTGCCCTTGGCGAAGCGCGGAATCTGATAGTCGGGCCGCAGCCAGCGCACATGGCCCGCCGCCTCTTCCTTCGCCCGCTCGGCGTTCAGCGCCACCAGGCGCTCGAGAATTTCCTCGTCGGACAGGTCCACCGGCCAACCATAGGCCTGGGCGGTCAAGGCGTCGATCTGGTCGTGCAGTTCCTTCAGGATCAGTATGCGACCGCGTTGCTTGGCGTCCTCTTCGGCAGGGGTGAGTTCGGCCTTAGCGCAGACCTTTTCCAGCAGGTTGTAAAGGCCGGTCAGGGTGAGGTCGGGGTGTTCGGAGAGGACGAGCTTGCGCGTGGCGTCGAGTTCTTCGCCCAGGGTCGCGAGTAATGTAGTTTTTGCAGGATCAGGTTCGGGAAATGGAAATGGGTCGAAGCATGTCGACTTTGTGTAGATCGGTCGATCCTCCAGAAGACCACCGACTTTATCGGCCCAAATTTTCTGGAAGCGTGACGACATGATCGCAAGAATGTTGGCGTCTTGGGACGCGAACACAACTAATCTGTTATCCGGCAATATCGTCGCGCCGAGAAACTGGAATACACGGTGCTTGGCTGTTTCGACGGTGACTATATAGCGGGTAATGGTCTTCAGAGCGGGGCGTAGTTCTGATCTTGGCTCCCCGAAAATCCACCAATTTTCGCGGTATGTTGCCCGATTATTCACATCACGTTCCGGCTTCACATGCTGAACAACATGCTGATAAACCTCAGGAAAATCTCTTCTGACATCAGGCGCCGGCAACCCGAACAAATCGATGACCATGACGCCGCGAGGTCGGGCCGTCAGATCACGGCCATTCCGATAAGGTCGGATATGGTTTTCCAAACCCGGGCGCTTACCAAGGCCTAACAATTCCGCCTGCTGAGGCGTTACAATAAATCCGGCCCCATGCAGTTTCACCCCCGGTGAGCATATGCCTTCGTTGGCGGCAAGTGTGACAGCCTTCGTGACATCCACGCCGACCGACAGGTCTGAATTTATGCGCCCGATTTTTGTCCGATAGGTCAGAATCGGATCGTCCGTATCAAGCCCCGCCTCTGTCACCACCTCCTGCAATACGCCCTCCAGCGATCCCGCAGCGGCGACGGTCATACTAATCCGCACCGCGGCGCTGTCCTGGGTCGCCTTGGTCCAGGGATGGTCCGGTACGGCGAAGATCAATGAGACCGGTGCCTTGGCGTTCAGGTGCCGCTCCATCACCTTGCGTTGAAAGACCTGACTGATGGAGTTGGTGGTGACCAGACCGAACCGTCTCAGCAAGGTCTTCTTCCGGGCCAGGATGTCCGCTGCTCGATCCCACCAGTACATGACGAAATCGGCGCTATCGTTCATGTCGCGATGGGCGGCCCACAAGGCCTCAGCGTACCCGGGCGCCATCCGTGACCGGATGTCCTTGCCGCCAATGAACGGAGGGTTCCCGACGATGAACTCCGCCTCCGGCCACTCGGGCCGCCTGGGATTTGGATAGGTCTCGATCCTCTGGCCGTCTCGCTCCACCACCGTTGTCAGGGGATAACCGTCCCAGGTCAGAACGGCGTCATAGCCTCCCGCTTGCCGAAATTGATGTTCTTGAAGGCGCGCAGGATGGGTTCGGCGGGATGGCTCTCATGGTTGCGATAGTGCCATTGCAGATAGCCGATCCAGACCACCAGTTCGGCGATGGCGGCGGCGCGGGGGTTCAGCTCCAGCCCCAGGAACTGGTGTGGATCGACCGTTTGGCCGGCCAGGGCAAGATTGGCCTGGCGATCCCCAAGGGCTGAGAGGGTTTGTAGGACTTCGCCCTCCAGCTTCTTCATCATCTCCAGTGTGACATAAAGAAAGTTACCGGTGCCGCAGGCCGGGTCCAGAACCCGAGTGGCGCATAACCGGCGATGAAAATTCCGAACCACCTCGACCGCATCGGAGTCTTTGCCATCTTCCTTGGCGAGTTCCGCCTTGGTCAGAGCCGCCTGCCAGTCAGCCCGCAGGGGCTCCATAACCGTGACGTCAACAAGCCGTTGGACGTAGGCCCGAGGGGTGTAGTGGGCACCCAGCTTCCGGCGCTCTTTCGGGTCGAGGGCCTGTTCCAGCAGGGCGCCGAAAATGGCCGGGTCCACCAGTTTCCAGTCCGCCTTCGCAGCAGCCAGAAGTTCGCCGATCTCCTTCCGCTGAAGTTCAAAAGCCGTGGTGTTCTGGAACAGGCCGCCGTTAAAGTGGCGAACCCGGGCGTCGATGACGGCGCTGAACTCCGCGCCCTTGTCCATGTCGGCCCATAGTTGCTTGACCCGGTGGGTGAAATGGGCCGGGTCCTCGACGCACCTTTCCAGCAGGGTCTGGAAACTGCCGCGCGGCAGCAGGTCGGTGTCCTCGGCGAACATGGTGAAGAGGCACCGCATCAGGAAATGGGCAACGTCTTCGGCGTTGCTGCCCCGGTCTTCCAACCGCTTGGACACCGCCGCTAGTCGTTTGGCGATGTCGCGGGTGACACGGGCGGATTCCTTGGCGGGGTCCAGGCTGTGCGGATCGGTCCAGATGGCCGCCAGCAGGGCGCGGATTTCAGGCTTGCGCAGGTCTTCCAGATAGATGCGATAACCCTTGCGGTCCGGGAACTGGCCGTAGGCCCGTCCCGTTCCGGTGAAATCGGCATAGAGCTCAAAGGCGTGGCCAACATCGCAGGTGATGATGAAGGGCGGGGCCGCATGGTCCGCATCCAGCAGGAAGACATAGCCTTCGGCCTGCTTGCGGGCGTTCTGCATCATCACGTCCCAGCGGGGCGCCGCTGAGCGGCGGCCGAGCTGTTCGGGCTCGTCGGGAAACAGGGCGCCCTGGTCGGGAATGGCGTTCTTCTTGCCGGGCAGGCGGGACTGCTTGGCCTCAAGGATGAAGGCGTTCCGCTTGTAGAGGTCGATGCGCTTGGGCGCTGTGGTTCCTTCGCTGTCGCGGGGTTTTACGGCGCGCTCGAACACATAGTCATTGCTGCTGCGGTGAGCGCCCGCCGGATCGGGCGGCTGGACCTCCAGCGCGGCGCAAAGCTCGGTCAGGAACATGGCGTAGTTGGCCCGCTCGGCGCCGCCCTGCTGCTCCGACCAGCGCTTGATGAAAACCTCGACGTCCAAGAGTTCCAAATTCCCCCAGCAACCAGGACCACCTTAGCCTTGACCTTCTGGCCCTGTGAAGGGGCGGGGGGACAACCGCATAAGGAGCTGCTCAAAGATGGAGAAGCGGTGTCCAAGGAGATCGCCTGACCGCCCTGGATCAGGCGAAAATTGCCTATTGTGGGTTTGTGATGGAGCCGGCCAGGAAACATGGCGCTCAGGCCTGCATAGCAATTCAGCGCAGGCGGGCGTCCGCTCCATAGGTCACGCCCCCTAATCAGCGTCCATCTTGAGTGCGGCGATGAAGGCTTCCTGCGGGATTTC
>NMUI01000182.1 GCA_002221445.1 Phenylobacterium zucineum | reverse complement strand
TCCCGCCGAAACGGGCATAGATTGGTTCAGTGCCGAAATCTAGAAGTTTGCGTGCGTTTAATCATCGCAACTATCGCATTCTCTACCCGGCTCTCGCCCTTTCAAACATTGGCACCTGGGCGCAACGCATCGCTCAAGACTGGCTGGTACTACAGCTAACTCACTCTTCGCTGGCCCTCGGCGTGGTGACCGGTCTACAGTTTGCCCCGACCCTCATTCTGAGTTTCTACGGCGGCGTCCTCGCCGACCGCGGCGACAAGCGGGTGCTGCTCGCAATCACCAACGCCGGCGCGGGTTTGGTGTCGTTGCTGCTCGGCATCCTGGTGGTTTCAAACACGGTGCAGGTGTCGCACGTCTATGTGCTCGCCCTGCTGCTTGGCCTTTTCAATGCGCTGGATGGGCCGATTCGCACCTCGTTTACCTCGGAACTCGTCGGGAAGGGTGACATCGCCAACGCCATTTCGCTCAATTCTGCGAACTTCAACGTCGGCCGACTCGTTGGGCCGGCCGTCAGCGGTTACCTGATCTACCTGTTCGGCACGGGCCCTTCGTTTCTGTTGAACGTCTTCACCTACATGTCGATGCTGGCGGCGCTGGCCATGCTGCGCAGGGATGAGTTGCATCTGAGCGAGAGGCAAACAACCAAGGCAAAGTTCTCTGATGCGCTGCGCTATCTGGGCGAGCGACCTGACATCCAGATCGTCATGATGACGGTTTTCGCGGTTGCCACCTTCGGCATGAACTACCAAATCTTCAACGCACTGATGGCGACTCTCGAGTTTCACAAGGGTCCTGCCGAATTTGGTGGTCTCGGCACATTCCTAGCCGTCGGCTCACTCAGTGGTGCGCTGCTGAGTTCGCGGTTCGAGAAGAGCCGTGTTCCTCGCCGCATCATGTTTGGCGCCATCTGCTTCGGCCTTCTGCTCGTGGGCCTCGCGCTCATGCCCACCTACCTCGCCTACTCGTTCGCGCTACCGTTCGGCGGCGCCATGGCCCTGCTCACCCTGATTTCGGCAAACTCCTACGTACAAACCACGACCGAATCGCACATTCGTGGCCGCGTGATGGGCATCTACCTCACGGTGTTCATGGGCGGAACCCCGCTGTTCTCGCCGGTGATCGGTTGGCTCGCCGACGTTATCGGCATCCGTGCCACCATCATCGGCTGTGGCCTTCTGGTGGCCGCGACCTCGGTGGTTCTGCTCGCGTTTTATCGCTCGCGCCGCAAGCGCCAGATCGAAGACACCGGCGACGGCCCGACCATGGCCATCGACATAATATAGCCGCATGACAACTACGTTTGAGCCGACCGCCGCCCTTCTCGAGCCAGTGGTTCGAAGACTCTGGGATGTCCCTTCGGCGTC
>NMUI01000181.1 GCA_002221445.1 Phenylobacterium zucineum | reverse complement strand
CAATCTGATCGGACTATGCTCTAATGTTTGGAGCTCTTGCCGCGTCACCGCGGGGAGCGGTCAGGGGACGAGGCGTTTCCCTAGCCAACCTCAGCTCTGGCTTGCTCGCCTTTCCAGCGATCTGGGACTGGTATCTCCGATGGCGGGAAGCGCGGCGCGGTTTCTACACCGCCTGGGAAGTCGACATGCTGCGGGTAGGTGTCGTCCTGACCGCTCCGGAGACTGGGTGGATCACGCAAACGCCTCGCCTTGTCGACCGCCTACGCCCAATTCCCGGCCTCATCTCCGAAGACGACATCGCACGCGCCCGCACAAACTGGGCTGGGGAGTGCGCCACCATGCATGCCTACGGTCTCGCGCGAGCCAAGGAGATCCAGCGGATCGCCAGAGTTCACCGGGATCCATTCGAGCCCATCTTGGCCGTGCTCGAAGCAGACAGCCCGCTTTCCGAGTATCGGAGGATCGCAGATGAGATTGTGCGATTGATGCCTGATGGGTGCCGATACCCGAAATCGAAGGCGGAGGCCGTCCGGTCTCTACTGTTGATCCGCCTCGGGCTTCACCTCGGTCTTAGGCAGAGAAACCTTCGGGAGCTTCTCGTCTGTCCCCGCGATGGCACCCCGAGATCCGAGCGGCAGCTCGCTGATCGCCGCTGCGGAGAGCTGCGATGGAGCGAGCGGGATGGGGGGTGGGAAGTTTTCATTCCGAGCATGGCTTTCAAGAACCACCATTCGTCGTTCTTTGGAGGTCGTCCGTTCCGCTTGCTGCTACCGGACCTAGGAAACCTCTACTCGAACATCGACGAGTGGATCGATCATCATCGCCCCCTGCTGCTGCGCGGCGCTCCAGACCCTGGCACGTTCTTCGCCAAGACCATCAAGCGGTCCAGCAGCGATGCGGGCTACGATCAGAACACGTTCTATGAGGCGTGGCGTCTGACGATCCAACGCTATGGGATCTTCAACCCATACACGGGCCGTGGCGCGATCGCCAGCTTACCACCTCATGGGCCGCACAACGTTCGCGACGTACTCGCTACCCACATACTCAAAATGACGGGATCCTACGAGCAAGCGAGCTACGCGATCCAAGACACGCCGGACATGGTCGCCAAGCACTACGGCCGCTTCTTGCCGCAGGATAAGGCCGCGTTGGCCGCCAAAATTCTCAATGAGGTTTGGGAGGCTGCATGACATCGACAGTGTATTCGGACGAGTTCCTCGAGGCTCTTGGAGCTTGGCAGCGGGGCTGGTCGGAGGATCCGGATCGCCGCGCGCAGCTCGCTGAGGCCCTAATCATGCATGTTGCGCACCTGCCAATGTCGGTGTGCGCAGTCTCTTCGCCCTGCTTCCGAAAGCGGTTTCTGTATCATGGCGACTGCGAGAGAATCTTTCTTGGTGGGCTCGACGAGGGGCCGACCAGCTGGACGATCCACCGTGCCTACGCAAAGGAATTCAAGGGGCATCATCGTAGAGAAGCGGAACGCGCGGCCGTCTTTGTCCGAACGCCGGAGCCGGAGGAGGTTGTTCTCAACATCGTGTCGCTCTGGGCCGATCCGACGTTCCGATCAGCGATGTCTAGCTTTGAAAGTCGAGGCGGCCCCAACGCGGACGCGCTCGCCAACTTCAAAGCCAGCCAGGGCGAGGTAATCCTCACGTCTAAATTGGTGGCGATCGATATTGTCGGCCTTACCGGGGTAAGCTCCGCGATCGACGATCTGTTCGACAGTCTTGGAATCTTAGATGCGGCACGAGCGTTGTTGATGCGCGATCTCGTGTCCGCAGGCGTCTACCCGGGCGAACCAACTTGGGTCTGGGACGAAGCCGCAATCTCAGTTGTCGATCGAACTTACGATCGGCTGATCGAGAAGCTTGAGCAGCTCACGAGAACGGCGCTCTCCCGCCGATAGCCTAGATCGAATGCCTGCCGATCTAGATCCCTGATAGCCGAGAACGCATTCCCTGCCATAACGACACAAATTCCCTGTTCCCGTGCAGGGCAGCGGGCATGACAACGGCCAGAATTCTCCGAAGAATGAGGAGCATGAGCGGAAAACGCGCGCCTTCAGGTGCGCGAGAATAAGTTGGAACAGGGAAAAACAGAGAATTGTTCGCGACGCACTGCGTCCACCTGGACGCAGGAAACGCCCGATCATTCTGTCCCCGGTAAGCCTCCGATGACCAAGATCACCTTCCCGCCTGCACCTTCTCCAACCGATCCGCAATCCACATCTTGATCCGAGATTGCCGCGCCTCAGACACATGCCAGGAGTCAGCCGTCAGCACCGCCGGACGCGGGTGCCTTGTCTACATAATCGCAGCCTTAGCCCGGTGTCTTAATCCTCCACAAACTCCTCCACCCGATAGCCCTGGAAATAGAGCGCCGCCGTCAGGTCCGTATGGTCGAGCTTGGCGTCGGCTTGGGCCGCGACGATGGGCTTGGCGCGGTAGGCGAGGCCTAGGCCCGCCGCTTCGATCATGGCGAGGTCATTGGCGCCGTCGCCCAGGGCCATGTTGCGGGCGGGGTCGAGGTTGAGGGCGGCGGTTTCGCCCAGCAGGGCGTCCAGCTTGGCCTGACGTCCGAGAATGGGATCGGCCACCGCACCGGTCAGCTTATCGCCCTGAGTGATCAGCGTGTTGGACCTGTGGCCATGAAAGCCCGCCGCCGCCGCCACCCGCTCGGTGAAGAAGGTGAAGCCGCCGGAGACCAGCATGCAGCGGGCGCCGTGATGGGCCATGGTCCGCACCAGGGTCCGGGCGCCGGGATTGAGGCGGACCCGCTCGTCATAGGCCGCCTGCAGGGCGTCGATGGACAGGCCCCTGAGCATGGCCACTCGCTCCCGTAGGGCGGCGTCGAAGTCCAGCTCGCCGCGCATGGCCCGCTCGGTGATGGCCGAGACCTGATCCTTGACCCCGGCAAAGTCGGCCAGCTCGTCCAGGCACTCGCAGCCGATGATGGTGGAGTCCATGTCGGCGATCAGCAGGCCCTTGCGCCGGCCTTCCCAAGGCTGAATGCAGAGGTCGATCGGGCGGTCGCCAAGGGTTTCAGCCGCCCACCGGCGCAGGGCCCCGACCTCGCCCCCCTCCAACAATAAGTCAGTGGCCCCCGGCCCGAGGTGTCTTGACGCCTTGACGCGAGCCCCCAGCGCTGCGAGCCCTGGGTTGATCTCGCCGAGGGCGGCGGTGACGAGGTCGGTATTTGGACCGACAAGGGTAAGGGCAATCTGCATGACGCCCCGCATCTGGCTGATCGCTGGTCCGACGGCAAGCGGCAAGTCGGCCTTGGCCCTGGCTTTGGCTCAGAAGTTGGGCGCTGAGATCATCGGCGCGGATGCTTTGCAGCTCTATAAAGACTTGCCGATATTGAGCGCCGCGCCGTCGGCGGCGGACATGGCGGCGGTTCCCCACCATCTTGTGGGCGTCGCCGACGCGGCGGATGGCTGGTCCGTCGGGCGCTGGCTCGACGCCGCCAACGCAATCATCAAAGACGGTCGGCCATATGTCGTGGTGGGCGGCACAGGCCTCTATTTCCGCGCCCTCACCAAGGGTCTAGCCGTCGTGCCGCCCCTGCCCCACGGACTCCGCACCAAGGTTCACGCTGAGTATGACGCCTTGGGGGAAGACGCATTTCGGGCGCGCTTGGCTAAGGCCGATCCTATTGCAGAAGCCCGGATCATGCCCAGGGACCGCCAGCGCCTGTCGCGGGCCTGGGAAGTCTATGCAGGCACGGGCCGCAGCCTATCGGATTGGCAGTCCGACAATGTCGGCGCTTTGCCGGAAGGATTGTGGCGGGGTCTGGTCTTAGAGCCGCCCCGCGAACCACTCTACGCCCAGTGCGACGCTAGGTTCGAGGCCATGATGGGGGCGGGTGCCTTGGAGGAGGTCGCGGCCCTGGCCGCCCGAAACCTGCCCCCTTCCCTGCCGGCCATGAAGGCGGTGGGCTATCGGGAACTGGCCGCTCATCAGCGGAGTGAAATCAGCCTGGAAGCCGCCATCGCCGCCGCCCAAATGGAGACTCGCCGCTATGCCAAACGCCAGACCACCTGGGCGCGGGGGCAAATGGCTGATTGGCCCCGGATCAACAGCCTTGACCCAAAGGAACAGCTCGCAGCCCTGAATTTGTGGATCGGGTGAAATCAACCCCGCACCTGCGGGTTGACGGCGTTTGCGGGGCATGGCAAGTCTTATGCCTTAGTTTTCGGAGCAGACCTTTGCGTCAGATCCTCGTACTTGATAAGCGACCTGCTGCGGACTGATCTCAGTCCGTGAAAGGTCGCTTGCAACCGGGCCCCCAGCGGGCCTTTTTTAATGCCCTCTTCCCTAGGCCAAGACCATGACCGTCCATCAATCTCTGCAAGCCGCTGACGACGCCACCGCCGACCAGAACATCATGTCGGGCGCCGAAATGGTGGTCCAAGCCATGATCGATCAGGGGTCGAGGTACTGTTCGGCTATCCGGGTGGTGCCGTCCTGCCGATCTATGACGCTCTGTTCGATCGGGAAGACCAGCTGCGGCATATTCTGGTGCGCCATGAACAAGGGGCGACCCATGCGGCAGAGGGCTATGCCCGGTCCACCGGCAAGCCTGGTGTGGTTCTGGTGACCTCTGGCCCTGGTGCCACCAACGCGATTACCGGCATTGTCGATGCCCTGATGGACTCCATTCCCATGGTGGTCATTACGGGACAGGTGGCCACCCACCTGATCGGCACCGACGCCTTCCAGGAATGCGACACCATCGGCATGACCCGTTCGGTGACCAAGCACAACTATCTGGTCAAGAACGTCGCCGACCTGCCGGCCGTCCTGCATGAGGCCTTTCATATTGCCACCCATGGCCGTCCGGGCCCGGTGGTCATTGACATCCCCAAGGACGTCCAGTTCGCTAAGGGGGTTTATCAGCGCCCGCAAGCCGTCAAGCACGCCCATAACTACGCCCCCCGCACCAAGGGTGATCCAGCCAAGATTGCTCAGGCTGCGGCCCTGATCGCGGGCGCAAAACGGCCGATCTTCTATACCGGCGGCGGTGTCATCAATGCCGGTCCTAGGGCCAGCACCCTGCTACGGGACCTGGCCAAGCTGACTGGCGCACCGGTCACCTCGACTCTCATGGGCCTGGGGGCCTTTCCCGCCAGCGATCCGCAATGGCTGGGTATGCTCGGTATGCATGGCAGTTTTGAAGCCAATAACGCCATGCACGACTGCGACGTGATGATCTGCGTGGGAGCCCGCTTTGACGACCGGGTCACCGGGCGTCTGGATGCCTTCTCGCCAGGCAGCAAGAAGATCCATATCGACATTGATCCGTCGTCGATTTCGAAGAATGTCCGGGTCGACATCGGCATTATCGGCGACGCGGGCAGCGTGCTGGAAGACCTGATCAGCGCCTGGAAGGCACCGAAACTGAAGGCTGATAAATCCGCGCTCAATGCCTGGTGGGGACAGATCGAAAAATGGCGGGCGCGGAAGTCCTTCAGTTACAGCCCCGATGCCAAGCTCATCAAGCCGCAATACGCCCTGGAGCGGTTACAGGCCCTGACCAAGGACCGTGACACCTACATCACCACCGAGGTCGGCCAGCACCAAATGTGGGCGGCCCAGTTCCTGCATTTTGAGGAGCCTAATCGCTGGATGACCTCTGGCGGTCTGGGGACCATGGGCTATGGCCTGCCTGCCGCCATCGGGGTGCAGCTGGCCCATCCGAATAGCCTGGTGATCGACATTGCCGGCGATGCCAGCGTGCAGATGACCATGCAGGAAATGAGCTGCGCGGTTCAGCATGGTCTGCCCATTAAGATTTTCATCCTGAATAACGAATGGATGGGTATGGTCCGCCAATGGCAGCAGCTGTTGCACGGCGAGCGTTATTCTCATTCCTATTCCGCCAGCCTGCCCGACTTCGTGAAGTTAGCCGAAGCCTTTGGCGGCGTGGGTATTCGGGCTGAAACCCCCGACGAGCTGGACGGCAAGATTCTGGAGATGATCGCCTGCGATAAGCCGGTCCTGTTTGATTGTCGGGTGACCAAGGAAGAAAACTGCCTGCCCATGATCCCGTCCGGCAAGGCACATAACGAAATGATCCTGGCAGATGATGGGCAGGACATCGGCAGTGTCATCGGCGAGGACGGCAAGGGGCTGGTCTAAGATGTCGGTTGAGGCCGCCTGCCATTGCGGAGCCGTCCGCATCTTCCTGGAGACGCCCCCCGAAACCGTCACCGACTGCAACTGCTCGATCTGTCGGCGGTATGGGGTTCTCTGGGCCTATTATGCACCCGAAGCGGTGACCTTTGTCGATCCGAAAGGGCCGACCGATACCTATGAGTGGGGAGATCGTATGATCACCTTCCATCGGTGTCATACCTGCGGCTGCGTCACCCACTGGGCCGACAAGGACCCAACCTATGATCGCATGGGTGTCAATGCCCGTCTGTTACCGCTTCAGGTCCGGGACGCCGCCCACTTAATACACCTTGATCGGGCCGAGACGGCAAACCCCATCAAGGACTAACCCCGCGCCGCCATAGTGCGAGCCATGTTTCCGAAGGCCTGATTGATCAACTGCCTCAAACTCGGCTCCACCTCAGCCTCGTTCAGGCTCGCCCCATGACCTCGACCCACTGCCTGGCCGTGTCGGTGCTGACGGGAACCGCAGCGTGCATGGACATCATGCACTGGCCAGGGTGAGCCTCGAACCAGTCCCTGGGTCCACCCAGCCAGCCGTCCAGAAACCCGGCAAGTGACGCGCGCATGGGGGTCAGATCCGGCGCATGGATCGCCCTCAGGTCCGCATAGGAAGGGTCTGACTCCATCAGGTCATAGAACCTGTGAACAATCTGGCGCACCACAGGCGCACCGCCTATGGCATTAAAAGGGCTCTCCGGCTGCAAATCGGGTTCGGCGGTCATCGGCGTCTCGGGCATGAGGCCATGTATGTCCCTTCAGCATCGCCCGGCCTTGACGAAAGTCAAAACAGGGGTCAGCCCCGATTGACCACGGAAGCTGAGGCCATAAGTTCGGTCAACAAGGCCAGGGTCGCCTGACCCGAGCACTCAAACGGGTTCAGCTCCACATGCTTGAAGTATTTCAGCACGAGGGACGGATTGAGCTTGGAAATGCTCACCAGACCCATGGTCCAGGCCCCGAACTTGCGCTCGCTGATTTCCTCATAGACCAGCAAACGCACCTGCTCGTGGCGCGGGTCTCTGACAATGGTCGAATAGAGATCGCAGACTTCATTACGTCCGCCCTCAAGCACCTGAATAAAAAGACTATCCGACGCACAAAGCATACCCGTCACGCCCTGGGCAGGATTATTCCGGCGAGCCTCTTCGACAATTTTATCGAGGTCTGAAGCGGCGGCCTTGACGACCGGGCGGCTGGCATAAAGGCAACGGACAAGCATTGGAGCGTCACTTTCTCTGATTGAGGAGGGACAGAAATTCGCTGCGCAAGGTGTGATCCTTCAAGAAAGATCCGCGCATGACGCTATTGATCATCTTGGTGTCATTATCCTTCACCCCCCGCCAATGCATACAGAAGTGATCAGCTTCCATGACGATGGCCAGGCCGTCCGGGCGAACCTTGTCCATGAGGACCGAGGCCATCTGGGCAATGGCTTCTTCCTGAATCTGGGGCCGCGACATGATCCATTCTGCCAAACGCGCGTATTTAGACAGTCCGATCAAGTTGGAATGCTCATTGGGCATGAGCCCGATCCATAGCCGCCCCATAATCGGGCAGAAATGATGACTACAAGCGCTGCGAACGGTGATCGGGCCGACAATCATCAGCTCATTCAGCGCCTCAGCATTGGGAAATTCCGTGACGGCCGGGGGGTCCATATATCGACCACGGAAGACCTCGGTCACATACATCTTGGCCACCCGGCGGGCCGTGTCGTGGGTGTTGTGGTCGGTTTCGGTATCGATCACTAGGCTTTCGAGCACGCCTTTGAACTTGTCAGCCACCTCGGAAAGCAAGGCGTCCATATCCCCGGGCTCCAGGAAGGCGGCGATATTATCATTGGCGTTAAACCGTTTGCGGGCCTTCTGAATCCGCTTGCGGATTTTTGCGGAAACCGGCTCGGCATTGGGATCTGGGGGAGACTCGGACGGGGGCTTCAAGGCGCGCCTGCTATTGCAGATAATGGAAAGTCAGGTTGTATATCGCCTAACTGAAGCCGTCTGTCGCCCAGTGCAAGTCCTAGGTCGGTGGATTGATCACGAAGGGCTGGGAAATCGCTTGGAACACCGCTAACCCCTCGGCCCGCTCCGAGTGAGCCGCCAGGGCCGGTCGGGTGGCCAGATCGAATACCTCGGGCAGGGCTTCTCGGGCGAACCGAAGATAGGTCGCCAGCAGGATGTCGGCATGACTAATCCCGTCTCCGAACAACCACGATGCGGCGGACTGGCTGCGGGCGATTTCGAGAGCGTCCAGGGCACCTGAAACCTGGCTGCGGCAGCGCGCGACCCACATCCCAAGGGCCTCATTCCGCAAGACACGCTCATAAACCAGGGCAACAGACTTATCTGCCGCACCGGCCGCCAGGGCGATGATCCGCATGGCCTCCCGCCGATCGGTACCCGAGGGGGCGATCAGGGCGCGGTCTGGACCGACCATCTGATCCAGGGTGTCGATGATCGCCCAGCTGTCCGAGATTGCCACACTGTCATCCAGCACCAGAGTCGGCACCCGGCGCAGGGGGCTGTAGCGGGCGATCTTCTCGCCATCGCCGAAAGCCGACCACGGCTGATGATCAAACACCATGCCGTAAAGCGTCATGGCAATCCCGACCCGCCGAACAAAGGGTGAATCATACTGACCGATGAGAATCATAACCCCAGCTCCCTGAAACCGGCCTGAATGATAGCGGCTCTAAAAACCCTGATCACCGGTCATGGCGCGAGGTCTGATATATTTGTATGACCTCACTCGAAAATCATCTGGGAAGATGCGGGCACATGACTGCGAACAATACCATCTATATGGGCGCGCCGGTCGCCCTCACCACCCTGGACAACGGCGCTGTAACGAATGCAGAAGCCTGGAGGCGGTTCGGCGCGACCTCTTATTTGGAACCAACCATTGACCGGGTTTCGTCACAGGTCACCTGTTTCGGCGGCGACGGCTTTCTGAATCTCACCCTCATCGAAGGTGATGACGGCCTGATCCTGTTCGATACCGGGGAGAGCATTGCCGATGGTGTGCGCTTCTTGTCTCAGATCCGGGCGATCAGTGACAAGCCCATCGTCGCGGTCATCTATTCCCACAGCCATTATGTCCATGGCACCGATGTCCTGATCGGTGACGGCGCAGGCGTGAAAATCATCGGCCACGCCAACCTGAATGCCAACCTCGCCATGGGGGGTACAGGCACCGCTTTTGCCGAGACCGCCCCCCTGCAAATGTCGCGGACCTTGCAACAGTTCAATCACTACACCCCAAAATCCGGCCCGAATGCGGCGGCGGGCGCACACATAGCCTTCGGCCGGTCCGGGGCCCTGCCCGTCAATACGGTGGTTTCGGACGGCGAGCGCATGACCATAGCCGGGGTCGAGCTGGAGTTCTTCACCCGCTATGGAACTGATTCCGACGACTGTGTGGTGGTCCATCTGCCTCAGAGCGGGGTTGTGTTGAACAATGCCGTCTGGCCGTTTGTTCCGAATGTTTACACCCTGCGCGCCGCCAAGTTCCGGGACCCCCGGGAATGGCGAGATGCCCTGATCACCATACGCAACCTGAACCCCAAAGCCCTGGTCAATACTCACGCCCGGGCGATTGTCGGTCAGGATCAGGCCATGTCCACCCTAGATGACATCATTGACGGTCTGAACGCCATCCTCGACCAATCCTTACGCGGAATGCTGTTGGGATTGGGACCGGAAGACTTGCGGACCTTCGTCAAACTGCCGGCCCACCTCGCAGCCTCGCCGAATCTTGCAGAAATCTATGGCGAGGTTAGCCATTTCGGCCCCTACCTCTTCAACCACGCCCTCGGCTGGTTCGATGGTGATGCGGCGAGCATTAACCCCCTGCCCCCAACCGATCAGGCCACGCGCCTTGTGGACGCTATGGGCGGGTCCGAGGCTGTCCTCACCCGAACACGGGAAGCCTTCGCCCGCCAGGAATTCGCCTGGGCGGCCCAACTGATCAACTATCTCTACCGACTTGATCCTGCCGATGGCACCATACGCACCCTCAAGGCAGACATTCTGGAGCAGCTGGGCCGAGTCACTCCGGCCCACACCATACGCAGCTGGTACATGACTCAGGCCTCGGCCCTGCGCGGCGAGATTCACCCGCCCCTGCTCCAGTTTGCCAATCCCCGAGCCATGGCCATTGCGGAACCCGCCGACACACTAGACCAGTTTCGCATCCGCATTGACCCGGAAAAGAGTGCGAGCATGGACACGGTGGTGGCAGTGTCTATCACTGATCGGTCTGCCCGCCATGTCTGGCATTTGCGGCGCGGGGTGGTGGAGTTCTTGCGCGATCCCGACAAGGCCCGCCGGACACCTGATCTGGAGCTGGCCTGTGACTATGACACATGGTTGCGATTTTTCGCCTGCAAGTCACCCTTGGCAGACTTCCTGGCCAGGGTCGACCTCGTGACTGGAACCGCCGCCCAGGCTGAGGGTTTCTTCTCAGCCTTTGATGCCTATGACACCCGGGCGAATGCGATCCTTGGCTACTAGACCCGTCCCAGGAGCGCGAACTCTAACGCTTCATCCGGGGCTGGCCAAGGAAGTCGCGCTTGCCGAGCGGTGCCCCCTTCAGGCGCAAGATGTCATAGGCCGTCGTGGCGTGGAAATGCAGGTTGGGCAGGGAAAAACTCAGCAGGAAGCCTTCTGCTGTGAACGGCATCTGCATTTCGCCGATTTTGAAAACCATGTCCTTCCCTTCCAGCCCATTGACCTCATCAGGGGTCAGAGCAGCAAGGGCCACCTGTGCCTCGGCAATCAGCTTTTGCAATCCGGCATAACCCGGCTCCGGTACCGGAGCACCTGGGGTGAAAAGGCCAGC
The DNA here is from genome assembly GCA_002221445.1 of Phenylobacterium zucineum. GTDB lineage: Bacteria > Pseudomonadota > Alphaproteobacteria > Caulobacterales > Caulobacteraceae > Phenylobacterium > Phenylobacterium zucineum_B. Next base: position 23,901 of record NMUI01000181.1, on the reverse strand, counting down.
CTTCACCCCTGTAATCGCCCCGATAGAATGATGCGCCACCGAACTGATCTGGAAGGAAAATGGCAGCATGTCGGTTGTGAGCCGGTAATCGACCAGATCATTGGCATCGACGCCGGTCGCCTCACAGTGTGCGCGGCCCTTTTCAAGGAAGTTGGACACCCCTGATAGCGACTGAATGAAACCTGCGACGACGGCATCGTAGAGCGAAATGGCCATTTGAGATCTCCTGCTGTTGATTATTTACTTTCGACCGACTGATCGATCTGGTCAAAGACTCATCGCCGACATCGGAGATGCGCCACTATAGCGAAGTTCCCACAAGGGCCCCGATCCCAGCGGTGGCCGCCATGGCGAGCGCGCCCCAAAAGGTAACCCGCAGGGCACCTTTCCATATTGATGCCCCTCCGGCTGCGGCCCCAATCCCCCCTAGGACGGCCAGGAAGATCAAAGACCCGATGCTAACCAAGGGGGTCATTCGCGAAAGGGGTGCGAAGGCCGCAATCAGGAGCGGTGCCGCCGCCCCGGCGGTAAAGGTGGCGGCCGAAGTCAGGGCGGCCTGAATGGGACGGGCGGTGGTCATTTCGGAAATGCCCAATTCATCATGGGCGTGGGCCGCAAGAGCGTCTTTCGCCATCAGTTGTTCAGCGACCTTGGCCGCCGTATCTGCATCAAGCCCTCTCTGCATATAGATCCCAGCCAGCTCCTGGGCTTCGGCAGCGGGATCAGACACCAATTCAGCCCGCTCTCGCGCGAGATCTGCATTCTCTGTGTCAGACTGCGAACTGACGGAAACATACTCGCCAGCGGCCATGGACATCGCACCGGCGACGAGGCCCGCGACTCCCGCGATAAGGATTTCAGATGGCTTTCCGGCCGCGGCCGCGACGCCGACAATGAGGCTGGCGGTTGAAACAATCCCGTCATTCGCACCCAGGACCGCCGCCCTTAGCCGGCCGATTCGGGAAACCAGATGGCGTTCAGTGTGGAGCCGGCTCATGAATGTCTCCGTTCAGGACTGATCCCATACTTGAACAGATTGCACTTTAGATGGGTCGTGCCAAACATGGCGACCGCAAACTGAATGTCGAGACCAATTATCCCCGACAGGACTTAAGTGGCCGAATCGAAAATCCAAAACGACACCAACCCCTAAACCTAGCAGGCCGAACATGATCCGACGGGAAATTTTAAGTGGCGCAGGGGCTGCGATCCTTACGACGGGAAAGGCCTGGGCAGCTCCAGGGCCGGTCAAGATTCAGATCGCAACCCGCCTAGGGGATATTGTTCTCGAACTACGCCCCGATAAGGCACCGATTACCACGGCCAATTTCCTGGCCTATATCGACAAGCGACTTCTGGACCACGCGACCTTTTATCGGTCTTCGCGTCCCGAAGGGGCCAAGGATTTCGACTTCGGGGTGGTTCAAGGCGGTCTGCAGAATGATCCACGATACGTCCTGAAGCCGATCGCTCACGAATCCACCACAAAAACCGGGCTAAAACACACCAATGGCGCAATCTCTATGGGTCGCAGGGCACCCGGCACCGCGACGTCGGACTTCTTTATCTGTGTCGGCGATCAGAGCTATTTGGACGCCGATCCCAGTCAAAAAGGCGATAATAAGGGCTTCGCTTGCTTCGGTTATGTGATTGAGGGGTTGGATACCGTCAAAAAAATCATGGCCTTGCCGCTCTCCCCGAATGGGGGCCTGGGCGTGATGAAGGGTGAAATGATCCGCAATCCTCTATCTATGAGGGTGCGACGGGTCTGAGGCGACCCTCGCCCCATCCGCCTTTCGGACATAAAATATCGCCACCCGCGAAAATGGCGTTAACCGTCATTGAAGGTTGCTGTAGGTATCGCCTCAGCGGGACTGCGCAGTAGGCGAGCCCTCCATCATGATACGACCTAGGCGTACGAATTCGCCTCTGTCTCAAGACAAGATCGGACGACCTCTATGAGGATCAGCGACGCATCAGACGCTGCGCTCGGCATCAGCACCATTACAGGGCTGGCCGTTCTCGCTCAGATGATCTTCGACCAGCAGGACCTCAATCCCACTTGGAACGCCCTTGTGGAGACTGCGAGCGGTGATCCTCCAAACCCTGGGGCCCTTCTAAATATGTCCATGCTGTTGCAACTTACCGGCCAGCGGGAGACCGGGCTGGCGGTGCAGCATCAGGCCCTGTCCTTGACGCGGATATTCAAGCGCATTCACGGCGATGGCAGCGGTCTGAAAGTGCTGGTGATTGTGGCCGAGGGCGATTTCATGGCCAATACACCCCTGGATTTTTTACTCAGCCATTCGAACACGACGGTTTACTTCGTCTATGCAACGCCTGAGGGCTCCCTACCTGAAGGTCTTCCCGAGCACGATGTGGCTTTTTCGCGATCGGCGAATCCACCTCAAATTATAAGACTCTGCTGAATCTGGCACCGATCGCGGCAGGGTGGCCAAGGCCGATGATCAATGGGTCTGCCCTGACCATAGCCGGGCTGACACGGGACGGCGTCTGCGACTTGTGTGCAGATATTCCGGAAATTCTTTCGCCCGAGACCGCACACATGGTCCGCGACGGTGTTAGGGCCATAGCCGAGGGACGCGTCCCCCTGTCTTATTTCCTGGATGGCGGGACCTTCCCAATTATTATTCGCCCTCTGGATTCCCATGCAGGACAGGATCTGGAGAAAATTGACGCGCCTGAGGACCTGCAGGCCTATTTAGCTACGAAGCCGGACGAGAAATTCTATATTACTCAATTTGTTGACTATTCAGGTCCAGATGGCCTTTTCCGGAAGCAGAGGGTCGCCTTTATCAAAGGCAAACCCTACATCAGTCACATGGCCGTCTCCGAGAACTGGATGGTCCATTACCTCAACGCTGGCATGGACGAAAAGCCGGAGCGCCGGGCCGAAGAGGCCGCCTTCATGGACGGGTTCGATGAGGGGTTCGCCGTCAGACACGCCAAGGCTTTTGAGAGTTTATGTAACGCGATTGACCTGGAATATTTCGGTATCGACTGCGCTGAAATGCCGGATGGCCGGTTACTCGTGTTTGAAGCCGATGTGGCGATGATTATTCATTCCATGGATAGTCCAGACCTCTATCCCTACAAACCGCGCGCCATGGCCAAGCTGTTTAATGCCGTGATAGGTCTTCTGGAAGCGGAAGCTGAAACCGCATGAATCCTAAGAACAGGGCCTTGAGTTCCGGTTCGTCCACCAGGACAGAGGCTTCAAACGGCGTGGTCCATAGGCGATCACGCTGGCCTTTTTCGGGGAAGTCCACACATTCCCGGCTCACCTGAAGGGCAAAAACGCTGACTCGAACCGGTTGAAGTCGCCCATTTGACAGGCTCTTATCATAGTGAAAGACGCCGACCTTTTTCCGGCGGACATCGCCTTCGACACCAGCCTCTTCAAACGCCTCGCGGGCCGCACAGTCCGCAGCGTGCAATTTCTTCATCGGCCAACCCTTAGGGATGATCCACCGGCGTGTTTCCCGCGATGAAATCAACAACACCTCAGTCCGGCCTTCAGCGGTCTGACGCCAGGGCAAGGCCGCATATTGGCTCAGGGGCGCTCCGCGGACCTGCGCCCGACGGACGCGCTTGTTGCCGGAGACCTTTTTCGGGAGATCAGCCAAACTCTTTTCTTTCTGTTCAAGGCCCCAAAGATAGTGATTCACCCCATATGTCATAATTAGGACGTGATCTGACGAATATCGCAGCCTCTTGCCCACGGGGCGCGCATGTGAGAGGTCCAACGCCAATCCACGCAATGAGAGCGCCATGTCCGACGCCCAGCCCGCATCTGTTTACGATCTCGCCCACACTGACGAAGCTGATCGACAGGCCACCTACGCTATACTGGTCGAAAACGAACCGGGTGTCCTGCATCGGCTGGTCGGCCTCTTCGCCGCTCGCGGCTACAATATCGAAAGCCTGACCGTCGCCGAAACGGATCGAAACTCGCACACCAGCCGGGTGACGATCGTGACGCGCGGTGCCCCCGCAGTCCTGGCACAAATCGAAGCCCAGCTCGAAAAAATGGTTGCCACCCGACAGGTTCAGGATGTCAGTCGCGACCCGAATGGGCTGGAACGCGAACTGGCCCTAGTCAAGGTCAAGGGCACCGGCGCAGATCGTGTTGAGGCCCTGCGGATTGGAGACATCTTCCGTGCCAAGGTTCTGGACACCGCCATTGACAGCTTCATTTTTGAGATCACTGGAGCGTCGAGCAAGATCGATAAATTCGTGGATCTGATGCGACCCCTCGGGCTGGTAGAACTATCCCGAACCGGCGTTCTATCCATTACCCGGGGTGGAGGTTCTGTCTAGCTCGGCTCTGCGGTCAAGGCGGCCGCAGCGCGATAGTTTCGCCGCCCGATGGTGCGCATTAAAAAGAACTGGATCAGGAAAAGGGTAATCTTCGAACTCGGTGCCCATATCGCCAGGACCTTGGCCACGGTTTCGGGCTTGGCCGTGAAAGTGAGATATAAATTCAAAACGCCTGTACCGAATATCAGGGCCGCCCAAACATAGCCAAATCCAACCACCAGACGGCGAGGTATGTGGTCTACGGCAATGGGTGGAATATAGCGGTACATCCAACCGGGCTCAAGCATAGCGCCGCTAATCGCTACATAGACCACCGTGGCCTTAAACAGAACAAATCTGGCGTCGTGGGTGATCAGGGTCAACCCGCCCATGACGATCACAAGGGCCAGACTGGTCAACTGCATGGGAACCAAAGGAGTCCCTCGCAGCCGCATAAAGATGAACTGTCCGACACCCAGCGCGATCCCCACGGTGGTCGCTAGGGCCACGCTGTGGGTGGTCGATAGGATCAGGTAGAAAAACAGGGTCGCGGCGAGATCCGTCGCCAGGGGTCTTACAGAATAGAGAAAATGGTCCATGGCAAAATTCCAAGCATTGAGGCTCCCCGCAAAGCTAACGCTATAGCGGCCAGCCATCCCATTTATAGACACTTTAAACCATCGTTTCGCGATAATCATCCGTAGTACAACTGGGTTTACTGCCTCTGCCACTGAGCCCCTTCAAATCCCAAACGACAAGGTCTATATAAGGATCGTCCGGCTTGCCGGACTATGAGGATAAACGCGCACGTAATAAGCGGACTGGACCCGGGTGCGATTCCCGGCGGCTCCACCAATCTTCCCCCGGGTATCGCCGGAAAGTGCGGGGCCGATCAGCATCGACAGACGTGTAAAGGTGTTGCTTTCTTCCGGCGTGGCTCACCGTTTCGGGCCATTAATGTAAATGCGAACGATAACTTCGCTGAAGAAATCCGTTTGGCCGCGTAAGCGACCCGATAGGTTTCGACCTAAACTCCTAACGTCTTAGCAGCGTTAGGCGGGGCCCGGAGGGCGCCTTGCAACAGAAGCCCTCCACCTTCCGGAAATTTCGGTCAAAAGCCGCCTTGCTTGGTCGTGTAACCCCGATCATGGTCCTGTGGGAGACCACGGGGAGTTAAGGCAATGTCTTGGACCAGAACGGCATGGATCGCGATGACACTGGTATGGGCAGGCCTTGCTCAGGCCGCTGAACCTGCGACATCGGCCACAAGCCAAGCCCAGGCTGCGCTCAAGGCTAAACTGCCCTTTGAGGATCGTCAGGACTACGATTTCGCTGATCACGGCTATCTCGGAACCCTGAGCGACCCGTTGATCCGGCGAGCAGATGGGGCCATCGCCTGGGACCTCAAGGCCTATGATTTTCTGCAGGGACCAGCCCCCGACACGGTCAATCCAAGCCTCTGGCACCATGCCGGGCTCTTGGCGAAGAACGGTCTTTTTCAGGTTTCCGACCACATCTGGCAGGTTCGGGGGTTCGATGTTTCCAATGTAACCTTCATCCGGGGCAAGACGGGCTGGATTGTCATTGATCCCCTCACGACAGCCGAAACAGCTAAGGCGGCCTTCGCCCTGGTGACGGATAAGCTGGGGGCCCGTCCTATTGTTGCGGTTATCTATACCCACAGCCACAGCGACCACTTCGGCGGCGTGCGGGGTATTGTTAGCCAGGCTGATGTGGATGCGGGCAAGATCAAGATTATCGCCCCGGAGGGCTTTCTGAAGGAAGCCGTCAGCGAAAACGTCATCGCCGGCCCCGCCATGAACCGCCGCGCACAGTTTCAGTTCGGCTACAAACTAACTCCAGGCCCCACGGGTCAGGTCAGCTCGGGCATCGGTCAGGGAATCGCCAAGGGAACCATAACCCTGATTGCCCCGACCCTTTCCATTGATCACACGGGTCAAGCCCTGCACATAGACGGGGTCAATATGCTGTTTCAAATGACACCGGGCACGGAAGCCCCGGCGGAGATGAACCTTTATTTCCCGGACTGGCGGGTCCTCTGCATGGCAGAGAACGCCAACGTCTCCATGCACAATGTGTTGACTCCTCGGGGGGCCCTGGTCCGAGATGCCAAGGCCTGGGCCGATGATCTGACCCGATCCATTGATCTCTTCGCGAGCCGGACCGATATCATGTTCACCAGCCACGGCTGGCCGCGCTTCGGACAGGGCGCAATCAAAGCCTTCCTCACCGATCATCGTGATGCGTACAAATACCTCCATGATCAGTCGGTTCGGATGATGAACAGCGGCATGGTCGGATCCGAAATCGCCGACCAGATCGCCCTGCCGGAGGTACTGGCAAAGGACTGGTTCAATCGCGGTTATTACGGAACCATGAGTTTCAACAGCCGGGCGGTCTATCAACGCTATATGGCTGGTACGACGCCAATCCGGTCCATTTGGCGGTGCTCCCCCCGGCAGAAGAAGGCCGCCGCTATGTTGAAGCGATGGGCGGGGCCGATAAGGTTCTGGGTCTGGCGCAATCAGCCTTCGATAAGGGAGACTATGCCTGGACCGCGACCCTGCTGAACAACCTCATGATGAGTGACAATCAGGCTGTAGATGCGCGCCAACTGCTCGCCAAGGCCTATGAACAGCTTGGCTATCAGGCTGAAAGCGCCATTTGGCGAAATATGTATCTGACTGCGGCTGGTGAGTTGCGCAACGGGGTGACCGCCGGGACCCTCGGCGCGGGCTCCAGCGATGTGGTGGGGGCACTTCCCTCATCCATGATATTTGATCTGCTTGCTGTCCGGCTCAATCCGACCAAGAGCGGGGACAGGCAATTACGGGTCGCTTTTGTTTTTCCGGACCGACACGAGCGGTTTCTTCTGCAGGTAAAGCACGGTGTGCTCACAGCCGAGCCCGCCCCTGAGGGCATTCAGGCCGATGCGACCTTGACCCTTAATCGCCCGATCCTTTTGGGTGCCCTGGTGGGGGGCAACCTTTGGGTCCAAGGATTGCGAAGGGAGAGGTTAAGATTGCCGGAGATACCGGGGCGCTGGCCAGGCTAATGACTTGGTTTGATCCGCCCCAACCGGACTTTCCCATCGTCACCCGATAAATGCCCTATGTCCAATGAGCATGTCTTGCGCCGGACGCCTGAAGCGTTAGGTTCACCCGGCGACTGACTGTTGGAGCGCCTATGGCCAAAGACCCGCCCGTTGAAGACTTGATGCAATATGACGCCATGGCGCAGGAGGCCCTGCGCGGCGTCGTCAAGTCTGCCCTGCGTAAGGCGGCTCTACCCGGGGGATTGCCCGGCGCACACCATCTCTACATCACCTTTAAGACCCGAGCCCCCGGTGTCACCGGTCCGGTGGATCTGTTGTCAAAATATCCGGACGAAATGACCATCGTCCTGCAGCATCAATTTTGGGACCTCGCACCGGGGGAAACCTTTTTCTCAGTCACGCTGAAATTTGGCGGCCAGCCTAAGACCCTTTCCGTGCCCTATGCCGCCTTGACTCGCTTTTATGATCCGAGCGTGCAGTTCCTCTTACAGTTTGAGGCTACCCTGCCCGCCGAAACTGAATCCCCCGAGGCGGCACCGGAAGAGCCGGTCGATCCCAACGCACCGAACGTCGTTTCGCTCGATCGCTTTCGGAAGAAATAGGTTTCTAAAACCATGACCGACCTTGCGTCGAATTCCCGGGAACCCTTGACCGATGAGGCCATTCTGGCCAGGTTTCAGCGTACAAAGAACCAACCCACCGGGTCTCAAACCCTTGGCTTTGCAATCATTTCCGTCAATCAGGCGGAAAAGTGCGTCGAGGTGGCTTTCGACGCTAGGGCGGATCTTCTGCTCAATCCCATGAAGCAGATTCAAGGGGGCTATCTCTGCGCCATGCTGGATGAGGCGATGTCCGTGGCCTGCATGGTGACATCCGGCATGACTCATGTGGCCCCGACCGCTGAAATGAAGACCAGCTTCTATCGACCGGCCAAGCCGGGGTCGATCAGGGGGGTCGGCCGGGTGGTGAAATGGGGACGGACAATCGCCTTCACTGAGGGTGAACTCTACGACCCAGAGGGTCGGCTGCTGGCCAAGGCAACGGGCACCGCCGTTCCGACGCCGTTTCAGAGTTACAAGGCCTGATGCGACGGGTTGGGGGGCTTAGGTCCGTCTTCGCCCTGGTATTCAGCGCCTGGGCATTGATGGCGGGTGGTCCGGCCCAGGCGGACTCGCCATTTGCACACTGGGCTGCGATTGTTGTCGCCGGCGATTGGCACGCCCATTCCGGCGGACCGTCAGAGGCCTTTGACAATGCCCGGCGGGATGTCTCAAAAGAACTGATCCGGATCGGCTTTGCAGCAGACAACTTGAAGCAGTTCTCAGTCCGACCAGAACGATATAAGGACATCAATCCAGGTAAGACAGAACCCAAGGGCATTTTCGACACCCTTGTCGCCCTGACCACAAAAGCCCCAGACGGGTGCCTAGTCTATTTTTCATCCCATGCGCGCCGACCGGTGTGGTGATGGACCAAGGCATTCTCCCGCCAGGGATGCTGGGGGCCATGTTGGACAAGACCTGTGGTGAAAGGCCGACCATTGTCGTTATTTCGGCCTGTTTTTCCGGGGTGTTTGTACCTGAACTCGGCAGCGATAACCGGATGGTTCTAACCGCCGCCAGGTCGGATCGAACCTCCTTCGGCTGTGGCGAAACCGACAAATATCCCTATTTCGACGACTGCTTCCTTAAGGCCTCACCCCTCGCCAAGGACTTTCCCCATTTGGGATCCCAGGTCCAGGCGTGTGTGGCGGCCCGCGAAATCAAGGAAGGCATGACGCCCCCTTCCGAGCCGCAACTCTATATCGGCCCGCAATTACGTCCCCTGCTTCCACTTTATCTCTTTCCACCCCCAGGAACCTAAAAAGGGGGTAGCGAAAGCGTTTTGACACCGTAAAAGATGAGGTTTCGCCCTTGCCCGGAGTTGGCCCTCAACAATGACCCCCGTTAAGACCTTGGTCGTCCTCCTGGTCGGGCTCCTGACGGCCGCCGGCACGGCGTGGGGGCAGGCGGCAGTGCCGCTGCCGAGTAAGCCCGTTCCTTATTCGACCCTGACTAAAAAGCTGAAACCTAAGAGCCAAGGCCCTAAACCGTTTTCGGCCACTAAGGCGACGGTAAACTCGTCGACTGTCCAGTCTCTGCCTCTCGCCCCCAGGCAAACTGGCGCGCGTCTTGCGCCGGGGCAAGCCCTGCCCCCCGCCGAACTTGAAGCATTTGTGGACGGGTTGGTGCGTGACGCCATGGACCGTGAGCACGTGGCAGGCGTTACCCTTTCTGTGGTCCAAAATGGTCAGATCGTTCTGAAGAAAGGTTATGGCGCTGCGACCTTGTCACCGATGCGCCGGGTTAATCCGGACACGACCCTGTTCCGAATTGGCTCGATCTCGAAAACCTTTACCTGGATCGCCCTGATGAAAGAGGTCGAAGCCGGGCGCATCCGCATAGACGGGCCGATCAACCTATATCTGCCTGAAAAACTTCAGGTCAAAGACCAGGGCTATGACGCACGAGTCACCGTTCAAAATCTGATGGAACATGCGGCCGGTTTCGAAGACCGCACACTGGGCCAACTCATGGAACGCTACCCTAACCGCGAGCGCAGTCTTGTCGATTATCTCCGTCAGGAACGCCCCAAGCGGGTTGAGCGTCCCGGTTATATGGCCTCGTATTCCAACTATGGAGCCGCCTTGGCCGGGGAGGCTGTGTCCTACTCCAGCGGCCGCCCGTTCGAGCGGTTAATGGAAGAAGAAATTTTCAATCCCTTGGGCCTCGGTCACACGACTTTTCGGGAAAACCGCCCGGTTCTCGGCCGCCTTCCGGCCCCCATGCCCGACCGCCTTCGGTCAGATCTTGCTGACGGTTATTTCTGGTCAGGGTCCAGTTATGTGAAACGACCTTATGAACTGATCGGACATGCAGCCCCGGCAGGGTCAGCGTCGTCGACCGCCGGCGATATGGCGCGCTATATGGCCGCCCTGCTGAATAACGGCAGTCTCGATGGCGTAACCATTTATGGCCCGACCACGGCCAAGGCCTTCATGACGCCGATCCGCCGGGCCCCGACCGGAATTAATGGCTGGCGACATGGCTTTATTGAATACAATCTACCCGGCGGGTTCAAAGGGTTTGGCCATGCTGGCGCGACCCTGTCCTTTATGTCGAATATGGTAATGGTGCCGGATTTGAAGCTCGGCGTGTTCGTTTCCGCAAACACCGATACTGGATCCGCCCTCAGTGACCGTTTAGCCGAGCGGATTGTCGAACAATTCTACAGCGCACCAAATACCTATCCCCGAATGGGTGACCCTGATCTTTACGCTGCAAGAGCTATGTATGAGGGGTATTATCTGGGTTCCCGCAGGGCCTATCGCGGCCTTGAAGCCTTTGTTGGGCGTGTGACGGCGGGCCTGCGAGTAGAGGTCACAAAGGACGGGCGACTGCTGACCCGTGCAGATCACATTCGCACCTGGGTCCCCGAAGGCAATCCGGAAAAAGGCCGTTTCATCGCTGACAACGGTGTCGACCATTTGGTATTTTCAATATCCAATGGACGGGCACGAGCTTTCGTTTCCGCCATGAATACACAGGTCTATGCCAGGGCCCCGCTTTGGGATCACCCCAATAGTCTGGTGTTAGCCGCTCTGTTGACGGCGGGTGCCTCCATCGGAACCTTGGCAGGCGGCCTGATCCGCAGCCGCCGGGACTTCCGGGAAACTTCAATTCAAAGTCGAGCCGGGCTGATACAAACCCTGCAGGCCGCCCTCTGGATCGCCTCACTGGCGCTCTTCCTGATCTGGACGACCAAGATTAGCGACGCCGCCGCGATCATGTACGGCTGGCCCGGCCCTTTCATATTGCTCAGTTCTGCCTGCGCTGTGGCATCTACAGGGTTCACAATTCTATCAGCCTGATTGCTCCTGCGGTCTTAAGAGGCGGGAGGCGCGTTGACAGTTGGTCCGTCGCCCGAAAAATCGGATACCTCGTCACCGTGATCATTTTCAGTGTGTTCGGGTTACTGCTCTATCGTTGGGGGGCCCTGACACCTTGGGCAAGCTAACGCTCACTCCCTTTAGGCCAAGTCGTCTAACAGGATTAAAAGACTATCATTCAGAATGTTACTGCGTATTTCGTTCCGATAACCGGTTCCCACTTATCGGAACGCACTCTAGCTGATCCAATAGGCGGCCTACCTACATCGCTGTCCTAACTGATCGGTGACGTCCCCTTAATCACAAGAGCTCCAACTCCTGGCCAAAGAAAATTCTGCCTAACCCTGCGTCTATAAACGCGATGTTTACCATGTGGTGGGTAAATCCTGCCTAGCGGCGGGTGCAGAGTACCTGTGTGCCGTTATGTGATTTTAGGGGCCCAGGGCGTTGAACGGTTTTGTCGCCGCATTGCAAAGGTTTGGCCTTGGACGTCTTGCTGCGATTGTCGGCATAGGGGCCGGTGTCGCGGCAGCACTGTTCGCCATGACGCTGAGCCTTGGTCAACCCAAGGCCCTGCTCTATTCCAATCTCGATCTGAAAGAAGCTGGAGAAATCACCAAGGCCCTTGATCAAGCCAGTATCAAGTATGAAGCCAAAGGGGACGGATCCACCATAATGGTCCCAAGGGATCAAGTAGCCTCGACCCGACTGCTCCTGTCCGGCAAGGGCCTGCCGACGGCAGCCTCCGTCGGCTACGAAATTTTTGACCAGACCTCGGCCATGGGTCAGACCGATTTCGTCCAGCAACTCAACCGACAACGCGCCCTTGAAGGTGAACTCGGGCGAACCATCCAGAGCTTGGACGGTGTGACATCCACCCGCGTCCACCTGGTTCTGCCCAAACGTGAACTGTTCGAAGAGGAAGCTCAGGAGCCCTCTGCATCTGTGACTATCAATGTCGGCGGGCGGGAGCCTAGTCCCGAACAGGTTCGCGCCATCCAGAATCTGGTTTCAAGTGCTGTACCGAACATGAAGGCCGATCGAGTTACGGTGGTTGACCAACACGCCAAGACCCTTTCCGGCGGTCCAGAGGGTGATGCAGAGGCGGCTGATGGTCGCAAGAGCGAGGTTGAGCAGAGAATTGGCAAGACGGTTAAGTCCCTGGTTGAGGGCATGGTCGGGGCCGGTAAGGCGCGGGTTACTGTAGCGGCCGAACTGGACCTGTCCCGGGTTACCCTTCAGCAGGAAACCTATGATCCCGATGGCCAGGTGATCCGATCTGAAACAACCACCGATGAAAATGCTAAGGAAAATGGCCCCAATGCCAGCGGGGCGGTTTCGGCCAGCGCAAATATTCCAGGTGGTACATCCGGATCTTCGGATGGCTCCACCGGTTCCGCCAGCGGTCGAACGGAATCCGTCACCAATTACGAAATATCGAAGACCACTCGGACCGAAGTGAAGGACCCAGGGCAGGTCAAAAAGATTTCCGTCGCCGTCGCGGTGGATGGAACCCATGCCGACTCCGTCAACGGTAAGCCCGGCGCTTATACCCCAAGATCGGCTGCAGAAATGCAGCGTATTGAGCAATTGGTCAGAACCGCTGTGGGTTATGACCAGGCTCGTGGAGACCAAGTTACCGTAGTTAATGTCCAATTCCCGTCAGAGGCCTCACCGGAGGGGGTAAGCTCGGCTAGTCCGCTGATGGGGTTCGATAAAAACGACATTATGCGCGCCGTGGAATTAGGCATTCTGTTCATTGTCGCTCTGTTGATAATGTTCTTCATTGTCCGCCCCCTGCTGACGACGGCCACCGGTAGCGGTCTTCCGGCCCTCACGGGTGGCCAAGGCGTGACCCGCGTTGTGACAACAGCTGATGGGCAAACGGTTCAGATCCAGGTCGACCCAACCAGCGGAGAACCCCTTGCGCTACCAGCTCCGGGTGACGGAGACATGGATCAGCGGCTGGATATTGCCCGAATCGAAGGTCAAGTGAAGGCCAGCTCGGTGAAGCGCGTGTCCGAGTTTATCGACAAACATCCAGAAGAGTCGGTAGCGCTATTGCGTAACTGGCTGCATGAGTCGGCGTAGCGACCATGGCATCCAAGGGTAAGGCCATTACCGATCCGTCCCGCTTGACGGGGCCCGAAAAAGCCGCCGTCGTCCTGTTGGCGCTCGGTGAAGACCACGTGACGATCTGGCAGGCCCTGGACGACGAGGAAATCAAGGAAGTCTCCCAGGCCATGGCTGGTCTGGGTAATGTGTCATCCACCGTCGTTGAAGCCTTATTGGTCGAGTTTGTTTCGAACATGTCGGGCGGCGGCTCAGTTATGGGCTCTTACGATCAAACCCAGCGTCTGCTGTCTCAGTTTCTCGACACCGATAAGGTCGACGATCTGATGGAAGAAATCCGTGGCCCGGCCGGACGGACCATGTGGGACAAGCTGGGCAATGTGAATGAGGCGGTCCTCGCCAATTATCTGAAGAATGAGTACCCGCAGACGGTGGCTGTGGTGTTGTCAAAGATAAAAGCCGACCATGCGGCGCGCGTGCTGTCGTCCTTGCCTGAGGACTTCGCCTTGGAATGCGTCACCCGAATGCTGCGCATGGAACCGGTACAACGAGAAATCCTCGATAAAATCGAGCAGACCCTTCGGGTAGAATTCATGTCGAACCTGGCACGCACCTCTAAACGCGACAGTCACGAAATGATGGCTGACATTTTCAACTCCTTCGATCGTCAGACCGAGTCCCGCTTCATTGCCGCCCTAGAGGAGCGCAATCGCGAAGCCGCCGAACGGATCCGCGCGCTGATGTTCGTTTTCGAAGATTTGTCCAAGCTTGATCCCGGCGGCGTTCAGACCCTATTGCGAGGGGTCGAAAAGGATCAGCTTGGCCTTGCTCTCAAGGGAGCCTCCGACACCCTGCGCGAGATGTTCTTTTCCAACATGTCGGAACGTGCCGCAAAGATCATGCGCGGAGACATGGAAAGCATGGGACCGGTCCGACTCAAGGATGTGGATCAGGCGCAAATGGCTATGGTTCAGGTTGCCAAGGATCTCGCTGCCAAGGGTGAAATCATGTTGGCGGGTTCGGGCTCCGATGATGAGTTGATCTACTGATGACCGGGCAAGCTGTCGAAAAATTTGCATTCGACACCATCTTTGATGGGGAGGGCGATGTTATTTTCGCTGCCCCGCGCCCCAAGCGCACCTTCACCTCCGATGAGGTCGAACTCCTGGAGCATCAGGCGTTTCGGGAAGGCGAAAGACAGGCCCTGGCGAGTATGGCTGCGCTCCAAGCCCAGTCCCTCTCGGCAATTGCCACAGAAGCCAAACTGGCATTGAACTCCCTGGCCGAAGTCGCCCACCACCATAGGGTCAGTTGCGCAGACCTGGCCCTGGCCTGTGGTCGGGCCATTGCCGACGCGGCCCTGGACGCCTTTCCGCAGTCGGTTCTGAAATCGGCCATCGACACCCTGTCGCGCGAACTTGAGTCAGCACCGCGGCTGCTGGTTTCGGTATCTCCAGACATGGTCGAGGGCTTGAGTAAGATCATGGACGATGCAGCCCAGGGCATCGGCTTTTCCGGGGCGATTCAAATCCGCACTGATCCATCTTTGTCACGCGCGGCCTTCAGCCTGGATTTTGGCGACGGCACGGCCGGGTTTGATCCGGAAGCCGCCGCGCAAAGGGTGGCCGATGCTTTAACCGCAGCCCTTGCTTCTGAGGGGCTGCACGCAGAACCCCTACATCCTGTAACCGAAAGCACATCTTGATGTCGGACTCCGATACAGATCTTAAACTCGACGATTTCGGTCCGGGCGATGCGCCGTCCCGGCCTGAGGGCGAAACCGAAGCCCGGACGGCGACTGATCTCGCCCCGGTCTTTGATGTTCCGGTCTCCATCTCTGCGGTTCTGGGACGCGCCACCATGAGCGTTGCGCAACTTTTGCAGCTCAGCTCCGGCAGTGTTCTGGAACTCGACCGCAAGGTCGGAGAGTCCATCGACATCTATGTGAATAACCGGCTTGTCGCCCGGGGTGAGGTCGTCATCGTCGACGAGCGCCTGGGTGTGACCATGACTGAAATCATCAAGGACGGAGACTCTCAGTCCTAACGGACGGGCGGTCTAAAGGAGAGACGGGCATGCGACTTCTAGTCGTCGGACAACTAAACGGACAGCTGGCTTCCGCTGTTAAAATGGCCATGGCAGCGGGGGCCAAGGTCAGCCATGTGGAGACCATTGAGGCGGCGACTCACGCCTTGCGGGCCGGCCAAGGTGCCGACCTGATGCTTGTGGACTACGACCTGGACATAGCAGCCCTGATCGCGGCCAACGAGGCTGAACGTATCCGGGTCCCCGTTGTGGCCTGCGGGGTTGATCCCGACGCCCGTAAGGCCGGGGATGCCATCCGTGCGGGAGCTAAGGAATTTATACCCCTGCCCCCGGAAGCCGAGATGATCGCGGCCGTCCTGGCAGCGGTTTCCGACGACAACAAACCCATGGTGGTTCGCGACCCGGCCATGCAGGCGGTGATCAGTCTGGCCGATCAGATTGCGGCGTCGGAGGCCTCTATCCTAATCACTGGAGAGAGCGGCTCGGGTAAGGAAGTCATCGCCCGCTATGTTCACCAGAAATCGCGCCGCGCCAGCAAACCCTTCATCTCGGTGAACTGCGCTGCGATTCCCGAAAACTTGTTGGAAAGCGAATTGTTCGGTCACGAGAAGGGGGCCTTCACCGGGGCCCTGGCCCGGCGCATCGGTAAGTTCGAAGAAGCCAATGGCGGCACCCTGCTCCTGGATGAAATCTCGGAGATGGACACCCGGCTCCAGGCCAAACTATTGCGCGCCATTCAGGAGCGGGAAATCGACCGCGTGGGCGGCTCTAAGCCGGTCAAGGTTGACATTCGCATCCTCGCTACCTCCAACCGTGATCTCGTGATGGCGGTGAAGGAAGGAACCTTCCGGGAAGACCTGCTTTATCGCCTCAATGTGGTAAACCTGCGCCTGCCGCCCCTGCGGGAACGCCCAGGTGACATTGTGGCCCTCGCCGAATTTTTCGTGAAAAATACGCCACAGCTAACGGAACTCCAAGCCGCGATCTATCGGCTGAAGCCAAGCGCCGGCTCGCGGGTCATCGCTGGCCCGGGAATGTTCGTGAGCTGGAAAACGCCATGCACCGTGCGGTGCTCCTGGCTTCGGGTGCTGAGATTGAAGAGACCGCGATCCGCCTTCCGGACGGTCAACCCTTGGCCCCAGCGGACATCGGGACTCGAACCGCCCTGGCCGCCGCCTCTGCCGCCGAAGCCGCCACCCGAGCTTTTGTTGGTCAGACCGTTGCTGAAATGGAACAGCAGCTGATTATTGATACCCTTGAGCACTGCTTGGGAAACCGGACTCACGCCGCCAACATTCTGGGAATCTCAATCCGCACCCTGCGCAACAAGCTCAAAGAGTATTCCGATGCGGGTATAGCGGTGCCGGCACCACAAATGGGCTTTCACGCGGCTTAAGTGTGATCTGTGGCTGACACCAGTTTCTTCGGGTCCGCGCGCCCCACAGGGCGGGAGGTCATAGGTTGGCTCGCCCAGGGCGAAGTCGCCATGGCGATGGGCGTCATCGGCGTCATCGTCCTGCTGATTCTACCCGTACCCGCCTTCCTGCTGGATGGACTGCTATCCATCTCGATCAGCTCAGCGGTTCTGATCCTGATGACCTCGCTGTTCATCAAACGCCCCCTCGAATTCACCGCCTTTCCGACAGTCCTGCTGGTCACCACCCTATTCCGCCTGGCATTGAACATCGCCTCGACCCGTCTGATCCTCGGTCATGGCCACGAGGGTGCCCACGGCGCGGGTAAGGTGATCGAGAGTTTTGGTCGCCTGATGACCGGCGGCAGTTTTGCCATTGGTCTGATTGTGTTCGCCATTCTGGTGATCGTGAACTTCGTCGTCATCACCAAGGGCTCGGGCCGGATCGCCGAAGTGGCAGCGCGCTTCACTTTGGACTCAATGCCCGGCAAGCAGATGGCGATCGACGCCGACCTATCGTCGGGCCTGATCGACGAAGCGACCGCTAAGCACCGACGCAAGGAACTGGAACAAGAATCTACCTTCTTCGGCTCGATGGATGGTGCCTCGAAGTTCGTTCGCGGTGACGCCGTCGCCGGATTGATCATTGTGGCGATCAACGTCATCGGCGGCATTCTGATTGGCGTTCTGCAGCACAAAATGCCGATTGTTGATGCCGCCGCCAGCTATACCATTATGACTATCGGCGATGGTCTGGTGAGTCAGATTCCGGCCCTGATCATCTCCATCGCGGCGGGCTTTCTGGTTTCTAAGGCCGGAGTCGAGGGCTCCGCCGACAAAGCCCTGGTCACCCAGCTGGCCATGAACCCTATCGCCTTGGGCATGGTATCTGCCGCAGCTGGCGTTATTGCCTTTATTCCGGGTATGCCGATCATACCCTTCGCCCTGGTCTCCATTGCCTCAGGGTCCCTGGCTTGGCGCAGATCCCATGCGCCTGTTGTGATTGATACGGCCGATATCGCCCCGCCGGAACCAAAGGCAGAAGATCAGGAAGAACCGATTAGCCAGACCTTGGCGATTGATGAGATCAAGATCGAGCTAGGCTATGGTCTGTTGCCCCTAATCAATGATCTGGAGGGCCGCCGTCTTACAGACCAGATCAAGGCCCTTCGCCGCACGCTTGCAGCAGATTTCGGCTTCGTTATGCCGTCGGTCCGAATACTCGACAATATGCGGTTGAATTCCCAAGGCTATATGATCCGAATTAAGGAAATGGAGGCCGGGGGTGGTGAGGTCAGGCTTGGACATCTGATGGCCATGGACCCTAGGGGCGGCCAGGTGGATATTCCGGGCGAGCATGTGCGCGAGCCCGCCTTCGGTCTGCCGGCGACCTGGATTGACGATAATCTAAGGGAAGAGGCGACATTCCGTGGCTATACCATTGTCGATCCCGCCACTGTTCTGACTACGCACTTGACTGAAATTCTTAAGGAGAACATGCCCGACCTGCTCTCCTATTCCGAGGTACAAAAGCTGCTCAAGGATCTGCCGGCCGATCAGAAAAAGCTGGTGGAGGATCTCGTGCCCTCGGTGGTATCGGCCACGACGATTCAGCGGGTTCTCCAGGCCCTGCTCAGGGAGCGGGTTTCCATCCGCGACCTGCCAGCCATACTTGAGGGTATAGGTGAGGCGGCCCCGCATACGCCTTCGATTACCTTGCTGGTTGAGCAGGTACGGTCGCGTCTATCCCGTCAGTTATCCTTCGCCCATCGTGACGAAGAAGGTGCCCTCCCCATCGTCACCATGTCAGGTGAATGGGAAAATGCTTTTGCGGAATCCCTTGTGGGCGGTGGTGACGAAAAACAGCTGGCCATGGCCCCTTCACGGCTCCAGGACTTCATCCGAGCGGTGCGGGATGCGTTCGAGCAGGCCGCCTTGGCCGGGGCTTCGCCTGTTCTCCTGACCAGTCCGCAGATCCGCCCCTATGTCCGCTCCATTATTGAAAGATTCCGCGGTCAGACGCCGGTGATGAGCCAGAATGAAGTTCATCCGAGGGCGCGCTTGAAGACGGTCGGATCCATCTAACTCACCGCCCCCCGGTTGCAGCAGACGCCCAGCGCTGGTAGCGGTGCGATCATGGGGCCATGGTGGTGCCCCGATCTTGAGACAGCTATGCGCCGACCCCGACCCACACCCGCACGCGACGGGCTGCCCAAGACCCTGTTCTGGGACTTGCTGACCTTTGAAAAGCTCATGGCCAATCAGGTGATCCACCTGATTTATTGGTCGGGTCTTGGCATCATTGCCCTGATTGCTTTTGGAATTATCGGCAGTGCCATCGGCGTGGCGTTTCGCGAAGACGTGCTGATGGGGGCTCTGCTGGCTGTATCGGTACTGGTGGGTGGATTTCTGGTGGTGACGATACTCGTCCTGCTCTGGCGAGCGTTTTGCGAACTCTATGTGGCCTTATTTCGCTTGAGCGACGACCTCCACGCTATTCGACAGGCGACGGAAGCCGAAGTCGCAGCGCGGCCCCCCCAAGCGCCATCCGGCGTTCGCGCCACGGAAAACTGATCGTCCAGGTTTTGGGTCAAGTTGATGACCTACCCCCATTTAGCCTCGGCATTTTAGGATCAAAAATCTTGACCGACACGGGTTCGTGGTCAGTTCGATGCCGAGGGTCGCAAAGCGTTCTGCATTCAAGGAGAATGCCATGCAGACTTATGATTTTGTCACCCTCGACGTATTTACGGATCGTCGATTTGGCGGGAATCAGCTGGCGGTGTTCCCTGATGCGAAAGGCATATCTGATGCAGATATGCAGACCCTGGCCGCAGAGTTAAACCTCAGCGAAACCACCTTTGTCCTACCGCCGGAAGATCCCCGGCACACCGCCCGGGTCCGAATTTTCAATCGCAGCTCGGAAATGCCGTTCGCCGGCCATCCCAATGTGGGCACCGGCTATTTGCTCGCCGGTCTTGGCCGCGCTAAAGACGACCTTCTGACATTTGAGGAATTAGCCGGTCTGGTATCCGTGAGGGTTCAGCGGGATCAAGAGGGTAACCTAGTCGGGGCTATAATCGATGCCCCTCAGGCCTTGACCTTAGGGGATGAGTTCACCCCCGAACAGATCGCACAATGTGCCGGTCTGACAAAAGACGATATTCTGCTCACGGGTCATCGACCGATCCGGGCCTCGGTCGGCGTCGATTTTGTGATTGCTGAGATCACACCTCAGGCGCTTGATCGCGCCAAACCAGATATGGCCGGATTTGAAGCCGTCGGTGCAGGGTTGGATGATTTTTCCATGCGCCTATCGCTGCATCTCTACGCCCGGGACGGTGACGGGATTCGAGCCCGGATGTTTTCACCTCTGACAGGCACCTTCGAGGACCCCGCCACAGGAAGCGCCAATGCGACACTGGGGGCCTTGCTGTTATCACTAACGACGGAAGGTCAAGCGGCGTATGTGATCAGCCAGGGCGTTGAGATGGGGCGTCCGAGCCGTCTTCATGTCACCGCCCGTCGGACGGCGGATGGCATTCGGGCTCAGGTCGGTGGCGGATGTGTTCCGGTGTTCCGGGGCCAAGTCACGCTTTGAGGCGTCAGGGCATCCGATCATCACAGCCTAGCGGCACGCCTTAACCCCATTTCATCCATAGCCGCCGATTCAATACGGTTTGTCGCTCTTAAGCGATCAAGACGATGGCTTTCAGCCACCTGTTCGTACTTTTTTGCTCTTCAAAGGCCACGGCAAGGACATCTCGAGCGCCCGCCTCTTCAAGGCGGATGCGGTCAATTTCACCCTGGGCGATGGCCTTGCGTGCCCGTAATCCTTCCACAAAGGCCGTGTGGTAACGGGCAGCCTCCGGGTGACGACGGGCGTGCTGCGCCTCGGATTCGCCCTCTGCCTCCAACATGACCAGTCGCATTTCGGCCTGGATGCGACGGTCCACCACCTCGGATAGTCGCTTTTGCAGAACCTCGACCTCATAGCTGGCCAGTTTAATTAAGCTGTCAGTCCATTTCACGCGGCTTCACCCCTTAAGATACGCCCCAGACTTTCGAAGCTGTCGGGCAAGCTTGTGGCTTCGTCCTTGTCTTGGCTCAGAAAGGATTCCAGGGCCGGATTTAGCTGAATAGCCCGGTCCACCTCGGGGTCGGCACCGGCCCGGTAGGCCCCAATACGGATCAGTTCTTCCATATTGGCGTAGGCCGAGAGGGATTGCCGGGCCAGCTTGACGATCTCTCGCTCCTGCGGTTCGTGGCAACCAGGCATGGTCCGGCTGATGGATTTCAGGACATTGATCGCCGGGAAGCGACCGCGCTCGGCAATGGCGCGCTCCATGACAATATGGCCGTCCAGAATGCCCCGCACGGCATCGGCAATGGGTTCATTGTGATCATCACCATCCACCAGCACGGTGAAGAGGCCGGTGATTGGGCCAGCCGTCGTGCCGTCAGAGCGGATCGGCCGGGCCCGCACGTTCCAGTAGCTTGGGCAATTCCGTGAAAACAGTCGGTGTATAGCCCTTGGTCGTTGGAGGTTCCCCCGCGGCCAGCCCGATCTCCCGCTGCGCCATGGCAAAGCGGGTGACGGAGTCCATCAAGCATAGAACCTCCATGTCCTGATCGCGGAGATATTCGGCGATGGCGAGGGTCATATAGGCGGCCTGACGCCGCTTAAGGGCGGGCTCGTCCGAGGTCGCGACGACGACAACGGCGCGCTTAAGACCCTCAGGCCCCAAGGTTTCTTCGATAAACTCCCGGACTTCCCGACCCCGTTCGCCGATCAGCCCCACCACAACGGCATCGCAATCGGCCTGCTTGGCCAGCATGGACAACAGGACAGACTTGCCGACACCCGAGCCAGCAAAGACACCGAGACGCTGACCCCGGCAGCATGTGGTAAAGACATTCATAGCGCGAACGCCAAGATCTAAGCGTTCACCCACCCGTCCCCTGGCATGGGCCGCTGGGGGGCCGCCCTAAGGGGATAGCCGGATAATCCCTGAGGCAGAGGACCAAGACTGTCTATCGGCTGCCCAAATGCGTCGATAATACGTCCGAGCCAGGCCTTCGTCGGATGGACGGCAGAACTGAGATCATCAATCCGAATTTCTGCACCCGGCGCGACCCCCTCAACGGGACCAAAGGGCATGAGCAAGGCGCGGGAATCTCTGAAGCCGACCACTTCAGCTGCCAGGGGCTGATTTCCACGGCGGAGGATCTGTGCCCGGGAGCCGATGGACAGCCGGGTCAGGCCACCTCGGGCTTCGATCAGAAGGCCGTTCACCGCCGCAACCCGACCGGAAACGGTCAAGGGATCAAGGCGCTCGACGGCGGTGATGAGACTCTGCACTGGACGCAAACTCCGGGGGCGAAAACAACCTGACTCGCGGCCCGCAGAGGATCGGCCCTAGGCCCTTAACTCCCCGTGAAGATTATCCCGATCGTTATTTTGAAACAGCACACCTAAACCAAACCCGATTAACACGCCGAAGCCGAAATAAACCATCGGCCTGCGGCGGATATCATTGACAATATGATAGCGCGCGGTCCGTGCTCGCTCACCGGGCGCATGACGCGCCGCGTCGACACCGTCTTCTGCATCGGATAGTCCGGCACCAGCCTCGGCCATAGCGGGCCATTCAGAAGCAAACATCGAACCCTCTCCGCAGGAAATTGGACTTCACTATACCCTATGGGCTTTGACCAGCCGTTACCGGAAAAACACGCTCGGAATATGACCAGGCCGTGACTCTCTATTCGCCCCATCTGTCCAATCACAAAAGATTCAACTGCCGAGGGTCCATCGATCCCTGGTCACTCTTGCTGGCGAATCCCAAACCGAGTTAACGATTCCTCGAGAGACCCTTCACTATTAACCGGTCTTAAATTAACTCGCTGGCAAACTGGCAGCGTAAATGCAGGGATTCTTGGGGGATCCTTGAAACTATCGGCGCGGGCGGCCCAGGAGGATTTGATGCGCGTATTGTTGATCGAGGACGACAGCGCTACAGCGCAGAGCATCGAGTTGATGCTCAAGTCGGAAGGTTTCAATATCTACACGACGGACCTTGGAGAAGAGGGCGTCGATTTGGGTAAAATTTATGATTACGATCTTATCCTTCTGGACCTCAACCTGCCGGATATGAGCGGCATGGATGTGCTTCGCACCCTCCGGGTGGCCAAGATCAATACGCCGATCATGATCCTGTCCGGATCGGCTGAGATTGACACCAAGGTCAAGACTCTCGGCGGCGGGGCTGACGATTATATGACCAAGCCCTTCCACAAGGACGAACTCATTGCTCGGATTCACGCCGTGATCCGTCGCTCTAAGGGCCATGCCCAGTCGGTCATCCGCACCGGCGACATCCTGGTCAACCTGGATGCCAAAACCGTCGAAGTGAATAACAACCGGGTTCACCTGACCGGCAAAGAATATCAAATGCTGGAACTGCTCTCTTTGCGTAAGGGCACGACCCTCACCAAGGAAATGTTCCTGAATCATCTTTACGGCGGCATGGACGAGCCGGAATTGAAGATCATCGACGTCTTCATTTGTAAGCTTCGCAAAAAGCTGGCAGCTGCCGCTGAAGGTCGCCATCACATCGAAACCGTCTGGGGTCGTGGCTATGTGCTGCGCGATCCGTCGGAAAACCAAGTGGCCGCCTGAGCAGGCCTCACAATTCACTGAGCTCTGAAACACCCGCCAGCAAAGGCGGGTGTTTTGCTCTTTGAAGCCCTAAAGACACCCTGCTGCGTTTAACCACACCCGTGATCCACGCCCCCATAGTAGCAAAATAGTCAGAACTATTTGGTAGAACGGACTGTCGCTGCGCTTTGCGGTCGACCCAAGGGTGACCCATCGAATGCCGCTGAAGTCGCTGGCTAACGCGCTTTTGAAGAACGAGCAAAGGGCGACAGCCCGTAGCTTCGCCCTAGAGCCTGTTCCCTTTAGACGGAAACGTCTAGAGGGATAAAACAGGCTCTCATTTAAGATGTTAGAGTGCGTTTCGATCCGATAACCGGTTCCCA
>NMUI01000018.1 GCA_002221445.1 Phenylobacterium zucineum | reverse complement strand
GTCCTAGAGTGCGTTCCGACAAGTGGGAACCGGTTATCGGAACGCACTCTAGTCGGCCCTCTAAAGGTCGACAACCACCCGACCGCGCACCTTGCCCTCGAGGATGTCCCTGGCCAGTCGGGGTAGATCTTCCAGGGTGGCGCGGCTGGTCATGGCCGCCAGCTTGGCGAGGTCTAAATCCTTGGCCAGACGGTCCCAGGCCTCGATGCGGTCAGGCTTGGGGCGCATGACGCTGTCTATCCCCGCCAGTACGACGCCGCGTAGGATGAAGGGCGCCACAGAGCCCGGCAGGTCCATACCCTGGGCGAGGCCGCAGGCGGTGACGGCGCCGCCATAGCGGGTCTGGGAAATCACATTGGCCAGGGTGTGGCTGCCGACGCAATCGACGGCACCGGCCCAGCGCTCCTTGCCCAGCGTGCGGGCCGGACCCTGGAACTCTGAGGCGTCGATGACTTCGGCTGCGCCGAGGCCCATCAGGTAGTCGGTCTCACTGTCCTTGCGCCGGGAGGAGGCGACCACCCGATAGCCGAGCTTGGCCAAAAGGGCGACGGCGACGCTGCCGACCCCGCCGACGGCGCCGGTGACCAGGATGTCGCCCTTATCCGGCGTCACCCCTTGGCGCTCCAACCCCAGAACGCAGAGCATGGAGGTATAGCCCGCCGTGCCGATGGCCATGGCTTGGTCGGTGGTCAGGCCCTCTGGCAACTTGACCAACCAGTCGCCCTTGACCCGCGCCATCTGGGCATAGCCCCCATGATGGCCCTCGCCGACGCCCCAGCCATTGAGCACCACCCGGTCGCCAGGCTTGAAATCGGGGTTCTCAGAGGCCTCGACGACCCCTGCAAAGTCGATGCCGGGAATGAGGGGCCAGGCGCGGACGATGGGCGACTTGCCTGTGATGGCTAGGCCGTCCTTGAAGTTGATGGTCGAATGCTCGACCCGGACGGTGACGTCGCCCTCCATGAGATCTACGAGGGTCAGGTCTTCGAACCGGACCACGGGCGCAGCTTCGGTCTTGTGCAGGCGCAGGGCGCGAAAGGTCATGCTTAGTCCTCGACGATCAGGCTGTGGGTCTTGGTGTCGCGCATGGTCAGGTAGACCACCAGGGAGCCCGCGATCACTACGGTGACATAGGTGAAGAACCAGGTCTCATGGCCGGCTTCTTGAACCACAGGGCGACATATTCCGCCGTGCCGCCGAACAGGGCGTTGGCGATGGAATAGGGCAGGGCGACGCCCAGGGCGCGGACCTCGGTCGGGAAGAGCTCGGCCTTCACAATGGCGTTCACCGAGGTGTAGGCGCTGACCACGATCAAGGCACCGGCCACAAGGCCGATGGCGCTCATCATGTCGTGGGTCTTGGCGAGGGTCGACAGGACCGGCCAGGTGATCAGGCTGCCGACCACGCCGAAGGCGATGAGCAGGGGGCGCCGTCCGACCTTGTCTGACAGGGTGCCCATAATCGGCTGGGTGAAAAGGAAAATCAGCATGGCGACGGCCGTAATCTGGGTCGCCTGGTCCTTTGAAAAGCCTGAGGTATTAGCTAGAAACTTCTGAATATAGGTGCCAAAAGTGTAGTAGCCTAATGTGCCGCCAGCGGTCAGGCCCATGACCAGGAGGCTCTGGCGCGGGTGCTTGATCAGCAGGCCCCAGGTGGTCGCCTTCTCGCCGGTCTTGGCCTTGAAGGAGGGGGTTTCGTCCATCCCCCGGCGGAACCAGAAGACCGCTAGGGCCAGGGCCCCGCCGATGACAAAAGGGATGCGCCAGCCCCAGGCATGCATTTCCGCCTGGGTCAGAACCTGGTTGAGGATTAGCAGCAGGCACAGGGACAATAGCTGGCCGCCCATGAGGGTGGCGTAGAATATGCCTGACCAGAAGCCGCGGTGAGCGCGCCCGGCCATTTCCGACATGTAGGTGGCGCTGGTGCCATATTCGCCGCCCATGCTGATCCCCTGGAAGATCCGGGCGAGCACCAGAATGATCGGGGCGGCTATGCCGATGACGGCGTAGCCTGGACAGAGGGCGATGGTCATGGAGCCCAGGCACATGAGCCAGACCGAGGCGATCATGGCGGCCCGACGGCCTATGCGGTCGCCATAGAGTCCCATCAGCCAGGCACCCACGGGCCGGGCGAAGAAGCCACGGCATAGACTGCGGCGGAGTTCAGGAGTTGGGCCGTCTGATCCCCTTCCGGGAAGAAGACCTTGGCGAAGTAGAGGGCGAAGGCGGCGTAGGTGAACCAGTCAAAGCACTCGACCAGGTTGCCCGCCGCTCCGGCCAGGATGGAGCGCAAGCGTTCCGCCCCCGATGGCGGCGTAGATGGCGTATTCATCGGAGGCGTCTCGCTTTGACTTGGCTCTAGGCGTCGATACGGGCTTCTGCGTAACCGCTCAGCACTTCAACGCCGTTCTGGTTGGTGGTGGACACATCCAGCTCCACCAGCATGACTCCGTCTTTTTCGGTAAGGGCCTTCACCGTCGCCTTGGCCTCTAGGTCATCGCCCGGGAACACCTGGCTGGTGAAGCGCACGCCATACTTGGTCAGGCGGGCATCGCCCACATAGTCGGTGAGCATCTTGCCGGTCATGCCCATGGTCAGCATGCCGTGGGCGAAGACGCTAGGATAGCCCGCCACCTTTGTGGTGAAGATTTCGTCGGTGTGCAGGGGGTTATAGTCCCCTGAAGCACCGGCATATTGCACGATCTGGGTGCGCTTGAGGTCCTCGACCAGCTTGGCCGTATGGACGTCGCCCACCTTCAGGTTTTTTGCACTGAGCGCCATGGTAAGGCCTCCTATTTCTGTTCGACGGGACGTTCGGTGCGGACACCGACGCCACGGGCTGTAATCACCAGGTCGCCGTTTTGGTCGCGGTATTCGGTGACGCTTTCAGAGAAGACCAGCTTGCCGGACCGGCGGCCTTCTTTTCCCAGGTCTTGCCCGGGAAGGTGGTGGCTGTGAGCAGGTCGCCAGCCTTCAGGTGACGGTGATATTCAAAGTGCTGCTCAGCGTGCAGTCCACCGCCACCGCCACCGCCGCTGCCAGGCGCACGGGTGATGCCGGTCGGATTCTTCCCCGAACCGAACCAGGGCTGGCCGATCTTGGGGCGCAGACCATAGTCGGGGTCAAACTGGGCGCTGGCCTGGGGAAAGGTCGGTGGTGCGATAATGCCCCCGGCCTCGGTGGTCTTAGCGTAATCCGCGTCCGAATAGATGGGATTTCCGTCACCGACCGATCTCGCAAACATGAGAATATGCGACGCTTCCACGGGAAATGTCTTTGTAGCCATAATGTTTCCTCTCCCTGCCCCTTTTCGGGGCCGAATGCGCGGTCCGGCTGATCCGCTGCCCCTTGATCCTATACCGGCTTTTCCGGGTTTGTCAGTCGTCCTTGCGCTTGACCCACCACCCGGTTCGCGCACTTTTGGCGGCAAGTATAACAAGGGTGGAATGATGAATCCCCATTTGATGGCGGCAAAGGAGGCTGTGGCCTTTATTCGAGCTCAAAAACTGGAGGGTCAGGCGGGCTGGAAGCGGACCGATGAGGCTAAGTCGGGTGCCGATCGCAGCCTCTATCGTGGATCGTCCGGGGTGATCTTGGCCCTGCTGGAGCTTCACGCCGCTGGGCTGGACGATCAAGCCCTCGATGAAGCCGTGGCTGCGGGCGAAGACGTCATGGCCTATGTACAGGGCCGGGAGTGGCTCTCGGTCAGTCCCTCCACCGGTTGGCCGGGATACGCCTTCATCCTTAATGAGCTGGCCTTGGTCACGGGGCGCGAGGATTTCAAGGCGGCCGCAGCGACCTGTCTGGAGCGGCTTATGGCCCAGGCCCATCCCCTCGGCGCCGGCGTCGGCTGGATCGAGCCCATGCCCTTTTCCGAGATTACCGGCATGACCGGGGACCGTGAGATCTATGATCAGTCGGTCGGGGCGGCGGGGGCTGGGCTTGTCCTGCTCTACGCCCACGAGCATGGGGTTCACCCCAAGGCCCTGGACTGGGCCAAGGCGGTTTGCGAACGCCTGCTGGAGGTGGCGGAAGACGACCCGGATGGCCTGCGCTGGCGGATGATGTCCGACATGCCCTTTCCCTTCACGTCGCCGAACTTCGCCCATGGCGGTGCCGGGGTGGGCTATCTGCTGGCCCGCCTGCACAGGGCGACGCGGGAGGCCCGCTATCTCGACGCCGCCATGGCCGCCGCCAACTACACCCTGAGCCGTTCCCATCCGGTGGGATCGGGGCGACTGGTTTGTCATACCGAAGAGGCGCGCAATCCGATCTTTTATCTGGGGGCCTGTCACGGTCCGGCGGGCACGGGGCGACTACTGATGGAGCTCTACGACATCACCGGCGATGCCCGCTGGCTTGAGGGCGCCAGGTCCCTGATGGACGGCCTGCTGTCTACCGGTGCGCCGGAAACCCGCTCCAAAGGCTTCTGGAATAACTATGGCCAGTGCTGTGGTGACGCGGGGGTCGGCGAGTTCGCCCTGCTGATGGAAAAGCGGACAGGGGAGGGTGCCTATCGCAACATCGCCCTACGTTGCGCCGAGGTTTTGATCGCCCAGTCCGAGGTGACTGACGGCCGCCGCCGCTGGCTGCACGCTGAACATCGCGACCGCCCCGACTTCCTGCAAGCCCAGACCGGCTATATGCAAGGGGCGGCGGGCATGGCCAGTTTCCTGCTCAATCTGGTGACCAGCCAAGAGGGCAAGTCGGTGAAACGGCCGCTTCCGGACTGGCCGAAGGTGCTGGAATAGGGTATCGCTCTGCTCCCCCGCTGGAGGATCTGGCGCTTAACCTTCTTGTTGCGGAATGAGCGACGAACTCGACACTGATGTGAAAGACCGGCTTGTTGCTGCCGCACGTGGTGCGCTGAGTGCGGTGCCATTTGCCGGCGGGCTACTGGGTGAACTGTTTACGGAGGTTATTCCGGGTCAGCGTTACGATAGAATTGTCGCTTATGTCCGGCTCCTGGAAGCTAGAATTACTCTGATAGAGGCCGCCAGCATTTCGTCGGCTATGGGTAATCCGGAGAAAATTGATCTGATCGAGCGTGGCGGCGTTCAAGCCGCGCGTGCGACGTCACAGGAACGCATTGCACAAATTGTTGAGGTTGTAGCTCACGGGCTGGAGGCTGAAGAAGCTGAAATCATTCGGCGTAAACGCTTGATGGAGTTACTGGGCGAGCTTGACGACGACGAAATCGCGGTTCTAACGGCCTACGGACGATCTTACGCAGGGGGAGATCCTGACGCTTTCGACGCTATTGGCAGGCCCAGCCCGATGTTCCTGAGCGCTCCCCGTGAGGTGATAGAACAAAACGCGCTCTATGATCTGGGCGTTGAGCGATTGTTGCGGGCGGGATTGCTGAAACGACAATTTAGGAATGTCAAAAAGGGCGAATTTCCCGAGTTTGACAGTAAAACGGGCGGGCTCAAAGGTAGGGTGGAAATATCATTCCTTGGCAGGATGTTACTGCGCCAAATGGGTATTTTGATACCATTTCAAGATTAAATCTCCGATCAACTTATACAACTTCGTTATTCACTGCGGATTATGTACTTTTGCTGGCTAGACGGAATTAGCGCTTCGGCTCCAAACTGTGGCGTGAAAATCTCTTAATGATTTCAAGTTATGCGTCAGGTTAGCAGATGGTCCACGATCTCATCGCCACGCACGAACAAAATTAGCACCATTTGATTGCCGTAGTCGTATCCAGCACTTTATACATGTGGGTTGTCGTGCCGCCGGGGCCCACCGATGCTATCCCTTCGCCTCCCAACAGCTTTTTGATTTTCCGGAACGACTTTTCCTCTTTCAGCGTGACTTCTAGGCTTTCCGCCTCGAACCGCAAGGAGGGGACCTTGGTGCCGTCGATTTCCCTAACGCCGGGCGCGATCTCAGTGACGCCAGGCGTGTTTCCATCTTGTGCTTGGCTAACGGTCGGTGCGGCCAGCGATACTAGCGCTATCGCGAGGGCTAAGGATCTCAGCATTGGGTATCCCAAATTTCTCGCTGCGAAACACTCATCTCCAGCGTTGGGCATTACCAATACGCGGTCTAGGTGCTCAGTTCAACTTCGGATGGAGGCAATCTGGTGTGCTTATGGCTGCGCGTTTCGACTAGTCAGAAGTCTTTTGGCTCCAGATTCGCCATAGAACAGTGACTCAAGTGAGATCAAAGTCTTCCAAGCTGTCGCCCAGACGTTTAGGGATGCGGCTCTCAAAGTTCGGAGGCCCCCATGACCCGTAATCCCGATGGCAGCTGGGACAAGTCACGTCTTCCTAGCCGGCATGTGACCGAAGGTCCGGCCCGTGCGCCGCACCGGTCCTATTACTACGCCATGGGCCTAGGCACCCGCGAGATCGCCCAGCCCTTCGTGGGCGTAGCCTCCTGCTGGAATGAAGCCGCGCCCTGCAATACCGCTCTCATGCGTCAGGCCCATGCCGTATCCCAAGGTGTTAAGGCGGCGGGGGCAACCCCGCGTGAGTTCTGCACCATCACCGTCACCGACGGCATTGCTATGGGCCATGAAGGCATGCGCTCCTCCCTGGTCAGCCGCGACCTGATCGCCGACTCCGTGGAACTGACCATGCGCGGCCACGGCTATGACGCCTGGTGGGCATTGCCGGGTGCGACAAGTCCCTGCCGGGCATGATGATGGCCATGCTGCGCCTCAACGTCCCCAGCGTCTTCCTCTATGGCGGCTCCATCCTGCCGGGCCATTGGCGGGGCAAGGACGTGACCGTGGTCGACGTCTTTGAGGGCGTCGGTATGCACTCGGCGGGCAAGATGAGCCTGGAAGACCTTTGCAGTCTTGAGGAACACGCCTGTCCGTCGGACGGTGCCTGCGGTGGTCAGTTCACGGCTAACACCATGGCTTGCGTGTCGGAAGCCATGGGCCTGGCCCTGCCGCTTTCAGCTTCTTTGCCCGCGCCGAACCTGGCACGTGACTCCTATGCCGTGGCCTCTGGCGAGTGTGTGGTGCGGCTGATCGCCGAGAATCTGCGTCCCAGGGATATTGTCACCCGCAAATCCTTCGAAAATGCGGCAGCGGTGGTGGCGGCGACCGGCGGCTCTACCAATGGCGGCCTGCACCTGCCCGCCATGGCCCATGAGTGCGGCATTAGCTTCACCCTGCGCGACTTCGCTGAAATCGCGGCGCGGACCCCGCACATTGCCGACCTCAAGCCCGGCGGCCGCTTCGTGGCCAAGGATATGGGTGAGGCGGGCGGTATGCCGATGCTGCTCAAGACCCTGCTCGAGGGCGGCTATATTCACGGCGACTGCATGACCGTGACCGGCAAGACCATTGCCGAGAACCTCAAAGACGTGGTCTGGCGTGATGACCAGGAAGTCATCCGTCCGGTCTCCAACCCCCTCTCGCCCACCGGCGGCGTGGTTGGTCTCTGGGGGTCGCTTGCCCCCGACGGTGCCATCGTCAAGGTAGCGGGCATGACCAGCCACCGCAGCCATCGCGGCCCGGCTCGGTGCTTTGACGGCGAGCAGGCCTGTTTCGACGCGGTAGAGGCCGGCGACTATCAGGACGGCGATGTCTTGGTGATCCGCTATGAGGGCCCCCGCGGCGGGCCGGGTATGCGGGAAATGCTGTCCACCACGGCGGCCATTTCGGGCCAGGGGCGGGGAGACAAGGTGGCCCTGATCACGGACGGCCGGTTTTCGGGCGGCACCCGCGGGCTTTGCGTTGGCCATATCGGTCCGGAGGCTCAACTTGGCGGCCCCATCGCGCTGATCAAGGATGGCGACATCATCAGCATCGATTCCGACACCGGAACCATTGAGCTTGAGGTTGATCCCATTGAGCTGGAGAACCGCAAGCGCCACTGGTCGCCCAAGGTGACCAATTACGGCTCAGGGGCTCTTTGGAAATATGCCCAACTGGTGGGGCCACCGCATCTGGGTGCCGTCACCCATCCGGGCATGGCGGGTGAATCCCACGTCTATGCAGATCTTTAGGCCATGAAGACCCTGGGCCTGCTGGGCGGGATGAGCGCGGAGAGTACGACCTATTACTATCAAACACTCAACCGCCTGGTCCGGGAACGCCTGGGGCCTATGCACTCGGCGCAGGTGGTGATCTGGTCCATCGACTTCGCCCCCATGGCGCAGCTGCAGGCCAAGGGTGACTGGACGGCGGCGGGGGCGGAGCTGGTCAAGGTCGCTCAAGCCTTGGAGCGGGCCGGCGCTAAGGCCCTGATGATTGGGGCCAACACCATGCACATCTGCGCGCCCGAAGTTGAGGCGGCGGTGGGCATTCCTCTGATCCATATCGCCGACGCGACCGGCGAGGCGATCAGGGCCCTGGGTTGCAGCAAGCCCCTGCTGCTGGGCACCCGCTACACCATGGAAATGGGGTTTTATACCGACCGTCTGACGGCCATGGGGATTTCGGCCTCGGTTCCTCATGCAGATGATCGGGTCAGGCTGCACGCCATCATCTATGACGAGCTGGTGCAGGGCTTGGTGACGGAGGCATCCAAGGCGCAGGTGCTGGCCATGATTGCGAGGGCGGCAGGGGCTGACAGCGTGATCTTTGGCTGTACGGAGATCGGGCTATTGATCTCAGCTCCGGATCTGGCCCTGCCGGTGGTTGATACGGCGATTGTTCATGCGGAAGCTGGCGTTGCATTTGCGCTCAGCGCGTAGGGCAGGGCGCAACATCTATCTCGCGAGACGTAGCGTTACACGCTACACAACTCCATGATTACAAGCTGGAAATCGCCAGCGGCCCGGGAGGTCTTTGAAGGCCGCGTGCCAAAGGGGTTTCCGGCCGATCTGGCGAAAGCTATGCGGTGCAGGTTGGGTTACCTCCATGCAGCCGCACGGCTAGAGGATCTGCGCTCACCGCCGGGCAATCGGCTGCACGCCCTGACCGGCGACCGCGCAGGTCAACATTCGATTAGCGTAAACGACCAGTTCCGTATCTGCTTTGTTTGGACAAATGAGGGACTGGCGGATGTGGAATGCGTCGACTATCACTGATGGGATCAATCGTTTTTACGGAAGACTTAAGACCGATGGACACGGCCTATGACTACGCAAACTTTGCCAGTCCGGCTCCGCACCCGGGAGAATATCTGCGCGAGGACTATTTGCCAGGCTACAAACTGACGGCGGGCAGCTTGGCGCGGGCCATGGGCCTGCGCGACCGCGCCCGGATCGAACGGCTGGTGCGGGAGAAGCAGGCGATCACGGCCGACACGGCACTGCGTCTGGCGTGGGTCTTCAAAACAACGCCGGAGTTCTGGATCAACCCGCAGGTCGCCCACGACCTCTCCAAGGCCGCGATCGCCGCACGGGATGAACTGGCTGCAATCAAGCCGCTCGCAGCAGCCTGAACCGTCAAGTTACGGTTCTTGTGTCGGAAATTCGAACCAATACAAGGTGCTGACGGGGCATGAATGGTTCCACAGTCCAGGTGAGTCGCTCAAGATCGAGAAGTTATAGTTTCATACACTAACACCGTAACTTCGGGCGTTTCTTCAGGGGGACTAGCAATCAATGCGCGCGGTGGCATGGTCGGTGGATCAAGCACTGATTTCAGTGCTCGCCTCAAAAATTTTCCAAGTCATCGTCAAACGGATCTTTTGACCTTGCGGACTTTGCCTTAGCGGGACGTTTGGGTGCGGCTGAAGCGGTTGGGGCTTTGGCCGTTTGCGCGACGGCTAAAGGTTTCGCAATCGGTACCGGCCCGGCCGCGACCGCGCCTTCCGCAGGTGCCTGAATTGCTGCGGGGGCCGTTGCCGGTACTGCTGCTGACGGGGTGTCTATCCGGTCTGCCAGTTCGATGATGCCGGGCTTAAACTGGCTGGCATCGTAGTTTCCTCTGAACTGTCCCATCGACATCTTTTCAGAGGTTTTGGTGATGACGATGGTTCCGATCGGTGTTTTTCGCGGCCCAATGACTGACCAGTCTGGGGATCGGTAATGTCCTCGCCCAGACTGACGGCATTATAGGTGGACCCGATTTGCAAAATGTCCTGCCCTTGGCTGAGTACGACAGAGGTTCCATTCATTTTGATGACGGAGACCGGGAAATTCTTGAGGATGAATTTCTGAGTGAACTGGCTTGTCAATGTCGCCAGAGACGCCTTAACATTCTCCAGGCCAACCTGCTGTTTGCCATAAACGCTTGGCGGTGTGTTCGGGAACGTGACTTTGAAGTGCTCGGTCATGATAAGTTGACCCGTCGGTACATTGATCACGTTGAACGTGATCTCCATATCGCCGCTATAGGCATTCAGTGCGCGACCTGAGTAGCGCAAGATCCGTGTTGATTTTTTGTAAGATAATCGATTGATTTCTGGCAAGACGAGGATGTCTGCGGTAAGCCGTTGGCCGAGCTTCGCCAGTTCGCCAGAGTTGGCGCTGGGGTTGTTGATCTGAGACAGCTCCTCGGCAATGTCGGAATCGAAGGCGCGATTGATGACAAAAAACCGATTGGATTGACTGAGCGATTCATTGATCGCCGCACCTATGCTCTGAGATACCTCATCTGCGGACAGGGTTTCGTTACC
Organism: Phenylobacterium zucineum; assembly: GCA_002221445.1. Classification (GTDB taxonomy): domain Bacteria; phylum Pseudomonadota; class Alphaproteobacteria; order Caulobacterales; family Caulobacteraceae; genus Phenylobacterium; species Phenylobacterium zucineum_B. Next base: position 4,413 of record NMUI01000018.1, on the reverse strand, counting down.
AATCACATAGGTCGTTTCGTGGGTTCGGGGACTGGCTATGGCGATCTTTGGCAGCTTTGTAGCGGCTGAGGCACTGTATTTATTGACCTTAATCTTCAGCTTCAGACGCCAAGCGCCCGCTTTAGCGCTCCCCCTTTCCGACAAGATTTCGAACCCTTGAACCGCGCCGTGGGTCGCAGAAACGACCGTGCTACTGGTCAATCCGTAGTCGCCATCATAGCCGGGAACCGCAAGATTGCCGGTGCTATTAACGGATATGCCGACAACCGGTGTTCCGTTGGTTTGCTGTACGGCTAGGTTCAAGGCATCGAGAATGGCGGCATTGCGGGTCGGACCTACGCCTTCTGCAACAACCTCAACGACCCTGACGCCACCAAAATCCGGCATGGCTTTGGAAAAGCCGTTCTCATCCTTTTTCCACCAAGCTTGTCGCAGCCCGACAGGGACAGGGCTACCAGCATCACCATTGCGATCCATAGCTTACCAGCCATTGACTATCCCTCGACCTAACAAATTCTTATTCTTGTTTAGCGGACGCCTTCAGCCGAAAGTCGGCTGAGCATTTCCTCGCCGGTGCGCTGCGCAGCCTGTTGGACGGCACTGACCCGGGCAAGGTTTGGATTGGAGTTGCTGGCCGAAGCATCTTTTTGAATGCTGCCGATCGTTTCGGGAAACTGTTCGGTAATGTCCCAAATTTTTGCGCGCAAAATGACGCTATACTGCGGAGAGCCGGTAACGCTGTCGGCTTGGGTGCCATCAATGAGCGCGTCACCAATGGCCAGGTAGGTGAAGCCACAGTTGCGTGCCGCATTGATGATTGCAGTGCGGGTTGTGGTGCTCAAATCGTCTGGCTTTGCCCCATATTGCTTAGTTATCAGATCAGGATCTGGACCCGGGCATTTGGCAACAATGTCGGAATAGTTGACGATCTTCGCACCCGCATTTTTGAACACGTCGGTCAGGCTCGTATTCAGTTCCTCAGGCGAGGCGCTGCGATATTTAAATTCGGCAGCCCTATTGACCGTGCGGCCCTTAGATTGGTCGCTTTGAGAGGCTGTCGCACTGACTTCCGCGGTTCTATTGACCGAGGCGCTGGCTCTGGCGCGTGTCTGTTGCCGCACGCTATTGCTATCGTTGATCTGGCCTACTGCTTCGCTGTAACCCTCGGACTCGCTGGTCCGCTCCTTGGCGTCGGACTTGTAGGATCCGAGGACCTTGTCGCTGGCCGTAACGCCGACGCGTGTTGAAGAAGAGGATGAGCGGTCAATATTCGGGTCGTAAATGGCGGTTCCAGCCACTTCTCTGACGATAAAGAAGGTCGCTAGCCTCAGGCGGGGTTTCGCCGAGACAGGTGAGACCGGTGCCGACGTACGGATTACATTGTCCACGCTCATCTGGACATCTTGCTGATTGCAATCAAAGCGAAACCGAGCCGACATTTGCTTGAGTTTTTTATCGACCACCTGATCGATCATCACAATCTGACAACTGGTCCGAAGCTCGTTGGCGATCGTCATATTCTGGTCGGCATTTAGGTTTCGAACCTTCAGGCCAATATCGGGGCGCATCTTGATTACGCGCCAAGCATTCTTCACCGCCTCGCCCTTGGCCCGCTCAAGCCCTTCGATGATGGCTTTGTTGCCAGTCGATTCGAGGGCAACCTCGCCAGAAACGACGATTTGAATTGATTGCACCTGAGCGAAGGAGGAAGCGGCCCCCATAGTAGCGACGGCGAAAGTTAAGGACGCTAGGTGACTTTTACCCAAGGACATGGTCGACTTTCCAGAGTGGTTTAAAAAAGAAGTGAGCGAGGCGCGATCAGAGCGAAGCCAATAGCGCTTCGCCTTCTTTGGAAACTTCTTGGAAGCCGTTTGAGTCCCCCAACTCAAGGGTTCTGTAAGCCCTTGCCGCCTCCATAACCCGGTTCAGAGATTCTACTACTGTATTGGCCTGTATAGCGAGTGCAACCCCGATCACGATCTTCTCCAAGGTGTTGCAGTCGCAATTTAGAGCAGCTGCAGTGCCAGAAGCCACGGCTGCCAGCATAGCAACCTTGGCAACTGCAAATTGGCCATCGGCCTTTTCTGCCAATTCTTTTTGGTGGGCGTTTGGTACCGCACCATAGGCCTGGAGCTCATAGATGTCGTTCTGAAGCGCTGCGCTGGCCTGGGTGAACGTCTTGACACTATCGGCACCGCCAAGGGTGCCACTGGAAAAATCATTTGCCAAACGATTGTACTTCTGGGCCTGAGCTCCGAAGCCGACCGCATCATAATAGTTGGCTGCGGCCATAATGGCCTGGGATTGAGAGACCTTGAGTGCACCGTAGAAGATGATCAGAGCGGTTTCTTGCCCACCGGCTCTTGCTGGCGCGGCATAGGCGAGGGCGGGACTCGCAATCAAAAGCGAAAGGATAAGGATCCTTATGCGTCTCCAAAGATTGTTGATCGGCATAATCATTTAGCCTTCTCCTTGTCTGCGACCGACTTAATAAGCATCGTTTCGGCAATCAGCTTCTTCCAAGATTTAGCAGTATTAGCATTATCGCGTGATTTTTTATCAGTAACAGCGGCGGACATGTGGTACTTTATCCATTTTTTGTCTTGGGTGGTGTAGTTATTTAGAAGTTCCTGAATGAAACTAGAGCTGAGTTTCTCATATTGCCCGTAACTATTAATTTCACGATCTCCGGTAAATCTCAACGACCGTGTATATTTAAAAATTCTCTCGTCTAAAATTTTTCCGCCTCTAACAATTTGGTTATCCACCACTTGACTTTCGACACCGACGATCCGGGTAATGTAGCGACCGCCATAGTCCAGCTCGGTTTGTACGGTCCCGCGGCTTTTGTCTGCCATTTCTGACAGCTCGTGCTGAACCTTACCGTTGCTGAGTAGGTCTACCTGAAGGCGCAGTTCATAAGACGGGTCTGGTAGGCCCATAGAGACCTGGTTGGCACCGAGGCACTCGGGGATGTTAGCAATATACTGGCTGGATGGCTTGCCATCGCCGCTTGCGCCAAACACCACAGGCACGATTGGTTTTTGAAGGTCTTGGCCAGCAGCGCTTCATATTTGGCGGTCAGGTTCCGCGCGAAGGCCTCAGGCGACTGTTGCGGCGTTGCGCGCGCTGTCATTAGCTCCGCCTTCACAGCATCGGACAAGACGACGGGTGCGACCGCTATGGAACCCCGGATGTCATTGTTCAACGGTATTTCACTCACTGATCCCACCCAGCGCGAGAGGGCCGAACTAGGGTCTGAAAATCCGTTGAATATCTTCGCGTAGGCCGCGCTGATTTCAACGGGCGTGGGTAAGTGGGTATATGATTCATTATAATTTATAATTGATGGTATCACGGCCTTAATCTGCAAAGCGGTAATATCAAATAAGATTGTATTGATGCCGAATGAATAAGAAACGTTATAATGTTTTAGATTGTCACGCGGGTCTGTATAGGACTGGGTATCTGTATTTTCCGAAGTCAAAACATGAACTAGTCCTAGATTGTTATCTTTTCCCGCAGCATCATCTTTCGATATAAGGTTTATGTTCCACTTTATATTTCTATATGACTGGAAAGATTCGTTATAAAATTTCGCTCGGTTTTTATAGAGTTTTATCAGGTTGGGACTGGATTTCGTGAAATCTGCAGCAGTGCCCTGCAGGCCCAATCCGCAATATCGAACATCAAACTTCGTGGCATCCTGTGCAGACGCACTTCCTGCTGCCAGTAGGCCCACGAAAGAGGTAGTTTGTATTAAAACAGCAACCTTATCCAATCTCATGCTCAATCCGACCCCAAAAGTGCCATTTTCAATGTCGGAATTGAACTCTGAACCTGAGCGCGAATTACGATAATGTGTACCATGACGAGAAAAATTAGAACGGTCAACTTTATTTAAGGGGGCGGCTAGGGCAATCGAGTCAAGGAAAGCGTGACAACTGTGTAAAATGCTTAATCCGTGTTTCCCCGCTGATTCTGAGGTGCGGAGGAAGAAGTGGATTGTGATCAGGCGCTTGCGCCGGTTTTGTATGCTCGTTCCTGAGCTATTTCAGGAGTTACGCTATATCATCGTAAGGCCTATGTGCTGGGAACATACCTGACAAGCCAAAATGCTTCCTACCCGGAAGCCCTGTGTCATCACCTAAGTCAGGATCTGGAGCCCGTGTTTTTGGACGATGGATAAGAGCTTTAGCGGAACTCCGCTCGGCCTTTTGGTGCCGGTCTCCCACTTTTCAATCGTGCTTTCGCTGGTGTTCAGATAGCGGACGAATGGATGGCCTCGAAGGCATCGCTTTTGAACTTACGCATCACAGTCATGGCAAAAACGTAGCACTTAGTGCTATTCAAATTTACCTAGAGCCTGTTCCCTTTAGACGGGAACGTTTAGAGGGATAAACAGGCTCTCAT
>NMUI01000180.1 GCA_002221445.1 Phenylobacterium zucineum | reverse complement strand
ACTCTGACCTACGCGGTTTCGCCGACGGTCACCTCGTTCACTACGGCAAACACCGTGACGGCGGCAGCGAGCGCGAGCTTCAGCATCGCGTTCAGCCAGGCCGTTGGCGGCTTTGACTCGACCGATCTGTCGCTGGTAACCACCGCGAGTGGATGCGGAGTCTCGTCGATTACCGGCTCGACCACCAACTACTTGGTCACGGTGTCTGGCTGTTCAGACGGAAACCTGACACTGACGCTCATAGCCGACTCGGTGTTGGGCGGCACGACCGGGCCAGTCACGGCAGCGACCTCGCCGACGGTCACCTTTGACCGCAAGGCGCCAACGATCACTATCGCATCGCCGACAAGCCCAAGCAACTTGGCATCGCAGCTATTCACGGTGAGCGCAGACGAAGCACTTGCCGCTCTGCCTGCGTCGGCACTCACTGTGTCGGGCGACTCCTGCACGCTCGGGCCAATCACCGGCGGCGGCCGCACCTGGCAGGTATCTGTCGATAACTGTGCGACCGGCGCCACAGCGGGGCTAACTCTCAAGGCGGTTTCGGTAGCCGACGGCGTCGGAAACCTCTCGCCAATAGCGGCGCTCGCCGCAACACCAGTCACTATCGACCGACTCGCGCCATCAGTGAGCAACCTTGCGCTCGACGGCGCCAGCCGCCCCGCCATGCTGATCTTCGACCTCAACCTGAGCGAAACAGTGACCGATCTAACGGCATCCGATTTCACCATCGGCGGCACCGGCTGTGCACTCAGCAAGCTCACCGGATCGGCCGGCTCCTACCAGTTGTATGTGAGCGACTGCGCGGTCGGAGCACACGCATCCGTGACCTTGAAGGCCAGCGCGGTGCTCGATGCCGCCGGCAACCGTGGCCCAAGTGCCGACCAGGGTTCGGGCGAGACGCTGATTGACTCCGATGCGCCGACGGCAGCCTTCACGGCGATCGATCAGGCAACGAACCTGGCCAGCCCTAGCTTCACTATCGCCTTCAGTGAGGCGGTCACCGGGCTCGCGCTCAACTCGCTCGTCAAAGACGGCAGCGCTCGCGGCTGTGGGTTTGCGCTCTCTGAGGTGACGCCCGGCTTGGTCTACAAGATCACAGCGAGCGGATGCGCCCCAGGCACTCTGCGCCTCACGGTTCCCGCGGGAGTAGTTGTTGACGCCGCTGGTAACCTCGGGCCGCTTACCGCCGTTTCGTCAAAGACGGTCACCATCGACAAAGACCAGACCGTGGTCACCGGTGGCAACGCTGGCGGTGCCGGAGTAAAGCAGAAGCCTAAGAAGTTGGTCGGCTCAAACTCGAGAAAGCCAGCGAAGCACAAGACCACGGCCAAGTCGAAGCCCAAGAAAACGGTCAAGGCCAAGCCGAAGAAAGTTAGCCAACCAGCAAAGGCCAAAACCAAGACTGGCAAGTCGGCCAAGGTGGGCAAGAAATCGGCATTGGCCAAACCGCAGCCACTTGCGCACGTCACCACCGCCTCGATCGTCGACATCGGCGATTCGGGGTGGTGGTTGGCGATGCTAGCGGGCGGGTCAACCAGCATCCTGGTTAGCGCAGCGGTTCGAAAGGTGCAGCACAAGTTGCACGGCAACGGCAAGCGAAAGCTGTTGAGCTAGCTGAAGATGATTGTGCGCTCGCCGTCGAGCAGCACTCGGTGCTCAGCGAACCAGCGAACGGCCTGAACCAGGGTCTTCGACTCGATGTCTTG
>NMUI01000447.1 GCA_002221445.1 Phenylobacterium zucineum | reverse complement strand
CTAAAGGGAACAGGCTCTAGGTTTCCCAGGGCCTTAAATCGTTATCGTGAAATAGGTGCTGGGCCCGTCATGACCCGGTAAGGTGATCATACGCCTGAACTGAAAGCCGACCTTTTCCAACACCCTCATAGACGCCTTATTGTCGGGTTTGGTAATGGCCGCCAGGGTTTTCAGACCCAGATGATCTCGGGCATAGGCGAGAGTCGCCGCCGCCGCCTCGCTCGCATAACCCTTTGCCCAGGCCGATTCCAAGAAGGCATATCCGACATCGGGGAACTCAAGGCCATCGCGCTTCACAAGGCCGCACAGCCCAAGGCTTTGCCCGGTTTCACGGCTCACAGCGCGCCACAAACCAAAGCCGTTTTGGCGATAGCTCTGCACCTGACGGGTCTCAATATAGTCGGAGGCTGCCTCCAAATCGTCGATTTCCCGATCACCGATATTTTCCAAAAAGCCCGGCTCATTGAGCAGTTGGAAAATAAACAGATCGTCCCGCCCGGCCTGAAGCTCGTCGAGGATCAGACGTTCGGTTTCCAAAATGACGGTCGTCATGGTTTTCCAATCGCGCCACGAGGCTAGAGGTATCCCAGCGCCGTCCCCCCATGGCCTGAACCTCGGAATAATAACCATCCACCAGCTCGGTAAGTGCCAAACGGGCTCCATTTGATTTGGCCTCGTCAAGCACAAGACCCAGATCTTTTCGCATCCAGTCAACAGCAAAGCCGAAATCAAACTTGCCTTCGGCCATGGTCGCCCAGCGATTGTCCATTTGCCAGGACTGGGCCGCACCTTTGGAAATCGCGGCGAAGACATCCCCCGTGTCCAAGCCAGCCCGCTTGGCAAAGTGCATGGCCTCAGCTAGGCCCTGAACAACCCCGGCAATGGCAATTTGATTGACCATCTTCGCCAGCTGCCCTGAACCTGCTTCTCCCAGATGGCGAACGGCCTTGGCAAAGGCCCCGATCACGGGTTCAGCCCGGGCGAAGGCTAGGTCTGTACCGCCGCACATGACCGTCAACTGGCCTGCTTCAGCCCCGGCCTGACCGCCGGAAACCGGGGCATCTAAAAAGGCTTTGCCTGATGAGGCCGCCAGAACCGCCATGTCCCGTGCTAACCTGGCAGATGTGGTTGTATGATCAACAATGACCGCCCCTGATGCCATGGTCGGCAAGGCCTGGGCGACCACTTCGCGCACATCATCGTCTCGACCCACGCACAAAAAGACCAGCTCAGCTTCCCTCGCAGCTTCAGCAATCGCCAAGCAGGCGCGCCCGCCGAATGCCTGTGCCCAGCGGTGGGTTTTCTCGGTTGAACGATTGAAAACGGACACGGCGTGTCCGGCCTTGGCAAGGTGACCAGCCATGGGAAAACCCATCACCCCAAGACCAATAAAGGCAACCTTCATCCCGACCTCCAAACGTCAACACCATCTTAACGCCCCCGGCTCACCCTGCGCACGACTCAAGGTTAACGGGAGCAAACCATGGCCCTTAGCGAACGGCCCATCCTGATCAAAAAGGTCAAGAAGGTTTCGGGCGGTGGCCACCACGGCGGCGCTTGGAAGGTGGCCTATGCCGACTTCGTGACCGCCAT
>NMUI01000179.1 GCA_002221445.1 Phenylobacterium zucineum | reverse complement strand
GGCCATCCCGACAAGGTCGCCGATCGTATTTCCGACACGGTTGTTGATGCCTTCCTGGCCGTTGAGCCTCAGGCGCGGGTGGCGTGCGAAACCCTGGTGACCACCAATCGGATTGTCTTGGCCGGGGAAGTCCGCGCCGGTAAGCCTGGGGCCTCACCGGCGGAAAACAAGGCTCTGACCCGGGAAATCGTCGGATCCTTGGAGCCCAAGGTTCGGGCTGCGATCAAGGACATTGGCTATGAGCAAAAGGGCTTCCATTGGCAGAAGGCGAAGTACGCCTGCCATCTTCATGCCCAGTCCGCCCACATCGCCCAGGGCGTCGATTCCACCGCCACCAAGGAAGAAGGGGCCGGTGATCAGGGCATTATGTTCGGCTATGCCTGTGATGAAACGCCGGAGCTGATGCCCGCCACCCTGCAATATTCCCACAACATCCTAAAGCGACTGGCGGACGCGCGTCACTCGGGCGAGTGTTCCGTGCTTGAGCCTGACGCCAAGAGCCAGGTGACCCTGCTCTATCAGGACGGCCGTCCGGTAGAGGTTTTGCAAATTGTCGTGTCCACCCAGCACAAGAAGAAGATCGGCCTGCTGGCCGCCAACCCCAAACGCCTAAAGGCGGAGATCCAGCCCTTTGTGGAAAGTGTCTTCCCGCCCGGCCTGATTACGCGGAAAACCAAGTGGCACGTCAATCCCACGGGCAAGTTTGAAATCGGCGGGCCTGATGGCGACGCCGGCCTGACAGGTCGCAAGATCATTGTCGACACTTATGGCGGTGCAGCACCCCACGGCGGCGGGGCCTTCTCGGGCAAGGACCCCACCAAGGTTGACCGCTCGGCGGCCTATGCCTGTCGCTATCTGGCCAAGAACGTCGTCGCTGCGGGTTTGGCCCGCAAGTGCACCATCCAGATCAGCTATGCCATCGGTGTCGCCAACCCTTTGAGCTTTTATGTGGACCTCCATGGAGAAGGCGAAATTGATCCGGCCAAGCTGGAACTGGCCCTGCCGCAGATGATTGGTGGGGCCACACCCCGGGCCATTCGCGAGCACCTGGGTCTGAACCGTCCGATCTATGCCCGGACCGCCGCCTATGGCCACTTTGGCCGCCAGCCGGATAATGAGGGCGGCTTTTCCTGGGAAAGAACCGACCTCGTGGATCAACTCAAGGGTCTGGCCTAGTTTTCGCCCGATCTATAGAGGGGGCGGGGCATGGATAATCCCCCACCCCTTCGATCCTTTGGTCGCTTAAAATCGCGCACCATCAAGCCGCGCCAAGCGGCGCTGATGAGTGACCTATTGCCCGCGCTTAGGGTGCCTGAAGCCGCTTTTGCCCCAAAATCTCTTATGCCCGGTGCCGCTGAGGTATGGCTGGAAATTGGCTTCGGCGGCGGGGAACACATGGCCGCCCAGGCGTCCCGTCGACGGGACGTTCTGATCCTCGGGGCCGAGCCCTTCCAGAACGGTGTGGCCAGTGCCCTGCGCCATATTGAGGCGGCAGACCTCAGCAATGTGCGTCTGTATGATGGCGATGTTCGGGACCTGCTGGCCCGTCTGCCCGACGCCTGCCTCGACAGGGTCTTCATCCTGTTTCCCGATCCCTGGCCCAAGGCCCGTCATAATAAGCGCAGGCTGGTGAACGAGGACCTGCTGGCTGAACTGGCCAGACTGATGAAACCTAAGTCCCATTTGCGGTTCGCAACGGACTGGGCGGACTATGCCGACTGGACCCTGGAACGGGTGCTGAAGTCGCCAGATTTTGCCTGGACGGCACGTGGTCAGGAGGATTGGCGCTGCCCGCCTTTAGATCACATCACCACCCGCTATGAACAAAAAGGTCTGGGGGATTGCGCACCCGTATTTCTGGACTTTGTCCGACTCTAACTTGCGAGTCGATTGCACTAGGATCACCGCCCAAAACGACTAGATAGACCCTATGGCCACCCCCGAACCCTTGACCGCTGGAGACACAGCCAAGCTGACCCGCTGGGTCTCGCTGCTTTCGGTCTCTATGGCCAGCGTCCTGGTGACCCTGAAGGCTGTGGCCTGGATGGCGTCCGGGTCGGTGGCCTTGCTGGCCTCCATGGCGGATTCGGGTCTGGACCTGATCGCCTCCCTGGTGACTTTCTTTGCCGTCCGTTATGCGGCGGCACCGCCGGACGCCGAGCATCGTTTCGGTCACGGTAAGGCAGAAGCCTTTTCCAGCTTGGTCCAGGCGGGCCTTGTCTTCGCCTCCGCCGCCCTGATCGGTCAGGAGGCGGTCCGCCACCTCTACGAACCCCATCCCCTTGCTCGGGAGGGGTGGGCGGTCATAGTCATGGTGCTCTCGACGGTATTAACCGTCGGGCTGTTGCTCGCGCAGTCTCGGGTCCTGCGTCAAACCCAGTCTGTGGCGATCAGCGGTGATCGCGCCCACTATACGACGGACCTGGCCTCCAACCTGATCGCCCTGATCGGAATTGGGGCCTCATCCCTGCTCGGCCTGAACAATCTGGACGCCTTTGCCGCCCTTGGTGTGACCTTGCTTTTGCTTTGGGGGGCCGTTGGCGTATTCCGCGAGGCGGCAAACCAGCTTATGGATCGCGAACTGCCCGAAGATCAGCGTCGTCAAATCGTCGCTCTGATGACTCAGGACCCGAAGATTTCAGACGTTCATCAGCTTCGGACACGCAGTTCAGGGCCCTATGTGCATATTCAAATGCACGTCGATCTTGACCCCGACCTAAGTCTTGAGGAAGCTCATAGGCTCATGGTGGCAGCCGAAAACCGGCTTTTGGTCGCCTTCCCCGCCGCCGACATCATCCTGCACCCTGATCCTCACGGACGCGCTGAACCTCATGGTGGTGCATTTCAGGAGGATCATGCGGGTCTCGCCGCAAAGTAAACGCCGCCTTAAGACGTGGTATGGTCTAAGTTGAGTAGATTCGACGCCGTAGAATATGACCGTCCGCACCCTTCATCACTTTCCCTTGGACCCCGCATCCCGACAGGTTCGCCTGGCCCTCGGTGAAAAGCGGTTGGCTTTTGATGAACAGACGGTCCGCTATTGGGAACGTCCCGCAGATCTCGTGGCGCTCAATCCGTCAGGTCTGACCCCGGTCATGGTAGAAGGCGATCTGGTGCTTTGCGAAAGTCGCGCCATTCTGGATCATCTGGAAGAAACCTATCCCGAGCCGCCGCTGCTGGGTCGGGAACAGCCGGCGCGAGCCGAAGCCCGTCGCCTGCTGCAATGGTTTGATCGCAAGTTTGATTACGAAGTCGGGGGTTACCTCCTTCACGAAAAAATGGAAAAGCGTCTGCTCGGTCTGGGGGCACCGGACCAGGTCAGTCTGCGTCAGGGCCGCGAGGCGTTGCGGGCGCACATGTCCTATATGGACGACCTTCTCAAGACGCGGGATTGGCTGGCGGGGGACAGGCTCTCCTTGGCAGACTTTGCCGGGGCCGCTCATCTGTCGGTCATCGACTATTTCGGTGATGTCCCTTGGCAAGACTTTCAGGGGGTCAAGCTCTGGTACATGAAGTTGAAATCCCGGCCGGCCTTCCGCCCGCTGTTATCCGACCGCTGGCCTGGCCTCCCGCCGGCGGCGCATTATGACGATCTCGATTTCTGATCCCCGATCCGCCATCCGCCTGAAGGCTGAGGATCTCGGCTTCGATGTGTGCGGCTTTGCCGCCGTGGATTCCTCTTGGACGGCAGGCGATCATCTTGCGACCTTTGTGGCGGCGGGCCGCCATGGCGATATGGATTGGTTAGCCACGACCCTGTCGCGCCGTATCCATCCTGGTGCCCTATGGCCCGATACCCGAAGCGCCATCATGCTGGGGGTCAATTATGGCCCCGATCTTGACCCCTTGGAGGTCCTGAGAGACCGGGCGCGCGCCGCTATTTCCGTCTATGCCCAGGGGGACGACTATCACGACCTGATCAAGGGTCGCTTGAAACAGCTCGGCGGGTGGATGGCCGGCCGGTTCGGTCAGGACCTAAAGGTCTTTGTGGACACGGCCCCCCTGATGGAAAAGCCCTTGGCCCAGGCCGCAGGTCTCGGCTGGCAGGGCAAGCATACCAATCTGGTCAGCCGTGAATTCGGGTCCTGGCTCTTCCTGGGTGCCATCTTGACCACCGCCGACCTAGTGCCCGACGAAACCAGTTCCGACCGCTGCGGTCAGTGCCGCGCTTGTCTGGATATCTGCCCGACAGGTGCCTTTCCGGCACCCTATCAGCTGGATGCCCGACGCTGTATTTCCTATCTGACCATTGAGCTTAAGGGGCCGATTCCGAGAGAGTTCCGGCGGGCCCTTGGCAACCGCATTTACGGCTGCGACGACTGTCTTGCGGTCTGCCCCTGGAACAAGTTTGCCAAGGCTTCCAGCGAAATCCGTCTTCAGGCCCGCCCCGCCCTGGCCCAGGCCAGGCTTGAGGACCTTGTGGGCCTTACAGAGCCTGACTTCCGGGCCCTATTCGCCAAGAGCCCGATCAAGCGCATTGGCCGTGACCGCTTTATACGCAATGTGCTCTACGCCCTAGGCAATACCCAGGATGACCGCCATGTGGCGTCCATAACGGCGCTTCTGGAGGACCCGGCCCCCCTGGTGCGCGGGGCTGCCGTCTGGGCGCTGAAGCAGATCCTCGATGACGCGAGCTTCAAAACCCTAAGAGCCGCACGCCCTGAACAGGACGCCGACCTAAACGTCCGGGCCGAATGGAATTAAAACACTCGACCAAACATCCGGTTCGATAATCAGATCAGGCGTTAATGGACCAAAACCGGGGCCAGCTCATGGGCCAGGGCAGCCGCAATGGCGGAGTCCTGATCGCCCAAAACCGCCAGCCGGGCCCCGTCCGCCCGATGAACCGCATAGAGGATCTGGTCCGGGCGAAGATCAAAACCTTCCACCTTGCCTGTGGGTGTTGAGGCCAGGATTTCGGCCCCCATTACCGGACGGACATAGACCAGATTCGGCCCACCCAGGGCGGCCAGATCTTGAGGTGACAGGGTTATTGGGGTCATTTTCGGTGTCATAGGACCACCTCCGGAAAAATCGAAAACGGCGTTCAGCTGCCGGTCTGAATAGGAATCTGCCGCACCAGGCGGGCGGGCTCGGGCCGGACCAGGTCAATGTGCAGCAGGCCGTGCTCCAGCAGGGCGGCTGAAACTTCCATGCCGTCGGCTAGGACAAAGCTGCGGACAAAGCCCCGGGCGGCAATGCCCCTGTGCAGATAGGCCTCCTCGGTCTTGCCCCCCTCATCTCGGCGACCGGCAATGGTCAGCTGACGGTCTTCCAGGGTCACCTGTAGGGTCTGGGGGGTAAAGCCCGCCACCGCCAGGGTGATCCTCAAGGCCCCCTCGCCTAGGTCTTCCACATTATAGGGGGATAGCTTTCTGCCGCCGCCTTGGCGGCCCGTTCGGCCAGCAGCCGGGTATGCTCAAACCCGAGCAGGAAGGGGCTGTCGAACACCATGGTTCTATTCATTGCAAAGAGTCCTCGCACCTCAAGCGACTCGCCAAGCCCCTGCCCGAAACCGGCGCAGGACCAAGACGATAACTAGGTGGGGTGCTGGGGGCGGGGAATCAAGCGGTGGTGTTTGCGAAACAAGTCATGTACGACTTCAAAATGTACGATCGGAACTTTGTATTTCTCCACCAGTGTTTGAGCCGCAGATTGGACTCCGCCCATGCCCAGACCCGCAATCGACGAGAACAGCCGCCTCGCCATCCGACTGAAGCCGTCTGAGAAGGCCATGCTCATACGGGCTGCGGCTCTTGAGCGTACGAATCTGACCGCCTTTGTCCTCAACACGGCCATCAAGGCGGCCGAGACGACCATTGAACGGGATGAGACAGTCAACCTGACGGCCCGGGACAGCCAGAGGGTCATGGATCTCCTTGAGTCGCCCCCTGATCCCAATGCCAGGCTGATGGCCGCCGCGCGGGCCCTGAAGGGCCAATGAGCCTGCCGCCTTGGCGGGAGGAGCCGATTTCTCGCGATCACGACCGAAGGGGATTTGACTGTGGAGACACAAATCTCAACCGCTTCCTCGGTGATCACGCCCGCCAGAACCATGAGCAAGGGGCATCCAAGACCTTCGTGGCTCTGGGCGAGGACGACAGGACCATATTAGGCTTTTACAGCCTGAGCCCGGCGTCCGTGACATATGCTTCGGCGCCGGCCATCGTCAGCCGAAACCTCCCCCGCTATGACGTACCCATGTTTCGCCTGGGTCGTTTGGCGGTGGACAAGGTCTATCAGGCAAGGGCCTGTTGGGCGGACAACTGCTGTTGTGTGCTGGCCGAAGATGCCTGCGGGTGGCAGAGGATGTCGGCGGGGTGGCCTTGCTGATTGACGCAAAGTCAGACCGGGTCGCCCGATGGTACGCATCCTTTGGGGCGGAGCCGCTGGAGGATATTCCCCTGACCCTGGTCCTGCCGCTCGCGACAGTGAAGCGGGCGCTCGAGGCCTGATCCCCCAAATGGAAACGGCCGCCTCCTCGTCGGAAGCGGCCGTTATGGTGGAGCTAAGCGGAGTCGAACCGCTGACCTCTTGAATGCCATTCAAGCGCTCTACCAGCTGAGCTATAGCCCCGAAAACTCGGGTTCCAGGCCTTGGAGGGCTTGGCCTCCGCCGCGAAGAGGGCGGAAACTAGTCTGACCGTTACCTGTGATCAAGCCCGCCGACGCTGAAAATTCACACAGCGCCGACGGGGCCTGAGCTTAAAGGCCTATCGGTCTTCCTCGCCCTCGCCGGGCAGGCCGTCGATTTCGGTGTCGACAAAGTCGTCCTCGTCATCGTCTTCCAGGAAGGGCACGTCGGAGTCTTCGTCGTCGTCCAGGTCATCGTCTTCCTGGAAGCCCGCCAGGTCGTCTTCCGGCGCGGCGACGGGCTCACCGTCTTCATCATCCTCGTCCACGGCCAGGATCGGCTCATCAATGACGGCATCCAGTTCCGGGGTGACGACCTCTTCTTCTTCCTCGTCCTCCGCATCCGGGTTGTTGCCGCGGACTTGAGCCTCCTGATCATCGTCGAGATCATGATCAACAGGGGTCGAGCGGGCACGGACACGACGGCTGCGGACGGCTTCGTCCGGGTCAAACTCGTGATCGCATTTCGGGCAGTGGGCCGGGCGTTTGGTCAGGTCGTAGAACTTAGCCTGGCAGTTGGGGCAAATTTGCTTTGTGCCCAGTTCGGGAATAGCCAAGGAGCGGGCCTCTGAGGCGGGTGTGAATTGAAGCGCGCTCACTTGCCACGGGCAGGTGCCGCTGTCAAAACCCAATCCCTTTTCTTTTCACCTCTTTTGTCCGTAACAGGAGCCGTTATGACCTCGCCTGGACTGACCGCACGGCGGGGTGGCCCCCTGAAGGGGCGGGTTCGGGCACCCGGCGACAAGTCGGTGTCCCATCGCGCCCTGATCTTCGGGGCCCTGGCCAAGGGTCTGACTAAGATCGACGGTCTGCTGGAAGGTGAGGATGTTCTGCGCTCTGCGGCGGCCATGCGTGCCTTTGGCGCGGAGGTCGAACATCTAGGCCCCGGTCGTTGGAAGGTTATAGGGCGCGGCGGGTTTTCAGAGCCTGCGGATATTATCGACTGCGGCAATGCGGGCACCGGGGTGCGGCTGATCATGGGGGCGGCGGCAGGCTTTGACCTGGCCGCCAGCTTTACCGGGGATGCCTCCCTGCGCGGCCGCCCCATGAACCGGGTGATCAAGCCCCTGGCGGACATGGGGGCGAGGTTCCTGGGCCGGTCCGGGGGCCGACTGCCCCTGACCCTCAAGGGCGGAGACCTGCGCCGGATCGAATACCGCCTGCCAGAGCCCTCGGCCCAGGTGAAGTCCGCGGTCCTGCTGGCCGGACTCCATGCGGCGGGTGGGGCGGCGGTGCTGGAACCGGAACCCACCCGCGATCACACCGAGCGCATGTTGCGAGGCTTTGGGGCCAGGGTTGATGTGGTTGATCAGGATGGCGTTCGTCATATCAACCTGCCCGGCGGTCAGACATTGGCGGGAACACAGGTCCGGGTGCCCGGCGATCCGTCGTCAGCGGCCTTTCCCCTGGTGGCGGCCCTGATCACACCGGGATCAGAGGTGACCGTAGAGGGGGTTATGCTCAACCCCTTGCGTACCGGCCTGCTGGCAACCCTCATTGAGATGGGGGCAGACCTGACCCTTGAAAATCAGCGGGATGAAAGCGGGGAGCCGGTGGGTGATGTCACTGCGCGGTACTCGGAGCTGACAGGCGTCGATGTCCCAGCCGCCCGTGCGCCGTCTATGATCGACGAATACCCCATACTGGCGGTGGCGGCAGCCTTCGCCACGGGGGTCACCCGCATGACCGGTATCGGCGAAATGCGAGTCAAGGAAAGCGATCGCATCGCCTGATGGCAGCGGGCTTAAGCGCCTGCGGTATTGGGGTCGAGGAAGAACCTGAAGGCCTGATCGTGGTCGGTTCGGGCGGGGGCAATCATCCGGCGGCAGGTCGCGCACAAATCGTGACCCGGGGGGATCATCGGATCGCCATGTCACATCTGATCCTGGGTCTGGCCGCTGACGGGGCCGTGACGGTCGATGAGCCCGGCATGATCGCTACCAGCTTCCCCGGCTTTGTGGAGATGATGCGCGGTTTAGGCGGGGATTTGGCGTGAGACCGCCCTTCGTCATCGCCGTCGATGGCCCCGCAGCCTCGGGCAAGGGCACGATTTCCAGCGATCTGAGCGCCCATTATCGCCTACCCATGCTGGATACAGGCCTGCTCTATCGGGCTGTCGGCGTCATCCTCAAGCGTCAGGGCGGCGATCTGGACGATGCAAGGTCTGCGGCTCAGGTCGCCCGCGACCTCCAGGCCGGCGATCTCGACGACGACGATTTCCGCACCCGGGAGGCCGGGGAATGCGCAAGCCGCGTGGCTGTCCATCCTCTTGTGCGCGCTGCTCTGTTGGATTTGCAGCAGACCTTTGCAAAAAGGTCCGGCGGATCTGTCATTGACGGGCGCGACATCGGCACGGTGATTGCGCCACACGCTCCGGCCAAGCTCTATGTCACGGCGGATCCAGAGGTGCGAGCTGAGCGTCGCTTCAAGCAGCTCAAAGGCCGTGGCGAGGACGTCGTCTTCGCCGAAATCCTCGAAGACATCCGCCGCCGGGACGCCCGCGATGGGGGTCGAGCGGACAGCCCCATGGTCCAAGCCCCCGACGCGGTCTTGCTAGACACCTCGCAAATGACTATAGAGCGCGCCATCGATGCGGCCCGCCGCATTGTCGAGGCGGCGCGCGCCCGCTGGGAAAATTCCCAGTAAGCAAATCCAACCGCGCCTTTCCCTTAGATCGCCGTGGGCAAATAAACACCGCTCAGGTTCGCCTGGGCCTTCGGTTGCAACCCTTAACCCGACGCCGGGACTCCGTTCGACCGCTATGTGCGGCTCGGCTTCCCGTCCTTTTCTCAAAAAAGGGGCGTCATAGACGATGAAAGATCCAAATGGCTGACGATATGAGCCTTAATCCCTCCCGGGATGATTTCGCCTCCCTGCTCGATGAGTCCATGGGCGGCCGCGACTTTATGGAAGGTCAGGTTGTCAAAGGCATCGTGGTCGGAATCGAAAAAGATTTCGCCATCATCGATGTCGGACTGAAGACCGAAGGCCGGATTTCCGTGAAGGAATTTGGCGTTGATGAGTCCGGCGAGAGCCCGATCAAGATCGGTGCCACCGTCGAAGTCTTCCTGGAACGCGTTGAAAACGCCATGGGTGAAGCGGTCATCAGCCGCGACAAGGCCCGCCGCGAAGAAGCCTGGACCCGTCTGGAAGTCGTGCATGAGCGCAATGAGCCGGTCATGGGCACCATTGTCGGTCGCGTGAAGGGCGGCTTCACCGTCGACCTCGGCGGGGCCTCGGCCTTCCTGCCCGGCAGTCAGGTGGACATTCGTCCGGTCCGCGATGTCGGCCCGCTCATGGGCAAGGAACAGCCCTTCGCCATCCTCAAAATGGACCGCCCACGCGGCAATATCGTCGTGTCGCGTCGTGCCATTCTGGAAGAAGCTCGCGCCGAACAGCGCACGGAACTTGTCGGCCAGTTGGTCGAGGGCGAAATCCGCGACGGCGTGGTCAAGAACATCACCGACTACGGCGCTTTCGTGGACCTGGGCGGCATAGACGGCCTGCTGCATGTCACCGATATGAGCTGGAAGCGCGTCAATCACCCCAGCCAGGTTCTGGCCGTGGGCGACACCGTCAAGGTGCAGGTGGTCAAGATCAACCCCGACACCCAGCGCATTTCGCTCGGCATGAAGCAATTACAGTCCGATCCCTGGGACGGGGTGGAAGCCAAGTATCCGGTCGGGGCCAAGTTCACGGGCCGCATCACCAACATCACCGACTACGGTGCCTTTGTGGAGCTGGAAGCCGGGGTTGAAGGTCTGGTTCACGTCTCGGAAATGTCCTGGACCAAGAAGAACGTCCATCCTGGCAAGATCGTTTCGACCTCGCAGGAAGTCGATGTGGTCGTCCTGGACGTTGATCCGTCCAAGCGTCGGGTCTCCCTGGGTCTCAAACAGGCTATGGACAATCCCTGGGACGCCTTCATCGCAGCCAACCCGGTGGGGTCCACCGTCGAGGGCGAAGTTAAGAATGCCACGGAGTTTGGCCTGTTCATCGGTCTCGAAAACGACATCGACGGCATGGTTCACCTGTCCGATCTGGACTGGAATGTCCCGGGCGAAGAAGCCATCGCCAAGTATCACAAAGGCGAAATGGTCAAGGCTCGGGTGCTGGACGTCGACGTCGAGAAGGAGCGCATCTCGCTTGGCATCAAGCAACTGGCGGGCGATCCCATGGCGGGCGAGGCCTTCCGCAAGGGTCAGACCGTCACGGTTACCGTCACTGAGATCACCTCGGGCGGTATTGAAGTGAAGTTCGGCGATGACGACGCGCCGATGACCGCCTTCGTCCGCAAGTCCGACCTGTCCCGGGATCGTGCCGACCAGCGTCCGGAACGCTTTGCCGTGGGTGACCGCGTCGATGCCCAGGTAACTACGGTTGATAAGGCTGCCCGCAAGGTGGCGGTATCGATCAAGGCCCTGGAAATGGTCGAGGAGAAAGAAGCCATTGAGAAGTTCGGATCTTCGGATTCCGGGGCTTCTCTAGGCGATATTCTCGGTGCCGCCCTGCGGGAAAAAGCTCAAAAAGACTAAAGCACCTCTCTGTAAAACAGCAGGGTAAAGCCCCTACAAACGGCAGCGGGTCCGGCGACGGGCCCGCTGCTTTGGCCTGTGCGGTGGGCCAAGGCCCCCGAAAAAGCGCAAGTCTCGCAAGACATGAGGATTTCCGGGTTGATCATCAAACCGGACTCGACCATGTTCCCTCAGTCTCAAAACCGGATTTTCGCATGATCAAGTCGGAACTTATCGCTCAACTCGCGCAGGAAAATCCGCATTTGACCCAGCGCGATATTGAGCGGGTGGTGGGGGTTATCCTGGAGCGGATGATACGAGCCCTTGAAGAGGGTGGGCGGGTTGAGCTTCGCGGCTTTGGGGCCCTGTCCATCCGGGCCCGGGATGCCAGGTCCGGTCGTAATCCACGCACGGGGGAATCAGTCAGTGTTCGTGCCAAGCAGGTGCCCTTTTTCAAAAGTGGCAAAGAACTGCGCGAACGGCTTAACGCAGACGAATAAGCCGTTCGCAGGCGGTTAGCCGCGCCTGCTGGACTTGACCCGCACCTAATCAGGTAGGACATAGACCTCCGGTTTCTGAGGGCTTGATCTGTGGGTATTATCAGCGAATTCAGGGAATTTATCTCAAAGGGTAATGTGATTGATCTCGCGGTCGGCGTGGTCATTGGCGGGGCCTTTGGAGACATCACCAAGAGTTTGGTCGATAAGGTGGTCATGCCACCCATCGGTCTCCTGCTGAGTGGCGTCGACTTTTCGGATATGAAATTGGTCCTGAAGGTCGCCAATCCGGCCACCAAGACCGCCGAGGTGGCTATTCAGTACGGCGCGTTCGCTAACACGGTGATTCAGTTCCTAATCATCGCCTTTGTGATCTTCATGCTGGTGAAGCTGGCCAATGCCGTTCGCCGTAAGGATGCTGAGACCCCCGTGGCACCGCCGCCTCCCACCCCCGATCAGGTCTTGCTGAGTGAAATCCGTGACCTGCTTAAGGCGCGTTAGCCGGTTAGCTCCGGTCCAGTCCTTGCCGTTGACCGGTGTCACGTCTTAATGGCGGCCATGGTCACCCGGGCAAAGATTTGCGGACTGTCAACGCCGCAGGCTGTGCAGGCGGCTTTAGCCGGGGATGCAGGCTATTTGGGCTTCATCTTCTTTGAAAACAGCCCACGGAATATTTCCCCCGACTCCGCGGCGCGACTGACGGCACCGGTGCGGGGGCAAAACCTGCGGATTTGTGCCGTGACGGTCGATCCTGATAATGCCCTGGTGGACAGGCTTGCCGAGGTCGTAAAACCTGACTTCATCCAACTGCATGGTCATGAGTCCCCAGCCCGGGTGCAGGAGATTGGTCAACGCACTGGACTGGGCCTGATCAAAGTTCTGTCGGTGAGCGAGGCGGCGGATATTGATGCCGCCAAGGCCTATGAAACGGTGGTCGATCACCTGATGTTTGAGGGCAAGCCCCCCAAGGATGCCGAACGTCCCGGCGGTGTGGGGGCGCGTTTTGATTGGTCATTATTGGCAGGGCGACGATTTGCCCGGCCCTGGTTCCTGGCTGGCGGTCTGGACCCCTGGAATGTGGGCGAGGCTATTTCCCAATCTGGAGCCCCTATGGTCGATGTTTCTTCTGGCGTGGAGCGCGGACCCGGACTAAAGGACCCCTCCTTAATCACGGCGTTTCTTGAGGCCGTGCGCCGCGCCTAGGTGCTTATCCCGTGACCCTGCCTGTTCCGCCCAACGACTATTGTGCCTATCCGGATGCGGCCGGCCGCTTCGGCGATTATGGCGGGCGCTATGTGCCTGAAACCCTGATGCCCCTGGTGCATGAGCTGGAAGCGGCCTATCGCGCCGCTAAGGCCGATCCGACCTTCCAGGCCGAGCTGTCGGGGCTCTTGAAACACTATGTAGGTCGCCCCTCGCCGCTCTATTTTGCTGAACGCCTGACCGCACACTTTGGCGGGGCGAAGATTTATCTCAAGCGCGAGGAGCTGAACCACACCGGCTCGCACAAGATCAATAACTGCGTGGGCCAGATCCTGCTGGCCCGGCGCATGGGCAAGACCCGGATCATTGCCGAAACCGGCGCAGGCCAGCATGGCGTGGCCAGCGCCACCGTCTGCGCCCGGTTTGGCCTGCCCTGCATTGTCTATATGGCGCGGTGGATGTGGAGCGTCAGAAGCCCAATGTCTTCCGGATGAATTTGCTGGGGGCTCAGGTCGAGGCGGTCACCTCTGGCTCGGCGACCCTCAAGGACGCCATGAACGAGGCCCTGCGCGATTGGGTGACCAATGTTCACGACACCTATTACATGATCGGCACCGCAGCGGGTATGCACCCCTATCCGGAAATGGTTCGGGATTTTCAGTCGGTGATCGGTCAGGAAGTCCGTGAGCAAATCCTAGAGGTGGAGGGCCGACTGCCGGACGCCGTAGTCGCCTGCGTCGGCGGTGGGTCCAACGCCATCGGCATATTCCACCCTTTCCTCAATGATGAGGGCGTCAAACTCTACGGGGTCGAAGCGGCGGGAGAGGGCATGGAGTCCGGTCGTCATGCGGCGGCCATCAATGGCGGTCAGCCGGGGGTTCTCCACGGCAATATGACCTATCTGCTCCAGGATGCCGCGGGCCAGATCACCGAAGCGCACTCTATTTCAGCGGGTCTCGACTATCCCGGCATCGGGCCGGAACATGCCTGGCTGCACGATGTGGGCCGCGCCGAATATCTGACGGCGACCGATTCGGAATCCCTCGACGCTTTCAAACTCTGCGCCGAGCTGGAAGGTATTCTGCCCGCCATTGAATCCGCCCACGCCCTGGCGCGCCTGCCGCAGGTGGCCAAGGCGGTGGGCAAGGGCGGGATTGTGGTGCTCAATCTGTCGGGTCGGGGGGACAAGGATGTCGCCACCGTCGCCGCCCATCTGGGACGCAGCATTTGACCAAGGCCCGTATTGAAGCCCGCTTTGCGGCTCTGAAGGCTCAGGATCGCGCGGCGTTTGTCACCTATGTCATGGCCGGTGATCCCGACTACGCCACCTCGCTGGAGATTGTTAAGGGCCTGCCCGGTGCCGGGGCCGACATTATCGAGATCGGCTTTCCGTTTTCTGACCCCATGGCCGAAGGCCCGCCCATCCAGCGCGCCGCCCTGCGCGCCCTGGACAAGGGCATGACCCTTAACCGCACCCTGGAGCTGGTGACGGCATTTCGTCAGGGTGACCAGACCACCCCGATCATTATGATGGGCTATGCCAATCCCCTGGTACGCTGGGGTTATGCGGCCTTCGCCAGGGACGCCGCGATCGCCGGGGTCGATGGCCTGATCGTCGTGGACATTCCGCCTGAAGAAGCCGACCCCTTAGCCGACGCCCTGGACGCCGCCGACCTGTCGCTGATCCGTCTGGCCACCCCCACCTCGGACGATGCGCGTTTGAAAATCGTGGTGCGGCGCACGTCCGGCTTTGTCTATTATGTTTCCGTGGCCGGGGTGACGGGCGTCAAGGAAGCCGAGGCTGACGTGGTCGCCCCTCATGTGACCCGGGTCCGGGCCGCGTCTGGTCTGCCGGTCGCGGTCGGGTTTGGCATCAAAACACCAGAGCGCGCCGCCGCCATTGCTCGGGTGGCGGACGGCGTCGTGGTCGGGTCGGCCCTGGTTGATGAAGTCGCCGCCGCCCTGGCGGCCAACGAAAGCGTGACCGGGCGGGTCCTTTCCAAAGTTGAATCCTTGGCTAAGGCTATCGCGACGGCGCGCCTAACCCGTGTCACCGCGTAACCAGACCAAGGCGATGGCTGAACAGCGAAACGACAAACCCGCAAAACCGACGCCCCCCCGGGAACGAGGCGGCTGGCTGGCTAAGATCGCCCCCGGCGTCCGTAATCTGGTGGCCAAACGGGAAGCCCCGGAAAACCTTTGGGTAAAATGTCCCGATACCGGCGAAATGCTGTACCGCCCGGACCTGGAGGCCGCCTTGTGGGTGACGCCGTCCGGCAGTCACATGCGGATCGGTGCCGGAATGCGGCTGCGCTTTACCTTTGACGACGGTAGGTATGAGAAGATCGCCTCGCCCATTGTTGTCGACGATCCGCTGAAATTCCCTGACGATAAGCCCTATCCTGAACGCCTGAAGGCAGCGCGCAAGGCGACCGGCGAGCAGGATTCCATGGCCATCGGCTTTGGTAAGATCAAGGGCCAGGACACCGTGGTGGTGGTGCAGGACTTTGCTTTCATGGGCGGTTCCCTGGGCATGGGGGCCGGTGAGACCTTTGTGAAGGCCGCCCAGGAAGCGGTGAAACGCAAGGTGCCCTTCGTGATCTTCTCAGCCTCCGGTGGGGCCCGAATGCAGGAGGCACCCTGGCCCTGATGCAGATGGCTCGCACCACCCTGGCCCTCAATGAAGTTAAGAGCGCGGGCCTGCCCTATGTGGTAGTGTTGACCGACCCGACGGCCGGAGGCGTCACAGCCTCCTACGCCATGCTGGGGGATGTTCACCTGGCCGAGCCCAATGCCCTGGTGGCCTTTTCCGGACGGCGGGTGATCGAACAGACCATTCGCGAAGTCCTGCCCGCCGGGTTCCAGCGGGCCGAATTTCTGCTGGAGCGAGGCATGGTCGACAAGGTTGTCCCCAGGGCCGACATACCCGATGTCCTGGCCTCAATCCTCACGACCCTGATGATGGGGCGCTCACGTTCAAGGGCGGCCTGATTTTCAACGGATGTACAAATGTATGACCCCATCCGCGCGTCGGACGCGGTCATTGCGCGCCTGCGGGCCCTTCATCCCACCCTCATCGACCTAACCACCGGGCGGGTGGAGCGTCTGCTGGCGGCGTTGGGTCACCCCGAACGGCGTCTACCGCCGGTGATCCATGTGGCGGGAACCAATGGCAAGGGCTCCACCGTCGCTTCATGCGGGCCATTGCCGAGGCGGCAGGGCTTCGGGTTCATGTGATCACCTCGCCCCATCTGGTGCGCTTTGCTGAACGAATCCGGCTGGCGGGGAGGCTGATTACCGAGGCACAGATGTCTGATCTGATCACCCGGATCGAGGTGGCCAATGCGGGTCAGCCCATCAGCTTTTTGAGTTCACCACCGTGCTGGCCTTCCAGGCTTTTGCGGAGACCCCGGCCGATCTTTGTCTGGTGGAGGTGGGCTTAGGCGGACGATACGACGCCACCAATATTTTCGAGACCCCGGCGGTCAGCGTCATCACCCCTGTGGATTATGACCACCTGGAAATGCTGGGGCCGGAGCTCACCAAGATCGCCTTGGAAAAGGCCGGAATCATCAAGGCGGGCCGCCCTGTGGTTGTCGCTCGCCAGATGGAAGCGGGTGAGGCGGTCATCGAGGCGGAAGCTAAGGCCCTCAAGGCTCCGCTCACCCTCATGGGCCGTGACTTTGACGCCTGGGAGGCCAATGGGCGTCTGTTGGTCCAACTGAAGGACCGGTTGCTCGACCTGCCCAGGCCCAGTCTACTGGGGGCTCACCAGGTCGCCAATGCCGGACTGGCGGTCGCGGCGATGGCCGCTTTGAATGACCCTCGGATTGACGATGAGGCCTATGCCGGAGGCGTAGCGTCGGCGGTTTGGCCGGCCAGGTTCCAGCGCTTGACCGCCGGCCCCCTGGCAGCGATGGCCAAGGCGCGGGGGGCAGACCTTTGGCTGGATGGCGGCCATAATCCCCATGCTGGGGTCGCCCTGGCTGCGGCAGCGGGACATCTGGTGACCCGTGATCCTCGGCCCCTGGTGCTGATTGCCGCCATGTTCGCCCGTAAGGATGCCCGGGGCTTTTTCGCGCCCTTTGCGCCCCTGGCCCCAAGGGTCATTGCGACGACCTTCGATTCAGAAACGGCGGCGAAGGCTGAGGAGATCAATGACGCCGCGAGGGTGGCGGGACTTCAGTCTGAAATGGCGGCCAATGTAACTATGGCGCTGGAGCGGGCCCTGTCGTCCGACGGCCCGCCCCCCCACGTCCTGATCTGCGGCGGCCTTCACTTTGCCGGTGAGGTGCTCGCCCTGAGCCCGGAGACCTGGCCCGTCTGATCCGGGTTGCCGATCTCAGATCCCGGCTTCGTTCAGCCACTCGACGATCTTCTGCTTGGGCATGGCCCCCACCTTCATGGAGGCCATCTGGCCGTCCTTGAACAGCATCATGGTGGGAATGCCCCGCACCCCATAGCGGGATGGGGTGGTGGGGCTGTCTTCGATATTCAGCTTGGCCACAATGACCTGAGCCCCCAGTTCTTCGGAAATCTGCTCCAAGGCCGGGGCGATCTGTTTGCAGGGCCCGCACCATTCGGCCCAGAAATCCACGAGGACAGGCTTGCTGGACTGAAGGACGTCTTTTTCGAAGGACTCGTCGGTGATCGCGACCGTGCTCATGAACCGCTCCTGATGACGCCGACTCGCCTCATGCGGCGGCGATGATTCACGGAGCATATGGGCGTGTTAACGGTCGGTATCAACTGTCTGCCCTCAGTTGGGCCAAGGTCCGGGCGATCAGGTTTTCTGGAATCGGCATGAGCTTGGGTCCATCTGTCCAGACCAGGGCGGCCTCCACAGTATGATCGGGGAAGATGTCCGACAGCACCCCTACATAGAGGGCCATCTGGCGCAGATAGGCTGGGTCGGCTTCCGCAATAGCCTCGGGTGAGGGACGGTTGGTCTTGAAATCCACCACCAGTACCCGGTTCTGCAGTACCACCAGGCGATCCAGACGACCCGAAATGCTGAGACCTTGCGGTAGCCGTTTGCCCGTGCCCGCCAGACTCACCTCCGGGCGACTGCCAGGACCGAAAACCTCGGCAAACTGATCATTATTGAGCACGCCAAGGGCGGCATTGACCATTTCGGTCTTCTGGGCCGTGGTCAGATCCGGCTCTCGATCCAGCAATTTTTGCGCCGCCGCAGGCCTTATGCTCGCGGGAAGGTCGGGCAGGACCTGGAGCAGTTTATGGATCAGGTCTCCCCGCCGGAATCGCCCAAGGCCCCGTGTTCCGGACAGGGGAGAGGCCGCCGTGGTGAAGGCCCCTTGGCCCAGGTCTGAGGGCGAGGCGTAGCGGGCAAAGGCATCCGGGGGCGGGGCGGTAGACACCCAGTGGGGTTGAACCGGGTCGAGGATCTGTCGGGTTTGGGCGGGCACACCCCGGACCGGATCGGGGCCGAACCGGCTGAAGCTGAAATCCTGGCCCGGGAGCCGACGGACCTGCGCCTTGATGTCGCCGTGTGCGAAGGCATCCCGGATCGCCCCCCACCAACCCTTCATAAGGTCCGGCTTGGCATTTGCCGCCATGCGCCCGCATAGCACCAGCCGGTCCCGCGCCCGGGTGAGCCCCACATAGAGCAAGCGGAAGGTTTCCTCTGCCTCCTTGCGCGCCCGCCAGTCATGGGCGGCTCGGGAGGCCTTACAGCCCTTGTCCTTTGAGCGGGACCAAAGGAAACCGCCATCCTCTGTGGGCAATAAGGGCGAGCCCTTGCCCGTGGCACCGAGGGTCGTTTCAGGCAGGAAAACAATGGGAGCTTCCAGACCCTTGGCCCCGTGAGCCGTCATGACCCGGACTTCCTGGCGTTGGTCTTCCATCTCCCGCTTGACGGTAATGTCGAGATTGACCAGGGCGGCGGCTAGGCTTTCGAGATCGAGAATGCCGCGCCCTTCAGCCTCCAGGACCTGAGCCAGAAATTCCTCTAAGGCATCTTCGGCCTCGTCCCCCAGACGCTTGAGCAGACGGGCTTTTTGCGTTTGGCCATATTCATCGCGCAGGGACAGGCAATGGGCATAAAACTCAAAGGGTCGTTGGTGGGCAAAGGCCAGGGCGGCCTGAAGAAGGTCTCGCGCTGAGCGCCATTCCGGGGCTTCATCGGCGCGCAGATTAAGGACATCCCAAAGGTTCAGGGGCGGGGTCAGCGAGTCGCGACCGTGGGCCAGACGATAAAGACTGTCGTCCTCCACATCGCAGAAAGGGCTTCTCAAGAGGGCCGCCAGGGTCAGCTCATCCCGGGGGAAGAGGACAAACCGAGCCAGAGCCAGCAGATCATCGAACAGGATGTGCTCCGACAGGGCCAGGCGATCTGCCCCGGCTACCGGCACCTTGCGGTGCTTGAGGGCGCGCAGAATGTCTTCAAACAGGGCCTTACGTCGGCGTACCAGGATCAGCACATCGCCATAGTGAGCCGGGCGCATCTGCCGGCTCTTCTTGTCGAGCACCTGATCACCCCGGGCCACAAGTTCAGCGATTTCATCGGCTATGCGATCCGCCAGCCTGCGATTGGCTGAGTGGGCGGACTCCACATCCAGCGGTGTGGTCCAGGCCTCCCGATCTTCACCCTTAATCTCGACCACCGGGTCCCAAAGATCAACGCACCCCTCATCAACCCGCACGGCGTCGTGGCGGATGGGTTCGAGGTCTCCGCCCCCCGGCGACGGGGCAGGACGGACGCGGCTAGGTCTTCGGCGGCAAAGGTGGCATCAACAAAGTTCAAGATTCGGGTGGCCGATCGCCAAGAGGCCAAAAGGTCAACCCGCTCAAAGGTCTGACCCGCCCCGGTGGCGCGGGCGTGGTGGAAATCAAACTCCTGCACCAGATTTTCCGGGGCCGCCCCCTGGAAGGAATAGATGGACTGCTTTTCATCGCCAACCACGAACATATTGCGAGCCAGATCGCCGGACCGCTCGCGGCCTTCCCCAGCAAAGAAGTCTTCAGTCAGGGCGCGGATGATCCGCCATTGATCAGGGGCTGTGTCCTGGGCTTCGTCCACCAGGATGTGATTGATCCCGCCGTCCAGCTTGAACAGCACCCAGGCGGCCTGAGGGGCATTGGCGGTGAGGTCGTGGGTTTTTTCGATCAGGTCGGCGAAGTCCAACCGCCCGGCAAAGACCTTTTCCAGTGTGTAGGCTGTGAGATAGGCGTCAGCCAAGGTCAGGGCATGGACGGTGTCGCGCGCCACTTCGGTTGCCGCAACCTGCTCGCGCACCTCAGAAAGGCGGTCCTGTTCGTGCTGTAACGCCATCTGAATAGCCGGGACGGACTTCAGGACCTTCGCGTCGGTAACCCATTTGACCGGTGTCCCTTCACCCTTGTCCGTAAAGAACAATTCCTTCAGGCTCTGGAAGGACAAGGTGGGGGCGGCCATGATTGCCTTCAGCGCGCCTGCCCGTGTCACGTCGCTGGCGGAGCCTGTCATAAGGCAGTCCGCGGCCTCGCCCAGGGTTGCAAGATTGACAGCGGCCAAGCCCTTGGAGATGACCTCGTCAGGGTCTTGCGGTCCCCCTGGAAAGCCGCAGGTCTGCCAGACCCAGGCTGAGCCGCCACAAGCCCCCCGACCGCCTCGAGAAAGCGGTTCAGAGCCCCCCTCTGAGTCTCGAAGTCCTTGAACATTTTTTCAAAGACCTGGAAATCCAAGGCAACGGAAAACCGGGCATAGGCTTCGGCCACGGCCCCTTGGCTCTGCATGGCGTGGCGGGCCACAGCGCGGCGGGCGGCGGTGGCAATTACGGCGGCGGCACTGTCATCCAGGACCTGGAAGCCTGGGGAAACCCCAGCCTCTATGGGAAAGCGGCGGAGGAGTTTTTCACAAAAGGCATGGATGGTCTGGATTTTCAAACCGCCCGGCGTCTCCAGAGCTCGGGCGAATAGGGCACGGGCCGCAGACAAACTCCGTTCATCATAGGCATTCGGGTTTCGCCCTTCCAACTCGGCCAATTCCGCCTTGAGAAAAAGGTCATCCGACACCGACCAGAGTCCAAGCAGGTCATAAAGCCGCCCCTGCATTTCCGCCGCTGCCGCCTTGGTATAGGTGACGCAGAGTATGGTTTCCGGGGCCGCCCCCGACAGCAAGAGGCGGGCTACGCGGTCGATCAGGGTCTTGGTCTTGCCTGAACCGGCATTGGCGGTGACGAAGGCTGAGATGTGCGGATCGGCGGCGCGCTGCTGGGGATCGAGGTGCAGGCTCATTCCTCCACCTCCTCACCGCTGGTGGACCACTCAAAGACCCGGGCCAGGTGGTCATAGTCCCCGGCATAGGTTTTCACGAACTGCGGCGCGGTTCGAGACCCATAGCCCTGGGCGTGATTGTCGTATTTGGCGATAAGGTCCTGCAGACCGCTTAAGGCCTTGTCGGCGGCCGCCTCTGGTCCGTCTTTGGTGCCCCGCGCCACCTCTTCACCGGCTGGTTTGCGCCCCGTCACCTTGACATAGAGCAGCTCACCTGTTCGAGGCCGCCCGAGCCTGGGAAATCCGCCCCGGGCCAGGATGGCGGCGGTCAGGGTCAGCTGCGGCGAAAAGCCGAACTGGACCATTTTTTCGGATGGGGGCGTCCCGGTCTTATAGTCCAGTATGTGGCTAAATCCCTGAGGGTCGATCTCTATCCGGTCGGACTTGGCCGTGAGGGTAAAGTCTCCCCCCGACCAGGGCAGGGTCAGAGCGCCGGCCAGCTCTACATGCAAGGTGCGCCCGTCAGCGCGGCGTTTCTGCTCAAAAGCGATCACCCATCTTGCCATTTCCTCGGCCAGGGCATGCTCACGCACCATGGCCGCCTCGGGCATACCCTGATCCACCAGAGCCCGGATATAGAAGGACTCAAACTGTGCCGCCGCGTCCTGCGGGAGGGGGCCGGGGATCTTACGGACAAAGTCTTCAAAGGCCTTGTGGATGGCTGTGCCACGGGCGCGAACATCTACAGCCTCGTCCGGGCGTTCTAGGAGATGGAGCTTCAATATGTCCCGGGCCCAGACGGAATAGGGATCGCGGGTCAGGGCTTCGACCCGGGTCACGGCAAGCCGTCGCGGACGGTGTTCCACCTTGGGGGTGGGAAACGGGCGAGAGGCCGGACGGTAATCGTCAGGCGCATCCAGGCTGCGTGCCAGGGCCAGGACCTCCGGGTGCCCGGCAATCTTCAGACCCGCCCCCCTGGCCAGGTCTCCAGACGCCAGAGCCAGCGGGATTTGATA
>NMUI01000446.1 GCA_002221445.1 Phenylobacterium zucineum | reverse complement strand
TCGTCCAGCAGCAGCATGTCGGGTTTGGACAACAGCAGGCGCGCCAAGGCCACCCGACGCTTCTCTCCCCCCGACAGGTTGTTAACCTTCCAGTCATCGGGCGGACAGCGCAGGGCCCCCATGGCCATCTCGACCTTG
This sequence comes from Phenylobacterium zucineum, assembly GCA_002221445.1. Classification (GTDB taxonomy): domain Bacteria; phylum Pseudomonadota; class Alphaproteobacteria; order Caulobacterales; family Caulobacteraceae; genus Phenylobacterium; species Phenylobacterium zucineum_B. The sequence continues at coordinate 3,087 of NMUI01000446.1, read as the reverse complement.
GAATCGATGTCCCAGAGATCACCGGCGTCGATCTTCTCCTGGAGGGTGGTCATCTCCTCCATCAGCTCGTCGGTATAGTTCTCACCCAGCTCGGCGGCGACGGCATTGTAGCGATCAACGATCTGCTTTTCTTCGCACCAGGAAATGACATTGCCCCAGACATCAAGGTTTTCGTCCAGGTGCGGCTCCTGCTCCAGATAGCCCATCTTGATGCCGTCGGCAGCCTTGGCCTCACCACTGAATTCCTTGTCGATCCCGGCCATGATCTTGAGCAGGGTCGACTTACCCGAACCATTGACCCCGACCACGCCGATCTTGGCGTCGGAATAGAAGGACAGCCAGATGTTCTCGAACACCTTCTTGCCGCCCGGAAAGGCCTTGGTCAGGCCCTGCATCTGGAAAATGTACTGCTGCGCCATGGGGCGTCCGGCTCGCTGGTCTGGGAATAGGAATGAGACGCCGGGAGATAGCGGTCGCGGGACGATAGTGCAATGTTGTGCATGAAATCGGGGTGCCGGGAGGTGGTCAAAGGTTCACAAGACCGGCGCAAAACCGAAGCCGAACCGTCACAAATGGCGACTAACCCACCCCGACGTGCGGGGCTAGCCCGCCGAATGGGGAATGTCATGAAAATTGAACTCTTGGGCGGCGTTGCAGCCGCAGCCTTAACCTTGGCTATGGGTCCCGCCTGGGCGGCAGATGTCGTTGCAACGGCTGCCCCGACAGCTGAAGTCGAAGAAATCGTGGTCTATGGCAAGGGCGAGAGCCGCCAGGTCCAGGAAATTCCGGTCCAGGACATCGAACAGGCCGCACCCGGCACCAGCCCGATCAAGCTGGTCGAAAAACTACCCGGTGTGAATTTCCAGTCCGCTGACGCCTTCGGGGCCTATGAGTGGTCCACCCGCATTTCGATCCGTGGCTTTAACCAGAACCAGCTCGGCTTCACCCTCGATGATATTCCGCTGGGAGATATGAGCTATGGCAATTTTAACGGTCTGCACATCAGCCGGGCCATCGCCTCTGAAGATCTCGGCGGGGTCAAGCTGGCCCAGGGGGCCGGTTCGTTAGAAACCGCTTCGACCTCGAACCTGGGCGGTGCCCTGCAATTCGCCAGCCGCACCCCATCCGACACCCTGGGCGGCCTGGTCGCCGCCACCTATGGATCAAGCAATACCTCGCGCCTCTTCCTGCGCGGTGACACCGGCCTGCTGCCGTCGGGCGGCAAGGCCTATCTCTCCTATGCCCGCCAACAGGCCGATAAGTGGAAGGGCCAGGGTGAGCAGAAGCAAGAGCAAGTCGACTTCAAGTTCGTCCAGCCCATCGGCGATTTCACCCTGACCGGCCTCTATGACTATTCTAAGCGCCGGGAAAATGACTACCAAGACCTGTCGCTGGACATGATCAAGCGTCTGGGTTCCAATCTCGACAATAACACCGGGCACTGGGCCGATGCGATCCAGATCGCCAAGGCCTATAACACGGCCGCAAACTATGCGGGAGCGACCCCGATACTTGATGGCAATGGCTGTTTTACAGGTGCCGGAACCAATCCCTATCCGGGCAAGATTAAGTGCGTTGACGACAGCTATTATGACGCTTCTGGCCTGCGCGATGATCGGCTCTGGGACATCGGCCTGTCTGGGCCCGTCGGACCCTTAAAGGTCGACGGCAAGATCTATGGTCATACTAATAGCGGCCAAGGCACCTGGTACACCCCCTATGTACCATCACCCAATTATGGGGTCGCCACCGCCACCACCAACAATGCGCCCCTGTCTGTCCGTACAACCGAATACGCCATCGACCGCCTGGGGGCGATCGGCAATGCCACCGTGAACCTCGGGGATCATCGCATCAGCTTTGGCGGCTGGTATGAAGAAAACCGCTTTAATCAGGCCCGCAGGTTCTATGGCCTGAATCCGGCATCACCGCGATCGTCCCTGATCTTCATGACCAGCCCTTTCGCCACCCAGTGGGAATACGCCTTCAAGACCAAGACGACCCAGGCTTATGTGGAAGATGTCTGGTCGGTCAACGATGCCCTGAAGGTCAATTTCGGGTTCAAGGCCCTGAAGGTCGAAGCCACCGCCGCGACGATCCAGGGATCACCGGTTCTGTCAGGAACCATCACCTCTGATAACGGCTTCCTGCCGCAGGTGGGGGTCAGCTACAAACTTGACGCCGATCACGAACTCTTTGCGGGCTATACCGAGAACATGCGGGCCTTCGGGGCTGCCCATACCGGGGCTTCACCCTTCGCAGGCAATCAGGCGACCTTCGACCTGATCATCGGCAAGACCAAACTCGCCAATGGCAAGGCCCTGACCCTTCAGCCGGAAACCTCCAAGACCCTGGAAGCCGGCTGGCGTTTCAACACCGGCGAGGTGCAGGGTGTCGCAGCGGTCTATTATGTGGAGTTTAAGAACCGCCTCTTGGGCAATTCCACCGGTGCCGGCATTGTCGGCAATCCCACCGTGCTTTCCAATGTCGGCGGGGTAAAATCCAAGGGCTTTGAAACCGCCGCAACCTGGAAGATGTCGGAGGCCTGGACCCTGTTCGGTTCCTATGCCTTCAACGATAGCACCTATTCGGACAATGTTATCGATCCGACGTCCGGCGCAATCCTCCACGCCATCTCCGGCAAGACCGTGACTGACACGCCCAAGCATCTGTTCAATGCGGAACTCGCCTATGATCAGAACGGCTGGTTCGCCAAACTGGCGGCGCACATGACCTCTAAACGCTTCTTCACCTATACCAATGACCAGAGCGTGCCGTCCGTAACCACCGTTGACCTGACAACAGGCTATCGGTTCGAGGGTGAGGGCCTGACCAAGGGGCTGGAAATCCAGGCCAACATCACCAACTTGTTAGACAAACAGTATATCTCGACCATCGGGTCCAACGGTTTTGGCTATTCAGGCGATAACCAGACCCTGTTGAACGCGGCCCCGCGCCAAGCCTTCATCACGATACGCAAGGCATTCTAGAGCCTGTTCCCTTTATACGGAAACGTCTGGAGGGATAAAACAGGCTTTAATTCAAGATGTTAGAGTGCTTTCGATCCGATAACCGGTTCCCACTTAT
>NMUI01000178.1 GCA_002221445.1 Phenylobacterium zucineum | reverse complement strand
CGCCTTGCCCCTGAACTGTCATCCAGCGGCTCCTTAGAGCCTGTTTTATCCCTTTTAGACGTTTCCGTCTAAAGGGAACAGCCTCTAAGGCACGATTCAGCTTTTCGGATTTGAGTTTAGTGCGCCTCCCACCTGAGAGGGCGGGGGGCGCTTTTATGTTTGCTTGCTGGGGCTGTGACTTAAGATCGGGTTATCCCGCTTGTGGCTTGGTGGCGCTATTCCGCCGCAAACGAGTCGCCGTGCAGTTTCGATCCCTTTCCACCTTACCCCCTTTGGGGTCCAGGCTGACCCTCGTCCTGGTGGGCCTGCTGGCCTTGACCTGCGTTTGGATCGTGTTCCATCCGGCAAGATTTGGTCCTGCCTCGCCCTCCCATGATGTGGATCTCTATCGCGCCATCCTGGCCCGCGTGCGGGCAGGTCAGGACTATGCCTCGGCGGCGATCATCGAACACCGGCGACTACACTATCCCTTGAGGCCGTTCTTCGTGGTCAGGCCCCCAGCCTTGACCCTCATGCTGGCCGCCCTACCACCCGGGCTGATCCCGAAGCTGCTCTACATTGCCATCGCGGCTTTAGGCTTCGGGGCCTGGGTCATCCGGTTAAGATTTGAAGGGGCATCCAGGCTTATCCAAGTCTGCCTGCTCACCGGCCTTGGTCTGGGCATGGGTGCCGCTGTGCTGGGGATTGAGAACAGCCTGTGGTTCCATGAAACCTGGATCGGATTCCTGTTTGCCGGAGCCCTGGGGGTACGCCGGGTCGGCAGGGTCTGGCCCGCTGTCCTGGCAGGCCTGCTTGCGGCCCTGCTGCGGGAATTGGCAACGCCCTTCCTGCTGGCCATGGGCCTTGCGGCTCTGCTGGAGCGACGCTGGGGGGAGGTCGCCGCCTTCGCCACCGCCATAGGGTTGGTAGGTGTCGAGATTGTATGGCACGCCCAGGTCATCCGCAGTCTGACAAATGGTGCCGATCTCCATTCTCAAGGCTGGCTGACCGTCGGCGGTCTAGGCTTCCTGCTGGAAACCACCACCTGGAACCTCGCCCCCACTTTGTTCGGCGGCTGGATCTCCGCCCTGATCCTGCCCTTATCCTTGATTGGCCTTATCCTGTGGGACGGTCCCACCGGCTTGCGGCTCAAGCTTGTTCTGGGGGGCTATTGCACCGCCTTCCTGCTGGTGGGGCGCCCAGACAATGTCTATTGGGGGCTGATGATCGCGCCCCTGATAGGGCTGACGGCCGGGGCAGGGGTCTGGGGGCTGATTGACCTTCTCGCACCAAGGCCCAGCTCAAAGTCGTGAGCCAGGGCTATGGGTCGAGCAGGAGACGGCAGTGTTCGGAAAAATAACGGAATCGAGGCCAGACTTTACCGTCGTCTGACCGCCGGTATGGGCAGGAAAATATTGCGCATACCGGATGAGATCCTTAGAGGGATCAAAGTTCAAGGGAGGTAAGTCTTGCGTGTCACAAGCTACGGGCTGTTCTGGCGTGCATCAGAGATTGATTGGCATCCAGGGCAAGGAAGCAAGGATGCCTTCCGTTTGCTCGGTAGGATTGGCGCGCAGCACGGCACGATCAAAGTAGCCGACTTTCGTCATCAACAAGGGATTTACATCCTCTTTGACGATTATGGACCCTGCTATGTAGGCCTGACCAAGCGTCAGGGCTTGGGCAAGCGCCTAAAAGATCACTGTTCAGATCATTTGAAAGGCAAGTGGGAGAGGTTCTCGTGGTTCGGCTTTTGGCCGCTTGATGAAACCCCAGGCAAGGATCGCATATTTCGTCTCTGTGAGCCGGACGGCGAAGTCTCTGAGGATACGAACACAACAATTGGCGATTTGGAGGCATTGGTTATTCTTGCGATGAGGCCAAAGCACAACAGGCAAGGTATGAATTTCAAGAACGCATCCCTCTGGACACAGGTTGATTGGGATGACACCGATAAATACTTGGCTCGGCTATAAAACTCACTATCCTGACAGTGAACTTGAGATTTCCTCCCCGGAATTGCGCTCCTTCACGTCCACTTCAAATTCTCTAAATGTATTGCCTGCCGGGGTGCGCCAGAAACGACGCGGCGAGGTGGAAGAGGTAAATAGCTGGAAATCAGCAGTATTTTTAATCCGAACCTTTTTGAGCGTGGTTCGGGTGAAAAGAGACAAAAGCCGGTTAGAGACCAATCTTGGCAGCCCAAGCAGTCTCTGGGGTTCGGTTGCCACTGGCAAATCCGCGCGGAAGCTGGGGATTCTTTGGCCCAGTGAGGCCTATCTCATTGGTTCGCGATGAGATGATGGCGGTGCCGTCAGTCCAAGGTCCACTCGTCCCCAGTTGGGCGCTATTGGACCAGCCCAGATCAGCCTTCATCCCAAAAGAGATTTCCACTCGGCCAGCGCGGCTGAGCTTCGGGTCCGATACTCTTCGCAGGCGACGAGGTGACGCTCCGGGTTGAAGTGATTGTGGAATGAGGCGTCGGCGGCGACGAACCGCTGCAATATCTTCATTCGTCGGAACGGTTGGATTCGAACTTTTCGCTCGCGGAGCGCCCTTATGAAAGGGGTAGCGAGCTGTGCCGGAGCTCTGTACGGTGGAGCTCAATTGGGGAACGTCAGATGACCGAGAAGCGGGTGCGCCTTTCGCTGGGTGCCGCCACCGACATCATCATGAGCGGCCTGACCGCCTACGAGCGGCGGCACACGAAAAAAGAAGGAAGTTATGTGGAGACTGGGGGCGAGCTCTGGGGCTACGTCCGCCGCCTCCCTTCCGGCGAGCGCCTTTACTACGTCGAGCAGGCTACCGTCAGCGTCTTTGCTCGTCGCGATCATGAGAGCATCGCACACTCGCCCGACGAGACGGCAATCAAGCGTAAGGTGATGCAGCGCCTTCGCCCAGAGCTGACACTCCTAGGAGACTTTCACACACACCCGTACGACGACCTCCCGGATGTCAAGTCCGCGGCAGGTTGGGGCTATTCTCCTGGAGACGTCGAGTACTGGAAGGGAGACGACCAAGTCTGGGAAGACACCGGTAATCGCCCCCTATTCCTAATTCTGGCGCTGTGTCCCCTAAAGCGTCAGATACGCGAGGCGCAGCAGGAAAACTTCTACGTCAACATCCTTCGGTTCGAGATCGGACACTTCCGCCTCTGGCTACACGGTGTTGCTGGCCACGTGACAAACGGCCAGCGGCGGCTCTCGACTACTACCCATTCCACCGTCCATATGGATCCGCTGCCGTTGAATTTGCGCAATCAGCCGGGCTCGAGGCTCGAAGAGCGACCCCCGGTAAGCCCCAAGGCCTAAGGGCGGGAGCCCATGTTCAACGGGCGGGTCAGGTCTCGGCTTCCCACGGCCGACGACCGGACTTCACGAACGTCGCCTTCGAGTGAAATAGGGGCTGTTTGGATACCGGATAGGATTGGCAATGTTCTCTGCGAACGCGCTCCCGTCAGAATGGTATCAGGTCAGGAACGAGCAGAGAATTAGGCGCGCAGGCTGCGTGCCATACCGCCCCGTTCCGACCCGAGAGCATAGATACCCGCTCGGCTCCAGGAGCCTAAGCCGCAGAATAATTTGAAATTTCCCTCGCGGCCAGCTGGCCGGGCGAGCTAACTTCATTATGCATGGCGGACGGGGTGGGATTCGAACCCACGGTAGGCTTCCACCTACGGCGGTTTTCAAGACCGCTGC
>NMUI01000177.1 GCA_002221445.1 Phenylobacterium zucineum | reverse complement strand
CGTCTGGAGGGATAAAACAGGCTCTCATTCAAGATGTTAGAGTGCGTTCGATCCGATAACCGGTTCCCACTTATCGGAACGCACTCTAGAGCCCATTTATCCCATCAGACGAGTCCGCTTAGGGAGACGGGGCTCTGGGCGCGAACAGCGGGATCAGGTCACGGATGCCCGACTTCGGCCTGCCCAGCCTTGCTGTCCGCCTCTCCAAAACCAAGGCGCGTAACACAGCATGACCGATAGCAATAGTGATCGCTCCGTCCGCACTCTGGCCGCCCTTGAAAGGACAGCATCTACAAGCCGTGTCCTGAATCTACTGGCAATTGCTCGTCAGCATAAGGATGAAGAAGAGTATCGCACCCATCCATTTTCCAAAATCAAGTGCTGAACGAGTCAATCATTCTCAAACACAGGGTCAGGCCCAACGAACAGTTTGTCTTTGATTGGCCGATGAATGTCGCTACCAAGGTGATTATTCCTTTCGAACGGTCCGACCTCGAAATTGGGGGGCGATCATTCTTTGTGGGCCAAAGGGGCTGGATGGCCCTAGTCCAAGATCTGGTGGGCGAAGATCGAAGAATTCAGAACGACCTGACCGTTTTCCAGGCCTTGGATGAATTACCCGCCCTGGACCCCTTCCTGTTACGCGAACATCTGAGCCGCCGCGGGTTCAATATCGCTAAACTCTACTTTTCAATCTCCAGCGCCGACCTTGATCGAATGCAGATGTTTGTGGCGTCTCAAATCATGACCGTAATTGAGATGGCGTTTCCCAAGGGGGTTGAAACACGCACGGAAAAACTCGCCGCCCTCCTGCTCTCCACACAGATTGATGAGCGGTTGGAACCCCTGCGCATGGTCCTTCGCCTGGATGAAGATGCCTATCGGGAAGGCATGTTCAGTTGGAAAGGGTTCCTCTATTATCAGTGGGCAATGGCCGATATTGATCCGCGGCTGGCCGCCATGCTGAAAGATCTGCCCAATCTGCAGGGGTCAGGTCGGCGGGACGGGCAGATGGCCGGCTATGTCCGCGAGGCCAAAACTCGGATTATTAAGGCCGTCCGAGAGCGCCGCCGGGAAGTCAGTGAAGCCCTGGAGGTTTATCATTCCGCCTATCGGGACTTGACGCAAAACGGAAAACCCATGGCCTTCCGTGACTTTCTGTTGAAGGCCCCTGACCTGTTCATGGTGCTGGGCGATAAGGTCGGTGCGATTTCCCACCTGGCGAGTTTCTGGAAATACAGGTTTTCTAACAGCCCGGAACGGGTGGCACCCATGGAAGAAGTGCTCGAAATCCTGCAGGACTTTGAGGCGGCTTTGGCGCACCAAACTGTTCACGAATAGGAATCGGTCGATTAAGGGGCGATCAGCGCCGCCTCCAGCAGGACTGACCCTGATAAAGCGCATCGCTCTGCATCAGGTCCTACCCGAATATCCACCATCCCGGCTGCGATCCGCCAGCCGGGCGCACTTATGTCATAGCCGGCCAGTAATCGAGGGTCTGCGGTTACCGAGACCCGGCGGCTTTCACCAGCCTTCAGGCTGATCTTTGACCATCCGATCAAACGCAGACCGCCCGCAACCCGGGCATAGACCTGGGCGGTCTCAATCCCGGCCCTTTGACCCGAATTGGTCACCACAAAGTTTGCCGTAACAGTTTCACCACCCGACAGGCTCAGGCCGTCATAGGTGAAGTTCGTGTAGGAAAGGCCAAATCCAAAGGGAAATAAGGGCTTCAGGCCCAATCGGTCATAACGGCGATAACCGACATCTGCCCCCTCGGTATGATCCACCGAAAACCGCCCTTTATGTTGCTGAATGTCCGGTCGGGTGGTGGGCAGGGTTTTGCCTTCCACCGGTGGACCAAAGATCAGCCCCGGAATATCGGGTCGGACAAGATCCTGAACCCCGGTGGGAAAGCTGATGGGCAGACGACCGGAGGGGTTGACCTCCCCAAACAGAACCCGGGCTATGGCCTCACCGCCCCGGGTCCCAGGATACCAAGCCTCCAGCACCCCGGCGACTTCGTCCAGCCAGGGCATGATGACTGGGGTTCCAGTTTCAAGCACCACCACCGTCCGGCGGTTAGCAGCGGCCACAGCGGCAATCAGATCGTCCTGATCGTCGGGCAGGCTAAGATTGGGCAGATCCTCGGCTTCCGTCGCCCATTGCGTGGCAAAGACAATCGCCGCGTCACAGTCCCGCGCCAGGTCGGCGGCGGCAGTCGGGTCGCGCCGTCATTAAAGATCATCTGAGTCTGAGGGGCCTCTGCCTCCAGGGCGCGCAGGGGTGAGGACGGATGATAGGTCACCTTCACAAAATGGCCGGCAAGGCCGCCGACAGCCAGTTCCAGTCCGGGCTCCCCTATAGGAATCACCTGCGATGAGCCGCCGCCGGACAAAACACCACGGTCAGCGTGACCACCTATGACCGCGATCCTTCGGGCCTGACGTGAGAGGGGCAGAATCCCGTCCCGATTTTTCAGCAGGACGATCCCGCATTCGGCGGCGCGCAGAGCCACATCTCCATTGGCCGCGTAGTCGGTTTCCCGCCGCCCGCTGGGCGCATCGAAAACGCCGTGATGAAACAGGGTGCGCAGAATGCGGTGGACCATGTCTGTGAGACGCTCAAACGGCACCTCGCCCTGCTCCACCGCCATCTTCAGAGGCGCACCGAAATAGACCTGTTTGTCCAGTTGCTCACCGCTCTCCTGGTCGAGACCGGCCATGACCGCCCTGACGGTGGAATGTACCGCCCCCAGTCACTCATCACCCAGCCGCCATATCCCCAGTCCTTCTTCAGGACTTGCGTCAGCAGGAAGGCATTCTCCCCCGCCCACGCTCCATTGACCTTGTTATAGGCACACATCACCGAGCCAGGATCACCGTCTTCAATAGCGATCTGGAAGGCTAGTAGGTCGCTCTCGCGCAGAGCCGCCTCGTCGATATGGGCATCGACCACATGGCGACAGGTTTCCTGGTCATTGAGCGCAAAGTGTTTGAGCGTACAAACGATCTGATTGGACTGAGCCCCCTTAATGGCCGCACCTGCCAGTTTCCCAGCCAGCAAGGGGTCTTCTCCAAGATACTCAAAATTTCGGCCGCATCGGGGTTCACGGGTCAGGTTCGCACCGCCGCCCAACAGGACATTGAAGCCCTTATCCCGGGCCTCGGAGCCCACCATGGCACCGGCCTCTTGGGCTAGATCTATATCCCAGGTGGAGGCCAGGGCCAGGCCAGAGGGCAGGCCCGTTGCCCCGTCTCCTGTGCGCACGCGTCGGGGGTTGGCGATCCCCAGACTGGCGTCAGTTTCATTCAGGGGCGGAATGCCCAGGCGTGGAACACCGGGGATATAGCCGGCCCCCATGGCGGCATCCTCAGGGGGCGGGTTGCATAGGGCCGGCATGGGGCCGTGCAACAAACTGATCATTTCATCGAGGGTGAGTTGCGCGATCAGCAGGCTTGCACGCTCGTCCGGCGACAGGGCCTTATCCATCCAGGGCTGGGACATGGGCTTTGGTCCTAGTTGTAGGGCGAGGCCTTGGCGAGTTCGGCTTCGGCGGCGCAGGCGACGGGGTCCGGGGCGGGGCCTGTCTGGCGGGCCTTGACCACCTCGGCGCGGGCGGCGTCCAGATCCTTGCGGAAGGCGTCCGACCCATGCAACCCCGCCACAAGGATTGACGCATTGGATCTGCCGGACTCTACGGCGCTCATGGTGTGGACCCCGCAGACCAGACGGCTTTCGCCAAAGGCCCGGGCCCTGACCAGAATGTCGGTGGCCCGGTCGGGTGCCAATTCGGCCAGGATCAGGCCGACCGCCCAGCCGAAGGTCACGTGGCCCGAGGGATAGTCCGGACTGGCCGACAGGGCGGCCGATTGCTCGACGCAGGTCGGGCCGGGATCGGTCAGATAGGGCCGGGGGCGCTTGTAATTGTCCTTGGGATTATTGGTCGCCCAGGCCACATCGGGACCCAGCTTGGCGACCATGGCGCTGAAGCGTGGGGCGTTCTTCGGGGTCAGCTCCACACCGACTGCGCAGCTCAAATCCTTCATCACGCCGCCCAGATTGACGTCATTGATCGCCATGGCCCAGCGGGGGGTGTCCTTGAAGCGCCGGGTGGCCAGGAAGGTCGCTCGGTCGGATTCCCAGCGGATGGTACCCGGCGTCGGCGCGGGCGGCAGGATCTTGTAGGTGTCAGGCGCGGCCTTTCCCAGATAGCCGCTGGATGCGCCAAGCGTCATGGAGGCGGTCGGCACCTTGCCGGCCACCTGCGCAATCGCCCCGCCCCCCAGCACCGCCATGACTCCGACGAAAACACCGGCCCGAACCCTGTTCATTTCACCCGCTCCCCAAACTTAAAGCCATCATGCCGAGTGGGAGACGCCTTGGAAACGGCCTGGCGCATTTTTTTCGCGTTGAGACTTGAAAATCAGGAAAATTAATTTCATATTTGATTTATTCAATCTGAGAGCCGTATGTCACCCAAGAAACTACAGGATTGGCAAACCCTCACCGACCTGACCCAGGGTCGGGCCTTTGTGGTCGAGCAGATTCGCCTGACCGAGTCGGATATCGCAATCAAAGGGGCGTTTGACCTGCCCCAGCTGGCGCAGTTGACCTGTGAGGACCAGGTCTTCGTCGCCGCCTTCCTGCGCAGTCACGGCTCCATAAAGGAAATGGAACAGGTTTTCGGCATCAGCTATCCCACCGTGAAGGCGCGTTTGAACCGGATAGCCGGCCAGCTGGATTTTGTGGAAGTCAATCCACAGCCGCTCCGTAGCGATGCGCTTGAGCGGTTGAGCCGCGGCGAGATTTCCGCCGAAGACGCGATCAAAGAGCTGGAAGGCCGATCATGACCCTGGAGCCACACTCAGCCCGGGAGGCGGCACCGAGCCGCGGTCAGCGCCCCAGGCGCTTTGAAGCCATGCGTCAACGGGCCGAGCGTCTCCGTTGGCGGGTGATCCCGGCTCGCCCCTTCGAGCCGAGGGAAATCCGACTGTGGTTTCCCCTGACCTTGATCCTCATCCTGCTCTCGCCCCTGATCCTGCTGGCCATGGGCATTGTGGTCTTCCTGCCGCGCCCGCTTGGGGTCAACCCGGCTTACATGGTGCTGGCGGTAGGACGGGTCCTCGCAGCGATTTCCGGAACCCGATTGGACTTGGAAAGCCCCCGGGCCAAGGTCCACATCAAACTCGTCTAGAGTGCGTTCCGATAAGTGGGAACCGGTTATCGGATCGAAACGCACTCTAACATCGTGAATGAGAGCCTGTT
>NMUI01000445.1 GCA_002221445.1 Phenylobacterium zucineum | reverse complement strand
TGTCCGGCGGGACCACCTCGGCCGCGCTGAACGGCGGGGATGGTAATGACCTGCTAACCGCAGGCTTGGGCGGTGGTGTTGTTCATGGTGATGGCGGTAATGACAGCCTGATGGCCCAGAGTAATGCCAATGTCCTCTACGGTGATGCGGGTAATGACACGCTGTCGGGTGGGACCACTTCGGCCGCGCTGAACGGCGGCGATGGCAATGACATGTTATTCTCAGGCACCGCTGGTGGCGCAATCCATGGAAACGGCGGAAATGATACCCTGTTTGGTAGCAACATAGCTGGCACTCTTTACGGCGATGACGGCGATGACAGCCTGACGGCCCTATCCAATAACAACGCGATCTATGGTGGTGCCGGCAATGACACCATTTCGGGCGGGGCGGTCGCCTCTCTTATTCTGCGCGGTGGCGATGGCAATGACTGGATGCTGGCAGGTTCCGGCGGCGGTTGGCTTTCTGGGGAAAAAGGTAATGACACCCTGATTGGGAGTGAAGGTCCATGCCTAGTTGAGGGCAATGACGGTAATGATTCTCTAAGCGGGTATAGTGGTGGTGGTCAGTTCTTCGGCGGAGCGGGTGATGACACCTTGTTTGGGGAACGTGGTCATGTCTTATTGTACGGCGGCGACGGCAATGACCTACTTGAGGCTGGGTCCGGTGTCGCAACCTTAGATGGCGGCAACGGCGATGATCGCTTAAGTTTAGTTAACACGGGCTCAGCTTTTGGTGGTGCAGGTAATGACTCCATAAATGGAGGATTGGACGGCGATATTTTACAGGGCGGTACCGGAGCCGACCGGCTGACCGGTGTTAGTGGAGCTGACACCTTCATCTTTGTTGCCGGCGACTCAACCACTGTTCTTTCTGAAATGGATACGATCACCGACTTCACCTCGGGGAGCGACAAGATCAATGCCGGAGTCTCGGGAACGGCAGCCAATACCTTCATAAGTTCGACTAAGGTGGCCAGCTATGCCGATGCCCTGGATCAGGCCTCAAATTCTATCACAGCGGGCACCAAGGATATTGTGGTGGTCAGAGTGTCCGGGGGTCTCGACCTTGGAACCTATGTTTTCGTCGACAGTCTTGGGCGAAATGAGATCAGTGTGGCTATCAAGCTCACCGGCGCAGATACCCCGTTGAAATTCACTGATTTCGGCACCTGAGGCCTAGAGCCTGCCGTGATTTGTCGGAATCGGGATTCCCAAATCGGCGATGATCTGATTCAGAGTCCATGCTGGTAAAGGAGGCCAGTTTGGATGACAGCCCCTTATTCAATGGACCTTCGGGAACGTGCGATGTTGCGCAAGGCTTCTGGTGAGATCAACCGGGAGATTGCGGCGGCGCTTCGGATCAGTGCGTGCGGCTGAAGGCCTATGCCCCCTGGGTGATTGATGGACCGATCAACGGTGAACTCTTCACGACCTACATCGTGAAGGTTCTGGCCCCGACCCTCTCACCGGGCGACATCGTCGTCCTAGAGTGCGTTCCGATAAGTGGGAACCGGTTATCGGATCGAAACGCACTCTAACATCTTGAATGAGAGCCTGTTTTATCCCTCTAGACGTTTCCGTCTAAAGGGAACA
>NMUI01000017.1 GCA_002221445.1 Phenylobacterium zucineum | reverse complement strand
ACACCCGTTTGGTGGTCTCCATGCTCATCATGTCAGAAGATGCCAAATCGGACCGCCCCCAGGTGGCGGCAATCGGGTGTCGCTGCATGAATTCCAGCACAGCCTGGCAGGCCTGGCTCAGACGCCGTTCGTCCCGCGCCCAGCGCATGGCCTGGCGAATGCTGGTGGCAGACAATTGCGGAATCATGCGCGCGCATTCGACCGCAGTCAGACTGGTGCCGTGGGCCATGATGCCGGCATAGACCATCAGCAGCTCGTCGGTAGAGCGCGGCTCACGTCCGAGCATGATCCAGCTAAAGCGCACCTGGGCGTCAACGGCCAGAATCACTTCCGGCAATTGAACCTCACCGATGCGGTGATCCAAAGCCGCGCGCAGCTTGGTCACTTCTGGGTCTTCGTCCTCTGCGGGCAATGGCGACAAATGGAGTTCATCATCCACGCGCAGTACGCCACTGCGGGCTGCAGCGGCCACCGCATCGACACCGGCAGTTACTCTGGCCAGCAAAGGCTTCAAGAAAGTGGCAGCCTTGCTGGGTAACGATAGACGGGCATAGTGTTTCTTGGACTCTGCCTGCCAACGCTCGTCCGTGAAGAACAAGCGCGCACGACCCCGAAAGCTCAGGCTGTGCTCAATCCAGACCGAGCCATTGCGCACCGCGCGGCGCAGGGCAAACAGGGTGGCCACCTCCAACGCCTGAAACGCCCGTTCCCGGTCTGGGCTGGAGATCGAAACCTGCCAGATCATTCCCAGACTTGGTGCCACCACTTCAACTGGCAGCTTTCTGGATCCTTTGAGATATAAAGCTTGCAGCTTGGCAAGGTACTCGATGGCAGGATGCTCGCCGGTGGCCTGCCAGGGCAGCTTTGCAATGGCGACGAGCAACGACCGCACGGGGCGAATTCCATCAATCAATCCCTCGCGGACCAGGGAGGCCCTGCTCGGTGGTTTGCGTTTCTGGGTTTCGGTGATCAAGGCTTCAAGACGGGCACGCAACTCAGCATCTGGCACCGCACCTTGCGCGCTCAAGGCAACAAGTTCGCCGAGCAGCGTTTTGTACATTGCGGCCCAATTGACGGTAGCGGGGACATCGGCGGCAGCCTGACGCCACAGATCGGCGATCCGGCGCTGCACCATAAGGATCAACTGGTCTGTGGTGGTGAACAGGCAATACCGAAGAAAGCATGCGACCTCCACGGTGCGCGCTGGCTCTTTGATCTTGGCTCCGGCTGAGGGCGGCCTGGAGACAAGTCGGCGCGCGTAGCGGCGCAAGATGAGATCGGGGATGTCTGCCAGGTGCTTATGAACGTCCAGCGTGTAAAGCAGGTCGATGCGCTCCAGTACCTCGCTGATTTGGCGGGTTGAGTGTTTCGCCGGTGCAGCCCATAGCCAACTCTGCTGGGTTTGTCCATCTGGGCGCAGCTCTGAAACTGAGGCTCGCCAGCGATCAAGTGTTGCTGGATCAACGCTGGCGGCGATGGCGGTGCCTGTTTCAACTTCAAGCTGGGCAAGTGCCGCCGCAATCAGTGTCCGAATTGCCCGCTCGTGCACGATCACCAGCTTGTTCTTGTACAGCCATTGACGCGCCCGCACGAGTAGCTGATCGCGGTCGGCGCAGCGCGCCACTTCGTCGCGCAGTTCACGTACCAGTGAGCGGCGCTGGTGCTCGCTCATCCACTGGAATCCAAGGACCGTGCAGGCTACTTGTTGGTGATCGAATAGCGTGCGCCCGCGTTCATACATGGCTCTCAGCGAGGCGACTTCTGGTGCTGCAATGCCAAGCTCGTTGCCAAGGTGGCGCCACAAGGCTACTGGAATTACCCGAAAGGCACCGAGCAAACGCCCACTCATGCGCAGGAAACCAATATGGAGCGCCAGACCAAGCTTGTGGGAATCACCTCGGCGTGCATTGATTGCGTCGCGCTCGGCACCATCGAAGGTGAAAAATGCCTTCATCTCGAAGTCGCTGATATCGCGGGGGAGCCCACGCATCCCCAAAAACGTTGTGTGCCAACCCTGCATCGTGAACCTCAAAAGTGGGAGGCCACCATACCCGTTTACAAAGCGAACAGGAAAGTCAATGAAATCAACGGTCTACCCAGACCACCCCCGCGCCAGTGCTAGCTTTGCGTACCGTCACTTATTGCACTGAAAACGAGGAGACCCCTTGACAGCTTGAGGTACACATGCCATCATTTATTATAAATAAATGATGTTTATTATACCTAAACGGAGAACGCAATGGATCATGTCAGTCCCTGGGCTACTGCCCCTAACCTTCCGTCTACGCACTATGTAGATAACCGAATCTATACGGATCCGGTGATTTTCGAGGAAGAGCGAGAGAAAATCCTGGCTGCAACGTGGCGGCTTGTCTGTCACGAATCGGAACTGCCAGAACCCGGCGACTACCGGGCGAAGGAAATCGCCGGGGTACCGGTTGTCATCCTGCGCAGCGAGGACCGGTCGATTATGGCGTTCTTTAACGTTTGCCCACACCGGGGCGCGCGCCTAGTGCGCGACGAGCGTGGAAATGCGAAGAAGGGCCTGCAGTGCCTTTATCATCTATGGACGTTTGCGCTCGACGGTAAGTGCACAAGCATCACCCGAAGCAAGGGATATGACGGCTGCAGTCTGAAAAAGACGACGTTGGACTGCGCTCTGTCCGAACGGAAATCTTCTGCGGCATGGTGTTCGTTTGCCTGAAGGACGACGTGCCACCACTCGAGCAATTCTTGGGTGGTATGGCGGACCATATGAAGACCCACCTTGGCCAGGAAGAGCTTGAGGTATTCCATTACCATCGCGCGATCATCAATACGAACTGGAAGCTCTTCGTAGACAACAACTCCGAGCTCTATCATGAATTCCTGCATGTGCTGAACCGGCGCACCGCCGTCGCACACAAGAGCTATCACGAACGCAATTGGTTGCTTTACCAGAATTCCCACAACATCATTCAGCAGGGTGTAATTCACTACGACAGTTACGGGCTGGGGGAGCGGAGCGAGGGCGCATTGCCGGGAATGCAGCCGAACGGCATGGTCGTCATGCTGCTGTTTCCTGACGTGATGCTCAATATTCGCGCGACCGTGATGCGTATAGACACAATGACGCCACTCGCACCCGGCAAGACCCTCGTCGAATGGCGCGGCGTAGGGCTCAAGTCCGATACACCGGACGTCCGCGCAATGCGGATCCAGCACCACAATGAGGTATGGGGACCGGCCGGTCGCAATCTCCCAGAGGATATCGCCGCCGTCGAAACGCAGTGGGAGACCATGGTCCAGGGTGGATCGCGATACAGCCTCTTTGCCAGGGAAGAAGGGCTGAAACCGCAGGACGATGCCAACCTCCGCGCCTTCTATCAGGAATGGGGTCGGTGCCTTGGACGCGCGCCGAATGATCCGTTCAGGCACGGTAATGTGGATACCGATGTTTCTCATTCAATAAAGGAGATCACCAATGTCTGACGTCGCAAGCCAACTCTTCGAGCGTGAAGCGATACGCGAGCTGATTGCGCGCGTGGGGCGGCTGCTTGACACTAAGGATTTTGCTGCCGTCATCGCTTCCTTTGCAGAACCGGGGAGCTATGTGTTGCGCGCATACAGTCCCGAGATTGGCAAGGAAATGATTTGGATGTCGGTTAAACGCGCCGAGCTTCTACGCCTGTTGAAGGAGTCGGCGGAACATGTGCATGACCTGGCCGACCGGACGCATCAGATCACTGTGGATCAAATCAGCCTCGAAAAAGGCGAGGCATTGGCGCGGTCGACCTTTTCAGTGTTCCGTACTGACATGAAGGGACAGAGCGACCTGTTCGCCGTGGGCCACTATGAGGATCGGCTCGTGAAAAACGGAGACACCTGGCTCATCGACAGCCGGACAGTACGGCTCCATACGCGCATGTTCACAGTGCCAACCCCCTTGCCGCTTTAACGAGATAACTGATGAATACGCAACCGATCAAGCTATGTGCCAGGACCGACATTCCGGAGGGTGAGATGATCGAAATGTCCGTCCCGGGCACTGACAACAGCCTGCTCTTGGTCTCTACCAAAGGAGCAATCCGTGCCTTCCAGAACAAGTGTCCACATATGGACATCCCGCTTTGCCAAGGCGCCTTTGATGGTGAAGTAATCACTTGTACAGAACATCTTTGGCAGTTCGACGCACAGACGGGCGCCGGGATTGAACCCGAGGACGCAAAACTGCAACAGTATCCTGTGAGCGTCATCGGCGACGAGGTGTTCGTCGAACTCCCGGAAGCGGCCGAGTAATTGCCTGGTCTTGCCGGATAGAACCAGCAAGACCAGGCAATAAAGGCGGATATCGCCCATTTCTTTCCGCACTAGTGGAATCCTCATCACCAACTGCCGGACTCTCGACTAATGACCATGCCTCATCGAATCCATTTTGACGCCGCCAACGGCTTCGACGCTGCAACGGACGAACCGCTCCTGATTTCAGGCCTGCGGGCAGGCTATGCGCTTCCGTATGAATGCGCGACAGGAACTTGTGGCTCATGCCGTACCCAGATCATTGAAGGTGCTGTCGTCGTCCGCTGGCCGGATGCGCCCGGGCTGCCCGAGACAAAGCGCCAAGAGGGCCATGTGCTCCTGTGCCAGGCATTACCACAGAGTGACTGTAGATTGCCGGACGCGTTATGTAAATCGCGGGACGCGAGTCTACCCCCGGTCCGCATCGTGAAGGGCCGGGCAAGCGCGGAAACTGAGACGAGCGATATCGCACGCGTGATGGTTCAACTCGACGAGCCGATTACTTTCCTCGCCGGCCAATACGCATTGTTTGAAGTGCCGGCGTCACAGGATATCGCGCCTACTCGATGGCAAACACCGGCAATACGCTGACCTCCACTCTCGAGTTCTATATCCGCCGCGTCCCGGGTGGCGTGTCATCGCCAATTCTGCTCGGGGCGCGCGACATCCCCTTGCGCCTGGTGGTGCCGGTGGGTCACGCATTCATCGATGCGACCGCACAGCGCGATATACTCTGCGTCGCCGGCGGTACCGGCCTCGCGCCTATCCTGTCGATTGCGCGCGATGCGCTATCCCGCGGCCTGCTTCGCAAGCAGCGTCTGGATATTTTTATCGGAGTAAGGACGCCCGCCGACATTTTCGCGACCGCGTCCCTCCAAGAGCTCATTGAGGCGGCTGGAGGGGCGGTGCGAGTTACCTGGGCCATTTCGGAAGCGGGCGAGTTCGCGGATTGGAAAGGCGAACGCGGCTATGTACATGAGGTGGTCGCCCGCAGTGCGGGAGACCTTTCTGCGCGCCAGGTCTATATGGGGGGCCGCCCGCCATGATTGATGCCATGGTACGTTTGCTGCTCAAGTCACGGGTTAAGCGATCCCAGATTCGCTTCGACAAATTCGCTTAATCCTCACGGATCAGATGATGGGACAAGCATATGGAACAGGACAGCAAGGGCCAGGCAAAGGGCGCCCTCATGAAGTCGCTTGACAATGCATTGACGCTTCTTGAGCAATTTACCCCCGAGGCGCCGGCATTCGGGATCACGGAGCTCGCGACAAGGCTCGGCCTCAACAAAGCGACCGTTTTCAATATGCTCAAGACACTTGAAGCACACAGCCTGGTCGAGCAGCTTTCCGACACCAAGAAATATACCCTTGGTCACGGCATCATCGTGCTTGCGGGCACCAAACTGGCCCAAAGCGAGCTGTCCCATGTGGCAAGACCTCATCTGGCCCGGCTTTCCCATGAGACAAACGAAACAACCCATTTGGCGATCCTCCATCGCAACGAACTGCTCTACCTCGAAAAGATCGAGAGCAGCCAGCCGGTGCGCGTGGCGGCGCGCATAGGAGGAAGGGCGCCGCTGCATTGCACGGCAAACGGAAAGGTCCTGCTCGCCTTTCAGCCTAATGAAGTGATCGAAGAAGCGCTGCGCGCGCCCCGAGCCCGATACACGGAAAATACGATCGTCGACCCGGCCGTGCTTCGCAGTCAGCTTGCCGAGATCCGACAAGCCGGCTACTGCATCGAACGGGAAGAATTCATTGCCGACATCCGGGGCATCGCGGCGCCGGTCTTCGACTTCAACGGCACGGTTATTGCGGCAATTGCGTCGTCGGACCGTCCGCACGGATTACAGAAGGGCAGATCGAAGCGCTTGTGCCACTCACCTTGCGAACAGCAGAATCGATTTCCCGTAGCCTTGGCCATAAACCGTATAAAGACGCTTGAAAGCGGATCTCGGACAGGACCTGCGTCACCGGCAGAGTCAGACCACGCGATTGATGGCGGCGACTTGCATCAGTCCCGTTTCGCTGGAGATGCCGGGGATTGCGCCGGCAGCCGCGCGTGAGTGTCGTGACTACCGGCATTCTGTTTATTTCATTAAGGCTTTAGCTTCTTCGAGCAGTTTTTTCCCGTCATAGCCTTTAGCAGTCACGTCCTTCACCCATTCGGCCACGACACCTTCAGAAGCCGCTTGCCAGCGTTGAACTTCCGCAGCCGGCACTGTGTAGAAGATATTCTTGCGATCCGCGGCGATCTTGCGTCCGGGCAGCCCGGACTCGGCGAACACCCTTCCTACCCAAGCCGACGCCTCGGGCCCGCTGTTTGCGTCGATAACCTTTTTCAAGTCGGGCGGCAGGCTGTTATACTTGGCCGGGTTCATTGCAAAGATGAATACCGAGTTTGAGATCTGGCCCGACGATGGATCCAGTTCGGTGTGGAACTGTGCGATTTCCTCCAACTTCAACGCGGGCGAAACTTCCCATGGGATCAACGCGCCATCAATCACTCCTTTGGCCAGTGATTCGGGGGTCTGCGGCAGCGGCATTGGCACGGCATTGTCACGGTAACGATT
>NMUI01000444.1 GCA_002221445.1 Phenylobacterium zucineum | reverse complement strand
TGTCCGCCGTCAGCGCCAATGGCACAGATTTGAGGTTGTGATTTAAGGAGGTTGGGCTTCGTCGTAGTGACGAAGGAACGAAGATGAAGCCCCAACCCTCCTTGAAAAATCGCCGGCAAAGGCCCCTGCTGAGCGTGTTGTGAAGGATATTCGGCGGCAGACGCGTCGCCATTTCTCGGCCGAGGACAAGATCCGCATCGTGCTCGATGGGCTGCGCGGCGAGGACAGCATTGCGGAGCTGTGCCGCAAGGAAGGCATCGCCCAGAGCCTGTACTACACCTGGTCGAAGGAGTTCATGGAAGCGGGCAAGCGGCGCCTGGCCGGCGACACCGCTCGAGCCGCGACCACCGGCGAGGTGCAGGACCTGCGCCGCGAGGCCCGCGCCTTGAAGGAATGCGTGGCGGACCTGACGCTCGAAAACCGTCTGCTGAAAAAAGCATGATCGCGGATGGGGGCGACGACGAATGAGGTATCCCGCATCCGAGAAGCTTGAGATCATCAGGATCGTCGAGCAGTCGCACCTGCCTGCCAAACGCACGCTGGACCAGCTCGGCATCGCCCGCCGGACGTTCTACCGCTGGTATGATCGCTACCTTGAAGGCGGGCCGGAGGCGCTGGAGGATCGGCCATCGGCGCCGAGCCGAGTGTGGAACCGCATCGGCGGCGACATCCAGGACCAGATCGTCGAACTGGCGCTGGAAGAGACCGATCTGAGCCCCCGCGAACTGGCGGTGCGGTTCACCAACGAGAAGCGCTACTTCGTGTCGGAATCCACGGTTTACCGCCTGTTGAAGGCTCATGATCTGATCACCAGCCCGGCCTATGTGGTGATCAAGGCGGCGAACGAGTTCCATACCAAGACCACCCGTCCCAACGAGATGTGGCAAACCGACTTCACCTACTTCAAGATCATCGGATGGGGCTGGATGTACCTGTCGACCGTGCTCGACGACTTCTCTCGCTACATCATCGCCTGGAAGCTGTGCACCAACATGCGGGCCGAGGACGTGACCGACACGCTGGACCTCGCCCTGGCGGCCTCCGGCTGCGACAGCGCCACGGTGCTACACAAGCCCAGGCTGCTCAGCGATAACGGCCCCAGCTACATCGCGGGCGAACTGGCCGAATATATCGAGGCCCGGAAGATGAGCCATGTGCGCGGCGCACCGTGCCATCCCCAAACCCAGGGCAAGATCGAGCGCTGGCACCAGACCCTGAAGAACCGCATCCTGCTGGAAAACTACTTCCTGCCTGGCGATCTCGAAGCCCAGATCGAGGCCTTCGTCGAGCACTACAACCACCAGCGTTACCACGAGAGCCTGAACAACGTGACGCCCGCCGATGCCTACTTCGGCAGGGCACCAGCCATCATCCAACAGCGTGAAAGGATCAAGCGACAGACCATCGAGCATCGGCGCTTGCAACACCGCAAGCTCGCCGCCTAACATCCACCCCCAGACGAGGTCCGCACTCCGCTAATCTAAGCCGCGATCTGTGCCGAATGTTCTGACGACGGACA
>NMUI01000176.1 GCA_002221445.1 Phenylobacterium zucineum | reverse complement strand
TTATCGGAACGCACTCTAGCCGTGACGGAAGGTCGCGTAGAGCGACTTGTCCTCCGGCACTTCGCGGTACTGGCGTAGCTCGTTACGCCCGACCACCATGTGGTGCACCTCATCGGGACCATCAGCAATGCGCAGGGTGCGAGTGTTTGCGTACATACGCGCAAGCGGAGTGTGCTGCGATACGCCAAGGGCACCGTGCATTTGGATAGCTTGGTCAATGATCTGACAGACCCGCTCAGGCACCATGGCCTTGACCATATGGATCCAGACGCGAGCTTCTTGGTTGCCCAGCACGTCCATGGCCTTGGCGGCTTTGAGGACCATCAGGCGCATGGCTTCGATATCGATCCGGGCGCGGGAAATGATTTCCAGATTGCCGCCCAGTTGAACGAGGGGTTTGCCGAAGGCGGTGCGGGTCAGGCCGCGGGACACCAGCAGGTCCAGAGCCTTTTCCGCAGATCCGATGGCGCGCATACAGTGATGAATACGGCCTGGACCTAGGCGAAGCTGCGATATTTCAAAGCCGCGGCCTTCGCCGAGCAGCATGTTCGATGCGGGAACCCGGACATTGTCGAACACAATGTGCATGTGGCCATGGGGGGCGTCAGGATCGCCAAACACCTGCTGGCCGCCGATGATTTTCACGCCGGGGGCATCGGTGGGTACTAGGATTTGCGACTGACGCAGATTGGGCGGACCGTCCGGGCTGGTCTGGACCATGGTGATCATGATCTTGCAGCGGGGGTCCCCAGCTCCCGAAATATAGTGCTTTTCGCCATTGATGACATATTCATCGCCCACCAGGGTGGCGCGGGTATTGACATTCTTGGCGTCCGATGAGGCGGAATGCAGCTCAGTCATGGCGAAGGCTGAACGGATTTCGCCGCGCAGCAAGGGCTCAAGCCACTTCTTTTTTGCTCAGGCGTGCCGACCCGCTCCAATACTTCCATATTGCCGGTATCAGGTGCTGCGCAGTTCATGCACTCCGATGCCATGCGGTTCTTGCCCAGTTCCACGGCGATGTAGGCATAGTCCAGATTGGCAAGGCCCTCGCCGGTCTCGGCATTGGGCAGGAAGAAATTCCACAGACCCTCGGCCTTAGCCTTGTCCTTCGCGGCCTCAAGCACCTCAAGCTGGCCGGGGGCGTAAGACCAGATGTCGGTCTTGCCCTCACCGAGACGCTCAAACTCCTCGGACATGGGGTTGACCGTTTCCCGGATGAACCGCTTCACATGGTCCAGCAGGGGCAAGGCCTTGGCGGACATCCGCAGGTCATTCAGTTCATCCATCGGGTTCAGCGCGAAGCTGGAATCGGCCTTATCGGCTGTGGACACGCTCATGGTTTCACTCCCATCGGGTTTCGGATTGATCGCGATTGTCTTTAGCTTTGGAGCAAATTGCGAGAAAATCAAACAACTGTTTTATTCCCATAATCCGGGTCAGCCTGCCGGCGTGTCCGTCCCAAGCGCAAAGCCTTCATAACCCTTGGCGGCAATATCGGCGCAAATCTGACGATAAGGTCCGACTCCACCCACATAGGGCATGAAGACCCGGGGCTTGCCGGGGACATTGGCCCCCAGATACCAGGAGTTGGCCTGGGGATAGAGGGTCATATCCGCCACCTCGTTCACATGGGCGACCCAGCCGTTTTCCGCCGCTCGGGTGGCTTCAATGACACCGATCTGGCGCTGATTGAGATAGCCGATACAATCGGTGATCCAGTCGACATGTTGTTCAATCGAAACCATCATGTTGGACAGAACCGAAGGACTGCCGGGCCCGGTGACCAGGAACAGGTTGGGAAAGCCTGCCACCATCAGCCCCAGATAGGTTTTGGGACCATCAGCCCATTTTTCCCGAAGTCGCTCCCCGGCCCGGCCTTTAATGTCGATATTATTCAGGGCGCCGGTCATGGCGTCAAAGCCGATGGCATAGACGATGGCATCAAAATCATAGTCTGCCGTCTCAGTCCGGACTCCGGTCGACGTAATGGCCGTGATCGCTCCCTTGGTCAGATCCACAAGGGTGACATTGTCGCGGTTGAAGGTCTCGTAATAGCCGGTGTCGACACAAAGGCGCTTGGTTCCAAAGGGATAGCCTTTGGGACAGAGGATTTCGGCGGTCTCCGGGTCTTTTACGATACTGCGGATCTTGTTGTGAACGAATTCCGCCGCCAGAGCATTGGCGTCGAGATTGACCATGACGTCTATAAAGGCCCCGCCAAGGGCAAAACCGCCCCGCGCCCAGCGTTTTTCAAAGACAGCCTGGCGTTCCTCAGCAGGGGTTTGCAGGGCTGAGGCTTCGGAAGCCTCCACTGCCACAATGCCCGCCCCCGATTCCCGGGCCATTTGACGATAGGCGTCTCGGTTGGCCTTCCAGTCCGCCAGCTTTTCCGGATTTTGCGGGCCATTGTGGGCGGGAACGCTGAAGTTCGGTGTGCGCTGAAAGACATGCAGGTGGGCCGCCTGGGTCGCAATCTGCGGGATGGATTGAATCGCCGATGAGCCCGTACCGATGACAGCCACCCGCTTGCCGGTGAAATCCACCCCGTCATGGGGCCAACGTCCGGTGTGGTAGGAGTTGCCTTTGAAGGTTTCGACGCCGGGGAACCTAGGCTCATTGGTTACCGACAGACAGCCGGTGGCCATGACACAGTACTTGGCAACAACATCATCTCCGCGATGGGTCTGAACCCGCCACCGGTGGGACCCGTCATCAAAATGCGCTGAGATTACTCGGGTGTCGAATTTGATGTCCCGGCGCAGATCGAAACGATCAGCTACATGGTTCACATAACGGAGTAATTCGGGTTGGGTGGCATATCGCTCGCTCCACACCCACTCATCCTCAAGCTCGGGGGAGAACGAATAGGAGTATTCCTGGCTCTCAATATCAACCCGGGCTCCCGGATAACGGTTCCAATACCAGGTCCCGCCGACGCCTTCGCCTGCCTCAAAAATTTTGGCTGTGAGGCCTAGGCCGCGAAGTTTATGCAGCAGATAAAGACCAGAAAATCCCGCACCGACGATGACAACGTCATAGGATTCCTGAGCGGCGACCGAATTGGCCATGAATTGCGTCCTCCCGACACCTGTTTGATAACAGGATAGCCCAGGGTGCGGGCATTAGACCAGACGGCAATCATGTGAACGCCATCAGGACTTGCCTTTCTATAGCTCGCGGATGGATACCGCCGAGAGATTGCGATAGTTCTTGAAAAGCCGATCTGGTCAGACAACAGGACAGACGGCGGGCTATATCATTTGGGAGGGTTCGGATTGCACTATCAGGAACTGAAGTCGGCTTGGGCGGAACTCACGGCACCGGGCGCGCCCTTCGAAATTATCACCGAGATCGTGCGCGGCAATCCCCTGCGATGCTATAAGACTGCGCCGCCCAATATCCGCGCCGTGTGGCTGTCCACAACGGCCTATGCCGACCGTACCTATATCGTCTATGAGGGCGAGCGGATTACCTATGGCGAAGCCCACAAGGTGGTTGCCTCGGTCTGCAACTGGCTGTTGGCTAATGGCGTGAAATCCGGCGACCGGGTCGCCATTGCCATGCGCAACTATCCCGAATGGATGCTGCTTTATTGGGCCTGCGTTTCCATCGGCGTCGCCGCTGTTGGTGTGAATGCCTGGTGGACGGCCGATGAACTGAACTACGCCCTCAAGGATTCCGCCCCCAAGGTCGCCTTCTGTGATGAAGAACGCATGGCCCGGATTCGGGAAAACCCCTCCATGGCCGATGGCATCACCCTGGTCGGTGTGCGTTGTAAGCCAGCCGACGACATCCTGCCCTGGTCGCAGGTCCTGACAACGGGCGGCGACATACCGGCGGCAGAGATTGATCCTGATGCTGACGCGTGCATCTTCTACACCTCCGGCACAACCGGCTTTCCGAAAGGGGCCCAGCTGACCCATCGCGGGTGCGTCGCTAATCTGTTCAACATGATGTTCTCCGGCCAGGTGACAGCCCTTGCCACGCAGCGCGGAACCGGAATTGTGCCCGATCCCACCGTGACCCCACCGATCCCGGTGGCGCTGATCACCACACCACTCTTCCACGTCACGGCCAATAATTGCGGAGCCTACGCAACCACCGCGGCGGGTGGAACCATGGTGCTGATGTACCGCTGGGACGCTGGTGAGGCGCTGAAACTCATTGAGCGGGAAAGGGTGACCGCCATGAGTGGGGTTCCCGTTATGGCGCGGGAAGTCATCACGCATCCCGAATTTGCGACCCGTGACACGTCCAGCCTGCTCAGCCTCGGCGGCGGCGGGGCACAGTTGCCGCCGGATCTGGTGGCCAAGATCGACAGTCAGGTCGCCACGGCGCGCCCAAACACCGGCTATGGCATGACGGAAACCTGTGGGATCATTACCTCGGTCTCAGCTGACTTTTTCGTCGACCGCCCGGACAGCTGTGGCCCGGCCATGCCGAGCTTTGAAGCAAGGTGTGTGGATGAGGCCGGAAATACCGTGCCTCCCGGTTCAGTGGGCGAACTTTGGGTGCGCGGCTCACCCGTGATCAAGGGCTATATCAACCGCCCGGAGGCCACCGCAGAGTCCATCACCAACGGCTGGCTGCATACCGGCGATGTGGCCCGCATCGACGATGACGGCTTCATCTATATCGTCGATCGGAAGAAGGACATGGTCCTGCGCGGCGGTGAAAATATCTATTGTGCAGAAGTAGAGGCGACCCTTTATCGTCACCCGGCGATAGCTGAATGTACGGTATTTGGCGTTCCGGACGACCGCCTCGGTGAGGAAGTCGGCGTGGCAGTGGTCTTCCGTTCCGGCATGAGCGCCACGGCCGATGAGCTTCGCAGTCATTGCGTGGCGCTGATCGCCAAGCATAAGGCCCCTCGTTATATCTGGATCAGGTCAGAGCCCCTGCCCCGCAATGCCAGCGGCAAGTTTTTGAAACGCGAACTTCGCGAGACTCTATCGGTGGACTCTGCGACCTGAATCGAAAGCCTACCCCCGGCTCGCAGCAGGTTGCGCCGGGGCACATTGCCTATCCCCAATTTTACGTCTTGAGGCCTCAGTTGAAACCCGTTCTCCTCGCTGCCGTGTTTGCGGCCGTGTCTGCCCCGGCCTACGCCCAATCCACCGGCCCGGCTCCCTTGCCTTTGCCTCCCGCCATTGAGGTGCCTCAGGACAAGCCCTATCCTGGGCTCATCAAGCTCTCGATTGATGCGACCGATCTTGACCGGCGCATTTTCCGGGTTCGAGAGACTGTTCCCGTCGCAGCGTCCGGACCGATGACCCTGCTATTTCCCATGTGGTTGCCGGGTAATCACTCGGCAACAGGACAGTTGGACAAACTCGCCGGGCTGATCATCACCGCGAACGGTAAGCGCCTAGAGTGGGTTCGTGATCCGGTGGCGGTTGCCGCCTTCCATGTGGATGTGCCGACGGGCGTAAAGGTGCTGGAGCTTGAATTTCAACATCTCTCCCCCACGGCCACTGACCAGGGTCGGGTCGTCGTTACCCAGGAGATGCTGAACCTACAGTGGAACAATATGCTGCTCTATCCGGCTGGCTATTTCTCCCGGCAGATCTCCATCGAGGCCCAGGTCAAATTGCCCAACGGCTGGAATTACGGCACGGCGCTGGAGGCATCGGCGATCGCGGGCGATACGGTAACCTTCAAAGCTGTTGGCCTGGATACCTTGGTGGACTCTCCCATATTCGCCGGACGGTATTTCAAGAAGATCGATCTTGATCCAGGCGGTCGCTCAAGGATCACCCTCAACATGATGGCCGATGAAGCCTATCAGTTGGACATCAGCCCCACCCAACTCCAGGCCCACCGTAATCTGATTACCCAGGCCGATCGTTTGTATGGTGCCCGTCACTACGACCACTATGACATGCTGCTGGCCTTGACAGACCGGATGGGTGGCATTGGACTGGAGCACCAAAGATCCAGCGAAAACGGCTCAAACCCACGTTATTTTCAAGATTGGGACAAGCTGCCGACGGCCCGCGATCTCCTGCCGCACGAATATACCCACTCATGGAATGGCAAATATCGTAGGCCCGCAGATCTTTGGACCGCGAATTTCAACGTCCCCATGCGAGGCAGCCTGCTGTGGGTCTATGAGGGTCAAACTCAGTATTGGGGCTATATTCTGGCGGCCCGCTCCGGCTTGTTGACTAAACAGGAAGCCCTTGACGCCATTGCCTCTACGGCGGCGACCTATGACCATCGTATCGGTCGGGTCTGGCGGCAAATGAGCGATACTACCAATGATCCGGTGATTGCCCAAAGGCGACCGCAGGGTTGGACCAGCTGGCAGAGAAGCGAGGATTATTATTCCGAAGGACAACTGATCTGGCTGGATGCTGACACGCTTATTCGGGAAAAACCGGGGGTGCCAAATCCCTCGATACTTTTGCCAAGGCATTTTTTGGGGTCAATGACGGCGACTGGGGTCAGCTGACCTACCGGTTCGAAGACGTGGTTTCGACCTTGAACAGTGTGGTTGCCTATGACTGGGCAAGTTTCCTAAAGACCCGCCTTGACGGCCATGGCCCTGGAGCCCCTCTCGATGGCTTGGCCCGCGGCGGCTACAAGCTGGTTTATACCGAAACGCCGACTGCCTATTTCACCAGCACAGAGCTTCGCCGCAAGAGTGCTGACCTCACCTATTCCTTGGGTCTGTCAGTGAATAAGGACGGGGAACTGACGGGGGTATTCTGGGAAGGGCCCGCTTTCAATTCCGGTTTGGCGGTCGGACAAAAAATCGTGGCCGTAAATGGTATGGCGTTTGATCAGGAGCGACTGAAAGACGCCGTCACGACAGCTAAGACATCGGGGGTCATAAACCTGATCGTCAGGACAGGCGAACACTATAAACTTGTTCAGCTGGCTTATAAGGGGGGACTTCGCTATCCCCGCCTGGAGCGCATTACAGAGACGCCGGATCGCTTGGGTGACATTCTGGCACCTCGGAAGGATTAGCGGATTTCCGTCCAACCACGGCGATCTAATTCGGATGGCAGAGCCTGTTGAGATTGTCATTGAGGCACGGGGTCATCACTGTCCCGTCCCGACCCTACGCCTGCGACGGGCCGCAGAAGACGCCCCAAACGGGGCGACCCTGATCCTCTATGCCGACGACCCTATGGCGAAAATTGACGTTCCTCATTTCATCGGACAGATGGGCTGGAAATTGCTGTGCCGGGAAGATCTGTCCCTAGGATTCTGTTTTAGAATACAAAAAACGGCATCTGTCTGAGTTTCAGTATTCTAACCCAGACTTAGAGTGCGTTCTGATAAGTGGG
>NMUI01000175.1 GCA_002221445.1 Phenylobacterium zucineum | reverse complement strand
CACCGGTGGCGGGGGAGGTCGCTGCGGCGGGCGCGCTCGCGACAGGTGCCGGCTTAGGCGAAGCAGGTTTAGCTACCTTCGGGGCAGAAGCTGTGGGTGTTACGCTCTGGGCTTTGGAAATCAGGGCTGCAATATCCAGAGGGGTTTCGGCAGATGCCTTTGCTTTTTCGTCGCCAGATTGCGGTTCCGACTTGGAGGGGGCCGGCGTATCTACCGGCGCTGAGCCGGTGACCTTTGCCAAGAGGGCACGGACATCCAGGGGGGCTGCGGCGGACGCGGCTGCGCGTTCATCGTCCGTCATCTGCGAGGTGTCGGGTCCAGCGGCCCCGCCATTGATCCGGGTGATGGTCAGGCTGATATCATCTTCAACGAATTCAAAGACCTCACGGATTGTCTTTTCGTCGGCATCGGTGGTCAGGTTCACCGACCAACTGAGATAGGCCTCTTCAGCGGAGATCTGGTCGAGTGGCGGCAGGCGGCTGTCGTCGAGATGGACCTGCATGTCTCCCAATCTTGAGAGTTCACGCAGCAGCAAACCCGCTTCATTGGCCTTGGCATACATTTCTGCCCTTGGCGCAAATAGGATTTGCCAGACCGGCTTTCCCGCCTCCGATGCAGGTGGTTCGATCATCGTCGGGGGTGGCAAGTCCAACTGGGCCGGGGCCACGACACCGTCCATGCCGACGGAAACGGCTTGCGGAACGAAATCGAAATCGTCCTCAATGTCCTCCTCTTCCTCCTCACCCTCCTGACCAATCAGGGCACGGAGCTCTCCAATCATACCAGAAGTGCGAGAGTCATCCGCCGCACCACCGTCACGGGCAGCGTTCACCAAATCGACCAGAATGTCAGCAGCTCTGAGCAGGGTCTTGGCGACTTCGTCGGTCAACTCCATCTTGCCCGAGCGCAGCTCGTCCATAACGGTTTCAAAGACGTGAGCGAAACGAATCAGATCGTCCAGACCGAATGCCCCCGCACCACCCTTAACCGAGTGAACCGCTCGGAAAACGGCATTGATGGTCTCTGAGTCGGTGTCGCCAGCCTCCATAGCCAAAAGGCCTTGTTCGGCGTCCTGCAACAGTTCGTCGCATTCCTGGAAGAAGGTCTGTTTGATGCTCTCTAGCGGATCCAAGGGTACGCTCCGAATCTGCAGTCAGGATTAAGCGGCGACTCTGCGAACAGCTTCGACCAGTTTGACGGGGCTGAACGGTTTGACGATCCAGCCAGTGGCACCGGCCGACCGGGCACGTTCCTTCTTGGCGGCGTCGCTCTCTGTGGTCAGGACAAGAATGGGGGTCGCCCGATGATTAGGGTCGGCCCGAACCCCCTCGATCACGCCAAATCCATCCATGCGCGGCATGTTGATGTCGGTGATGACCACGTCGATTTCGTCACCCTTTGCCTGGAGGACTTCAAGCCCTTCCACACCATCGACCGCCTGTAGGACTTTATAACCCGCTTCCACCAAGGCGTAGTTCAGCATTTCCCGCATGGTGCGGCTGTCATCAATGGTCAGTACTGTCTTGCTCACGTATGTGATCCTTCCAGGGGGCTATTCAGGTCGGGGCCGCCAAACCCCGCCAATTGGTCTGAGAATGTCGAAGAAGCTCGCTCTACCGTGAAGGCGTGCCCGTCTTCAGACCAGATCTTACGGGCGGATATCAGAACCTGGAGGCAAAGTCCGCCTAGCCGGTTCACATCAGCAGCGTCAATGGTCAGGGGCCGGCCGCGCAAGGCCATAAGTTCGGCGCGCAAGGGCTCGGCGGCTTGTAGATCCAGATTCGGAATGAGGCTGAGCCGGTGGGGAGAGGTGGCGGCATCGGCAGCGGTCATCAGGTGTCCTCAATTTGGCGAAACCATTCCGGCCCGCAGCATGACCTTGCATCTTCGGTCGTCACTTGGATCCGCACTTTCACAGAATGCGCGCTCAGACTCGTGAAGGTGTCGTTCACAAGGGTCGTTCGGAACACGACGTGATCCTTATTCAGTCCAGCCCTATCCCAACGTCAGACATAGCGGATTTGCTTTGAATAAAAGGTTACCGATCGGCCTATGATCTTCGACTTTGCGCATCTGACAGACCCAAATTTCAGAGTCTTAAGGTCGGTTGTGCGGTATTTTGTCTGCCGTCCTGTGGGGTTGAGGGCGCAGTTCGTGTCTCAACTGTTTCAGAATTGCCGCAAGGTCGGAAATTCTCCCGCGGCTCCTTCGTGCAAATATGATTCAACATTCACACCGGAGGATTATGATGTTTCCGCGTCTCTCAACTGCTCTTTGCGTTTCGCTCGCGACCCTGGCGCTGACGTCCCTGGCCGCCCCGGCCTTGGCACAGATGGGGCCGCCGCCGCCCGGCGGCATGATGTCCATGGGTCATATGCTCCCGCCTTCGCCGGACATGGAAAAGGCCATGGCCGAACACAAGGCTCAGATGGCCAAGGATATGCACACGATTTTGCGCTTGCGCCCGGATCAGGAGCAGGCCTGGCTGACCTTTGAAAATGCCATGACCCCACCGCCACCCCCCACGACTATGCCCGATAGACCCCCCGTTGCCGGCGGTGCCCTGCAGCATCTCGACATGATGGATAAGCACATGGCCGCCATGGCCGCCCGACACGCCAAGATGGAGACTGCCGTCCGCACCTTCTACGCCACGCTCAGTTCAGACCAGCAGCAAGTGTTCGACGCCCTGGTGCGTCTGCGTGGAATGCCGGGACGGCACGGCCCGGCCGGTGAGGATGGCCCCCGCGGCATGATGAAGGGCCATCGTTAAACCTTACACCCGCTGGGCAAGACGGGCGATCTGCGGATAAGATCGCCCGGGCTTCCGTCCTGCAGGAGTGGCTCCGTCCGATGGATCAACCCCCGCTGCATATTCTGATTGTCGATGATGACGGTGATCTACGCTCAGGTATCGCCGACTATCTCGGCCAGCACGGTTATGTGGTTCATGTGGCGGTTGATGCCGAAGCCATGGATGCGGTCCTGCAAAGGACCTCCATCGACCTGATTGTGCTCGACGTCATGCTTCCGGGCGAGGATGGGTTGAGTATTTGTCGCAGATTGTCTGAAACCGGTGGGCCCGCGGTCATCATACTCTCGGCCATGGGCGAAGAGATTGATCGCATATTGGGCCTTGAACTCGGGGCCGATGATTACCTGCCCAAGCCCTGCAGCCCTCGGGAACTCTTAGCTAGGGTGCGGGCTGTTATCCGGCGGCGGGAGGAGTCACCCGCCGCGGCCGGACCCAAGGGGCGGACGACCTATTTCAATGGGTTTGCCCTTGATGGCTTGCGTCGCAGCTTAAAAACCCCTGCCGGGGTTAATGTCATCCTGACCGGCGGCGAGTACGCCTTGCTATGCGTGTTTCTCGCCAACCCTCAGCGTATCCTGTCCCGGGATGAGTTGATCGAGGGTGCCCGCGGGGCTGAAGCCGATGTCTTTGACCGCGCCATCGATGTTCAGATCAGTCGCCTGAGGCGCAAACTTAATGAGGGTGCCGCACAGGACATTATCCGCACCTATCGAGGGGCCGGATATTTGTTTGATGCCAAGGTGACGCGTCCGTGACAGGGCCGATGCACCATAAGCGCCAGGGGATGCCGATCGCTCTTCAGTTGATGAGTCTGCTGATCCTTACCCTGATTATCGCCCAGATCCTGACCTTCGTGATGTTGGTCATGACACCACCGCCGCCCCGCCCCATCTATCGATTGGAGGAGATCGCTCGGGCTCTGAAAGGGGGCAGTCTGAAAACCCGGACCGGTCAGCCTCTTGTGAGATCCGTATCTCCAACCAAGCCAGGATCATCAGGACCGATTCTGCCCTGGCCCATAGGGGAAGACCCGTGTTTCCATTTGGCCGCGCTCCTGGGTGTCAACCCCGGTGACGTGGTGCTAACTGTCAAACCCCCGGGGTTCCGGTGGCACCGTCGCCCGCCGCCGCAACTGGTTTTCGACCCGCTAGGTCCCAGGCCCCCACCCTTACCGCATCGGCATGGCATGACCGGTTTTGGCGGTGGGGTTCTGATGAATAATTTCATAGCCGCCGTGCGCGGACAGGATGGGCGCTGGACAGTCGTGGAGCCCGGCCCCGATCCCTTTCCTAATGCGTGGCAAAAGCGGCTTCTGCTTTGGCTTACGGGTTGCGCGCTGTTGACGGCACCCCTGGGTTATCTGTTCGCATGGCGGATCACCGCCCCGATTAGCGCCTTCGCCCAGGCGGCTGAAGCCCTGGGGCGTGACCCCACCGGCGCGATCCTGCCCCTGTCCGGGCCTGCAGAAATCGGCGCGGCGGCCCGGGCTTTCAACAATATGCAGGCTCGCCTCAAGCGTTATATCGAAGACCGCACCGGCATGGTCGGGGCCATCAGCCACGATATGCGGACCCCCTTGGCGCGCATTCGTTTTAAGCTTGAGTCTGCCCCGCCTGACTTGAAGGCAGCGGTTCTGGCAGATGTCGGACAGATGGAGCAGATGATCACCTCCGTCTTGGCCTTCATCCGCGATGCCAGTGCCGGTCGTCCGCGAGAGCAGATGGACCTTCGCTCCCTTTTGGAATGCGTGGTGGACGATGCCGCCTTGATGGGGCAGGCGGTCTCTCTTGAGGATGGCGAGGGCGTCACCATCCAAGCCGACAGCTTGGGTCTGACCCGGCTGTTCGGCAACTTGGTGGATAATGCCGTGAAGTATGGCGGGGAAGCCCGGCTCAGGCTTTCAATCCAGGATGGAGAGGCTCTGGTCGAGATCACAGATCGCGGGCCCGGCCTGACACCGTTTGAGCTGGAGCGGGTATTTACACCATTCTATCGGGCCGAGGGTGCCCGGACCCTTGACGGCGGCGGTGTTGGTCTGGGTCTGGCTGTGGCGCGCTCTATCGCCCGAGCCCACGGCGGTGACGTTGTCCTGGCCGTCAACCCCAAAGGACTGACGGCCAGGGTGCGTTTGCCGCTCTAACCGCCGGCGGCGGCGGACGTGCTGACCGTCGGAATTGCTGAAGAGGGCGCCGTTGCCGTGCCGTCTGTGGTTGCGACGGCAGATGTCGCCTCCTGCGGCGGTGGGGGCGGACCATGCCGGTGGCCGTG
Source organism: Phenylobacterium zucineum (assembly GCA_002221445.1). GTDB lineage: Bacteria > Pseudomonadota > Alphaproteobacteria > Caulobacterales > Caulobacteraceae > Phenylobacterium > Phenylobacterium zucineum_B. The sequence goes on along the minus strand of NMUI01000175.1, from coordinate 1,770 downwards.
ATGGGCCTTCATCATGGTCTCCAACGCGCTGGTCAACTCACTGGTATCCAGCTTACCGTCCTGATTGCTGTCCAGCTTGCCGAAGGCGTCCGCCAAGGGATCGGTACCGGACGACCCGGAGGCCGATGAGGTCTTGGTCAAACCTGCCTTTTCCAGGGTCGCCTTAATCTCATCCAGGCTGAGGCTTCCATCACCGTTGGCGTCCACCTGTCCGATCAGTTTTGAGGCGAAATCGGAGGCGCTGGGCTGCTGTTGGACACTAAGCAGGCTGGCCAGAGTGCTGGAGGCGAACTGGCTTGAGGCCTGACCGTTTGACTTTGGCGGCGGTGGCCGGGGACCACCATCATCAGAATCTTGATCATTGCCCGGCAAGACCTGCCCGGTGTTTTGGGTTCCGGCAGATGCCTGATGAACCAGGGACATAAGGGCCTTCTGGACCCCAGATGCCTCATAACTATTTGATATTCCATAAATTTGCACGGCTTGCTCCGTCGTGTGCGGGGGAGTCCCGCCGACCCTAGAGTCCAGGAGGACTGGGGCCGCAGATTCGCCATGCAAGGACGGGGCTAGGGAGTTTGTTTCAAAGCTCTGCGGTGGGGTGAAATAGCTTCGCCACAATTGCGCCACGATTTCCCAAAAATTCCCTGACATCGACACTTCGATGTCATCTTTCGGTGGTGAGTCGCGAGCGCCGAATCGGCCATTTCTGCCGGGGTGCAGCGACCGGTGGTGGGCCTTAAGGGGTGTGCTGTCTTGTCTGCGGGCGCGACCTTCGACATGGTCTGCCACGCAGAACCGGAGACCCGCTGATGAAGACCCGCGCCGCCGTTGCATTCCAGGCCATGACACCTCTGGACATCATCGAGGTCGATCTCGAAGGTCCCCGCCCTGGTGAGGTCTTGGTGGAGATCAAGGCCACGGGGGTCTGTCACACCGATGCCTACACCCTCGATGGCTTGGATTCGGAGGGCATCTTCCCGTCCATACTGGGCCACGAAGGGGCCGGGGTGGTGTTGGAGGTCGGACAGGGCGTCATCTCAGTCAAGCCCGGCGATCACGTCATTCCGCTCTACACGCCAGAATGCCGCCAATGCAAAAGCTGCCTGTCGCGTAAGACCAATCTCTGCACCGCGATCCGTGCCACCCAGGGTCGGGGTGTCATGCCGGACGGCACCAGCCGCTTCTCCTACAAGGGCCGTTCGATCACCCACTATATGGGCTGCTCCACCTTCGCTAATCACACGGTCCTGCCCGAAATTGCCTTGGCCAAGATTCGCCCCGATGCCCCCTTCGACAAGGCTTGCTATATCGGCTGCGGCGTCACCACCGGGGTCGGGGCGGTGGTTAATACGGCAGGGGTTGAGCCAGGTGCCAGTGTTATCGTCTTCGGCCTGGGCGGTATTGGTCTGAATGTCATTCAGGGGCTCGTCTGGTTGGGGCCGGCATGATTATCGGCGTCGATATCAATCCAGACCGTGAGGCCTGGGGCCGCAGGTTCGGCATGACCCACTTCATAAATCCCATGCACATTTCAGACGACATTGTCGCCCATCTTGTAGCCCTGACCGGCGGGGGAGCCGACTACACCTTCGACTGCACAGGCAATACCACGGTCATGCGTCAGGCGCTGGAGGCCTGTCATCGTGGTTGGGGTGAGAGCATCATCATCGGCGTGGCCGAAGCCGGTAAGGAAATCACCACCCGCCCCTTCCAACTTGTCACTGGTCGGGTGTGGAAGGGCTCTGCCTTTGGTGGCGCACGCGGCCGCAC
>NMUI01000443.1 GCA_002221445.1 Phenylobacterium zucineum | reverse complement strand
ACTTATCGGAACGCACTCTAATGATAAGGGCGATCTGCGATAGCGCGTAAGCCCTTATCGGTCAGGTAGCGGAAAGGCAGATGACCTGGGCTACCCGCAGGTCACGACGCAGTCCGTCGGCGACAATGCCATAATTGCCAGGGGTAACGGACTCCCCTGCCGCAAAGCCTCCCAGGGGTTGGCGGGAGTCACTTATGGCGTGCGACAGGGTTTCGGGGGCGGTGGTGTAAATCCGGCCGCGGCGCGGGGCTTCCGCCACCGTAACGCCGATGACCCGGCCGGCACTGTCCAGGGCCGGGGCCCCGGACAACCCCTCCAGATCACCAACCAGATTTTCAGTCCTGCCCGTTTCCGCCCAAGCCAGGACCGGCTCCGTCCGCGCACCCCGGCCCCGAATGACGAGGTTTTCCCGGCCCAGCAGCCGGGAGGTGGCCTCACCCGGTCGCCCCTGGGGAAAGCCGGGATGATAGGCCCGATCACCCCGTCGCAGGCCTCGGTCTAGGCCGAGCGGCAGGGGTGAGGCCCCACCTTCGGTGATCAGGATGGCGGCATCGCCCTTGGGATCAATATGCACCTTCGCCGCCACCCCCCGGCCCTCACCCACCACAATGGCGACCTTGGCGCAGCCCTCCACCACATGCCGGGCCGTCACCCAGATCCCCCGGTCAGCTATGGAAAAGGCGGTGCCCACCGCAGGTTCGGTCTTTTCGGGCATGTCCACTACCACAGCCGGATCAAAGGCTGAGGCGGGCCCGAGCAGCAGACCCTGTTCATTGGGCAGGGGAGGTGGCGCAGGTGGTGCATTCAGCCGCTCCTGCCGACCCAGGGCAACCACCACCAGGGCAAGAACAATGATCAGATAAACCGACCAGTCCGGCAAGCGAGGGAAATGCACCAGGGCTCCTTAGCCGCGCATGGCTGCAGCAAGAATAATGGCTGTGGCGAGTTTGGCGGCCACCAGCAGGGTTGCTGAGGCCATTTCACCTTCCTGAATCCGTTGCGGCAGGCCATGCAGAATCAGATCGACGATTCTGAAAACCAGCAACTGCACCGCCACCGTGGCCGCCCCCCAAATCACGATCTCGACCATGGAGGTGGACGCTGTCAGGGAGATCGCCAGGGGAATGGCAAGACCCAGAAGAACCCCGCCCAGAGACATGGCCGCCGCCACATTGCCCTCACGGATGAGGGCGATTTCCTTGTGGGGTGTCAGCAGGATGTACAAGCCAGCCCCCAAAATCAGAAAAAGGACCGTCAAGCCACCGTGCAGAAGGGTCAGCGGAAAACCCGCTGCAAAGGCCTGAAGCTCAGGAGACTGAAGTTGATGCGGCATATCGACCTGATTGAAAACCCAAACCAGAAGGCAAGTCTAGAGTGCGTTCCGATAAGTGGGAACCGGTTATCGGATCGAAACGCACTCTAACATCTTGAATGAGAGCCTGTTTTATCCCTCTAGACGTTTCCGTCTAAAGGGAACA
>NMUI01000174.1 GCA_002221445.1 Phenylobacterium zucineum | reverse complement strand
GGCACAATCAGGATGGCGCTTTTGTCTTGTGCCAGTTCAGCGGCGGCAACGCGGATGGCCTCGAGAGCCCACACCGGAAGGCGGTATCCCGCGACTTCTCGGCCGCGAGGTTCGACCAAAAGGTAGGTACGGTCGCCGGCGAGTAACGGGTCGCCTAGGTCAGCCGTGACGTGAGCTTTTGCCGGGGTAATGGGCGAGCCAGCAATGAGACTTTCGAGCCACTTCTTTTCGACGGCCACAGAACGAGGCGGAATCGCGGTGGTCAATGTGTCGGCAAGCGTTGCCGCTTGGCGGTCAGCCACCGCACGGCAAAGCGCGAGCACCGCTTCGTCTAGCACAACAGCCGGTGACACCAATTGGTCGATCTCGCCTAGCTTGCCTTGGTAGTCGATGGTGTCGCTGAGGCCAACCACAAAGGCATCCTGGAGCGATTTAGCGCGACCGAAGGGCACGCGAACCCGTTGCCCAACCCGAATTTCGGCTTGTAGCGCCTCTGGCACCGCGTAATCAAAGTAGCGGTCGAGCTGCGGCAGTGCCGAGTCGATCGCTACCTGCGCGAAGAGTGCCATGGGCTTGGCCGAATTAGAGACCGACCGCTGACTTCAGGTCGGCGACCTTGTCGAGTCGTTCCCAGGTGAAATCTGCAAGTTCGCGACCAAAGTGGCCGTAGCTTGCGGTGGCCGCATAGATTGGGCGTAGCAAATCTAGGGCATCGATGATGGCCTTAGGGCGCAGATCGAATACATCCTTAATAGCGGCCTCGATCCTTGCGGTCTCGACCTTGTTCGTGCCAAAGGTCTCAACGTACAGGCCAACAGGCTGAGCCTTGCCGATTGCGTATGCCACTTGAACCTCGGCGCGATCGGCTAGGCCGGCAGCAACTACGTTCTTGGCGACCCAACGCATTGCGTAAGCGGCCGAGCGGTCTACCTTGGATGGGTCTTTGCCGCTAAACGCGCCACCGCCGTGACGGGATGCGCCGCCGTAAGTGTCGACGATGATCTTGCGGCCGGTGAGTCCGGCGTCACCCATTGGGCCACCGATTACGAAGTTGCCGGTTGGGTTAATCAACTGACGAACCGCTGAGATGTCTAGGCCCGAGTCGGCCAAAATTGGGTCAATAACCAGGCTCGCAACCGCCTCTCGAATGTCGGCGAGGTCGATGCCTGGGTTGTGCTGAGTCGAGACGACGACGGTGTCGATGGTCTTAGGAACCGATCCCTCGAAACCAATGGTGACCTGGGTCTTGCCATCTGGTCGCAAGAAGTCGATCTCACCCGACTTTCGCACCGCGGCAAGTTGCTCACTGAGGCGGTGAGCCAGGTGAATAGCGGTTGGCATGTAGGTCTTGGTCTCGTTGGTGGCATAGCCAAACATGAGACCCTGGTCGCCGGCACCCTGCTGGTCTAGAGGGTCGTGCGACTCTCCCTCACGCACCTCGATTCCACTGTCGACACCCTGCGCAATGTCAGGTGACTGGGCGCCAATCGAAACCGAGATTCCGCAGCTCTTGCCGTCGAAGCCGATGTCAGAAGACGTGTAGCCGATCTCTTGAACCTTGCGGCGCACGAGGTCAGGAATCTCGACGTAGGCCTCGGTGGTGACCTCGCCGGCTACGTGCACGAGTCCAGTGGTCACCATGGTTTCGACGGCAACGCGTGAGTTCGGGTCGAGCGTGAGCAAAGCGTCAAGAATTGTGTCGCTCACCTGGTCGCAGACCTTGTCTGGGTGCCCCTCGGTGACGGATTCAGAAGTGAAAAGTTTCAACGCGCTCATAGGTCTTCAAGTCTAAAGCCGGCGGCGACACTGAGTCGTTTTGTGACTAGATCAGCGCGACCACGGCATCGACGACGGCCCTTGCAACCGCCGCCTTGCCGCCCTGAGCCGAGCGCAGTGAGCCATCCTTTGCGACTATCGTCACCGAGTTTGAGTCAGCGCCAAACACGGCGCCGCCAGATACGTCGTTAGCAACAATGAGGTCGCAGCCCTTGGCCTCAAGCTTCGACTTCGCGTAACCGAGAAGCTGCTCGCCCGAGCCGGTTTCGGCAGCGAATCCGACCGACACGCACTCGAATCCGTTGCGGCGAATCGA
>NMUI01000173.1 GCA_002221445.1 Phenylobacterium zucineum | reverse complement strand
AGAGCCTGTTCCCTTTAGACGGAAACGTCTAGGGGATAAACAGGCTCTCATTCAAGATGTTAGAGTGCGTTTCGATCCGATAATCCGGTTCCCACTTATCGGAACGCACTCTAGAGCGCGCCGCCTTGAACCAGGTTCCAGACGACCTTTCCAAGGGCACCGAACAACAGGATTGCGGCGGCCAAGGCCTGAATCATGAAACCCATTTCGCGCTTATCGGCAGCTTCAGCATAACCCCGGGCATAAAGCACCCGCCCCACAACCCAGACGAGACCAATACCTGCTGCAATGGTGTCATTCCACACCAGGGCGAAGATCCAAAGGCTGGGAATGAAGATCGGCATCCATTCCAGGGTGTTTTCGTGAGCGCGGATAGTGCGCTCCAGCAGAGGATCGCCGGTCATGGCCGGGGCGGAAATGCCGGACTTCCGCCGGGCTCCACCCACCTGAAGACCCATCCAGAGATAGGCCAGGATGGATAGAAGGGTGACGAGGGCCACCAAGAGATGTGATTGCATAAGAATTCCCCAATGATCGGCGTCTCAGGAACGCCCTGACGCCAATCATTGGGGTAAACCGCCGTAAGCGCAACGGTCTGCAATTTTTAGAAGGTATCGCTAGAGTTGCCGGTCCCGCTTGGCGGCCACCCGCAGGCGGAGCGCATTGAGCTTGATAAAGCCCGCAGCATCCCGGTGGTCATAGGCGACCTTGCCCTCTTCGAAGGTCACAAGGTCCTGATCATAAAGCGAATAAGGCTGGTGCGACCGATGACCGACACATTGCCTTTATACAACTTAACCCGAACCTGACCGGTCACAAGGGCCTGGCTGTGGTCTATGGCGGCTTGCAGCATTTGCCGCTCTGGTGCGAACCAGAAACCGTTATAGATCAGCGACGCATAGCGGGGCATCAGCTCATCCTTCAGGTGCATAGAGCCCCGGTCGAGGGTGATGCTCTCGATGCCCCGATGGGCGGCCAGTAGAATGGTTCCCCCCGGCGTTTCATAAACCCCCCGGGACTTCATGCCCACAAAGCGATTTTCCACCAGGTCCAGACGACCGACCCCATTATCATGGCCCAGCTGGTTGAGCTTGGTCAGCAGGGTGGCGGGCGACAGGGCAACACCATCAATGGCGACCGGATCGCCCTTTTCGAAGTCCAGGGTGAAGATAGTGGGCTTATCGGGGGCGTCCTCTGGGGAAATGGTGCGCATATGCACGTACTCGGGGGCCTCGACAGCGGGGTCCTCCAGCACCTTGCCCTCTGAGGAGGAATGCAAAAGATTGGCATCGACGCTGAATGGGGCTTCGTTGCGCTTATCCTTGGTAATCAGGATCTGGTGCTGTTCGGCAAACTCCAACAAGGACTCGCGACTCTTGAAGTCCCATTCCCGCCAGGGGGCAATGACGTGGATGTCGGGCTCTAGGGCGTAATAGCCAAGCTCAAAACGCACCTGATCATTGCCCTTGCCTGTAGCCCCATGGCTGACGGCGTCGGCACCGGTCATCCGGGCAATCTCGATCTGGCGCTTGGCGATCAGGGGCCGGGCGATGGAAGTGCCCAGCAGATACTGGCCCTCATAGACCGTATTGGCCCGGAACATGGGGAAGACGAAATCCCGGACAAATTCCTCGCGGACATCCTCGATAAAGATATTTTCGGGCCTGACCCCGGCGGCTAGGGCCTTGGCCCGGGCCGGTTCGATCTCCTCACCCTGGCCGAGATCGGCGGTGAAGGTGATGACTTCCGCGCCGTATTCGGTTTGGAGCCACTTTAAGATGATCGAGGTGTCCAATCCGCCGGAATAGGCGAGAACGACTTTCTTGATGGGGGCGGCCATGGGCGCACGTCCTTCAAATCAATGCGCCTAGCGGGCGCGATGGGTTCGGTTGCGGCGTTTAAGAGGCAAAAGCCCCCCACCACAAGACCAATCGGAGGGGTTGGGCCGCCAAGTGACGATGTCTGTAGCTTAAACGGTGACCTGGGTGCCCAACTCCACAACGCGTCCCGGCGGAATCTTAAAGAAGTCCGTGGGGTTGGCGGCGTTGCGCATCAAAAAGATGAAGAGCTTGTCCTGCCAGAGCGGCATACCCGACTGGGTCGAGGCCACCACGGATCGTCGCCCGAGGAAGAAGCTGGTGGCCATGATGTCGAACTTCAGGCCGAGCTTACGACACAGACCCAGGGCCTTGGGCAGGTTCGGGCTTTCCATAAAGCCGTAGGAAATAGTGACCTTTTTGAAGTCGTCATTGATTTGGTCGATTTTGACTCGGTCGTCTTCCTTGACCCTGGGAGTCTCGGTGCTAACAACGGTCAAGATGATATTTTTTTCATGCAGGACCTTGTTATGCTTGAGGTTGTGCATGAGGGCGACCGGTGCCATTTCCAAGTCTGACGTTAGGAAAATAGCCGTTCCCGGAGCCCGATGGGGCGGTCGCGCCTTGAGAATTTCGATCAACTCAAGCAAGGGCAAAGAATCGCGCCGGGTCTTATCCGCCAAAATCTGTGTTCCCCGGGTCCACGTCCACATGGTGAGAACGATGGTGAAGCCGAAAAGCAGCGGAAACCAACCCCCATCTAGGACCTTGAGCATGTTCGCACCCAGAAAGCTCAGATCGATCATCAAAAGCGGTATCACCACCATCAGGGTCGAGGCCAGCGACCATTTCCAATGGTTCCGGGCCACCGCGAATTCGAGGATCACAGTGATCACCATGGTTCCGGTAACGGCAATGCCGTAGGCCGCCGCCATGTTTGACGACGTCCTGAACAAAACCAACAGGACCAAAACGCCGACGAGAAGCATTGTGTTGATTTGCGGAACATAAATCTGCCCGGCCACAGTCTCGCTTGTCCGGCGGATGTCGATCCGCGGCAACAAGCCCAACTGAACAGCTTGCTGCGTCATTGAGAACGCCCCAGTGATCACGGCTTGGCTGGCGATGACCGTGGCGGCGATGGACAGCAGAAGGATCGGCCAATAAACAGCGTGAGGAATGATGGCGAAGAATGGATCCTTAACCGCCTCCGGATGCGCCAGGACAAGGGCACCTTGACCAAAGTATTGAATGAGGAGGCAAGGTAAGGCCATGCCCAGCCAAGCCGCCCGAATGGGATCTTTTCCGAAGTGTCCCATATCCGCGTAGAGGGCTTCGGCCCCCGTGACGGCGAGAAAGACGCTACCCAGAATGATGAATCCGACAATCCCGTGACTGAACAACAGGTGAAAGCCGTAATACGGATTTACCGCCTTCAGCACCGCGGGCACCTGGATCACATGATATATACCCAGGGCGGCAAGGGTCAGAAACCAGACCACCATGATCGGCCCAAAAAATCTGCCGACGCTGGCCGTTCCGCGAGACTGCACCAGAAATAGGATGATCAGAATCGCGCCGGCGAGCGGCAGGACAATAGGCGTGAAGATCCCGCCCACGCCGGGGGCGTCCTTCAGAAGTTCAACGGCGGACAAGACCGAGACGGCCGGGGTAATCAACCCATCACCGTAAAAGAGCGCCGCACCGCAGACACCAAGAGCAAAGACCGCCGTAGACCGCCGACCAAGCGCCCTCTGGGCTAGTGCCATCAGTGCCAGGGTGCCCCCTTCCCCCTTATTGTCCGCCCGCATAACGAAGATCACATATTTGACGGTGACGACAATGATCAGCGCCCAGAACACCAAAGAGACGACACCCAAGACGCCCATGGTGTTTGAACCGTCAGGAACATGGCTGAGGGCCTCTCGCATGGCATATAGAGGACTTGTGCCAATGTCGCCGAAGACCACGCCCATGGCACCAAGGGCCAAGGCCGCGAAACCTTCCGCCTTCGGGTGGTGATGGGACTCCTCGGGCGCCTCCTGCGCTTTGCTCGCCCGATCGACCATCTCTCATCTCCAAGAACGCAAAAAAGGTCCCATCGGCGACCCAATGCCACCCTGAGCGCGGCGCGTTACACCCTTTCCAGGACCGGTTCAATCACATGCCGAGATCAGGTGACTTGCACTTCAACCGGTCTCGCGCCACATCTGGCTGATGTTTATTCAAACCGAAGCCACACCCAATCCGGAAGTTCTGAAATTCCTGCCGGGTCGCGATGTCCTTCCAGAGGGCAGCCGGGATTTTCGCACAGCCGACGAAGCCGCCATCTCACCCCTGGCCGCTGAGATTTTCCAGATTGACGGGGTGGTCCGCGTGTTTTTGGGGTCGATTTCGTCACCGTCGGCAAGGACCCCGAGGTGGACTGGTCGCATGTGAAGGCCCCGATCTTGGCGGCGATTATGGATCATTTCACCTCCGGCAAGGCCCTATTCAATGGTGGCGGCCAGGACAACAGCGGCCACGATGATGAGGTCTATGAGGGCGAGACCGCCCAGGTGGTCGCCGAAATCAAAGACCTGTTGGATACCCGCATCCGGCCTGCCGTGGCTCAGGACGGTGGAGACATTCTCTTCAGCCGTTTCGAGCCGGATACCGGGGTGGTCTGGCTGCACCTGCGTGGAGCCTGTTCAGGGTGTCCATCGTCGTCGGCCACCTTGAAGGCCGGAGTCGAAAACATGCTCAAGCATTATGTCCCCGAAGTCACCCGGGTGGAGCAGGCGCTTTAAGCGGCCTTCAGAATAAACGGTCATGATCACCCTGGCCCTTGATACCTGCCTGTCGGCCTGTTCCGCCGCCCTGGTGCGTGATGGAGAGGTGTTGAGCCGTCTGGTTGAACCGATGTCTCGCGGACATCAGGAACGTCTGGCCGATCTGGTCGCCGAAACCCTTGCCGAAGCCGGGCTTTCCTTTGGCGACCTGACCCGAATCGCCGTGACAGTCGGCCCTGGCTCATTCACAGGCCTGCGGGTTGGCTTGGCCTTTGCCAAGGGATTGGGGGCCGCCCTTGATCTGCCGGTCATCGGGGTCGGGACCCTTGAGGCCATGGGAGCCTCCCTGGCCACGGCCTCAGGTCTCTTGGTCGCCGTACTCGAAGCCAAGCGCGGCCAGGTCTATTTTCAGGCTTTCGAGCAGGGCCAGATGCTCACCGCGCCGGCGGGTCTGGACATTAACGCCGCAGGTGCCCTGTTGGTGGACCTTTCCAGGACCGGGACGGTGACCCTGATCGGGTCGGGGACAGATCACCTTTGCGCCCTGGTGCCCAGGGCTGAGATTGTGAGGTCAGAGTTTATCGATCCTGTACACGTGGCGCGACTGGCGGCGATGCGGTCGCCTACCCCGCCCAGGCCGCTTTATCTGCGTGCGCCCGATGCGAAGCGGCCCGGAGGTCTGACCCCATGATCATCCGACCGGCTGTGGAAGCCGACCTTGAAACCCTGGCCCATCTGCACAGCTTGGCCTTTAGCCCAGGCTGGGACGCTGAGGAAATCGCCGATCTAGGCTCAGGACCTGGTGGTCTAGCCTGATTGCTGAGGCCCCGGATCCCTGCGGCATGATTCTCTGGCGCACAGCGGCCCATGAGGCCGAGATCTACACCATCGTCGTCCATCCTGAGCAAAGACAAATGGGCGTGGGCCGTGCCCTGGTGGAAGCTGCCCTGGAACAAGCCCGCCGGGATGGGGCTCTGGCAATCTTCCTGGAAGTCTCTGTGGAAAATACCGCGGCCCTGGCCCTTTATGCCGCCGCCGGTTTCGCCCAGGTTGGTCTACGGCGCGGATATTATACACACGGGCACGAAACACCGATTGATGCTGTGATTATGCGTCGCGACCTTAACAGTTGAGCCGTCTGGCCCTATTCTGAGGGCGAAGTGGCGTTTGGGGGGCCAGGTGGATCGTATCGAGAACCTTTGTATCGAAAAAGGTATGCGCATGACCGAGCAGCGCCGGGTGATCGCCCGGGTGCTTTCGGCGGCGGCCGATCATCCCGATGTGGAAGAACTGTTCCGACGGGCCCATGCCGTAGACCCGCACATCTCAATCGCCACCGTCTATCGGACGGTACGCCTATTCGAAGAGGCGGGGATTGTTGCCCGGCATGACTTTCGGGATGGCCGCGCCCGCTATGAGGAAGCCACCGAAAGTCACCACGACCATCTGATTGATCTCAAGACCGGTAAGGTGATCGAATTCGTCGATGCTGAGATCGAAGATCTGCAAGAGGCCATAGCCCGCAAGCTGGGTTACAGGTTGGTAGACCACCGGCTGGAGCTCTATGGGGTTCCGTTTGAAGACTAAGGGCGGTTGCGCCCCGGGCCTCCACGCCGCATAACCTTAAGCATGACCGCTCCCCTTAAGCGCCTCTATATTAAGACCTATGGCTGTCAGATGAATGTCTATGACAGCGATCGCATGGCTGACGTCCTGACGCCCTTGGGATACGGCATGACCGATAGCCCGATCGGGGCAGATCTGGTGGTGCTGAACACCTGTCATATTCGTGAGAAAGCCACCGAAAAGGTCTATTCCGAGCTCGGCCTGATCAAAGAGATGAAACAGGAAAAAGCCCTGACCGGCGCGGCTATGACGGTGGTGGTCGCCGGATGTGTCGCCCAGGCCGAGGGTGCGGAGATTATGCGCCGACAGCCCGCGGTGGATTTGGTGGTTGGACCACAAGCCTATCACCAGTTGCCTGAACTCATTGCACGAACACACAGATCGCGGGGCGAGCGCCTGGCCGCCGATTTTGCTGCCGAGGAGAAGTTCGATGCCCTGTCGGCGGCGCGCAATCCCAGCGGGGTTACGGCCTTCCTGACCGTCCAGGAGGGCTGTGATAAATTCTGTACCTTCTGTGTGGTGCCCTATACCCGTGGGGCCGAATGGTCCCGCCCCCCGGAGGCCATCCTGGCGGAGGCGCGGTCTCTGGCCGCGCAAGGGGTGCGCGAAATCACCCTGCTGGGTCAGAACGTCAATGCCTATACCGGCGGTCTGAAAAACCTGATTCGCGCCCTGGCCGGGATCGAGGGCCTTGAGCGGATTCGCTATACCACCAGCCACCCCAAGGACATGGACGATGACCTTATCGCCGCCCACGGGGAAATCCCGGAATTGATGCCCTATCTGCATCTTCCCGTGCAGTCGGGGTCAGATAAGATTCTTCGGGCCATGAACCGGGCCCATACGGTCGACAGCTATTTGAACACCCTGGCGCGGGTTCGGGCGGCTCGACCAGACATTGCCCTGTCCGGCGACTTCATTGTCGGTTTCCCCGGCGAACGGGAGTCAGATTTTGAGGCGACCCTGGATTTGGTGCGGACGGTCGGCCACGCTTCGGCCTTCAGTTTCAAATACTCGCCCCGCCCCGGCACTCCGGCCGCTGCCCTGCCCGGTCAGGTGCCCGAAGAGGTCAAGACCGAGCGCCTCGCCCGACTAAACACCCTCCTGGATGAGCAGCAAAAACCTTCAATGCCGGTCAGGTGGGCAAGCTCCTGCCCGTGTTATTTGAAAAAGCCGGTCGTCATTCTGGCCAGCTTTCGGGGCGCAGTCCTTATCTGCAAGCCGTCCACTGCGATGGGCCGTCAGACCTGATCGGTCAGATCGTTCCGGTGCAGATCACCAGCTCGGCTAAGATGAGCCTTGGCGGCAGCCTCGTCTCGGCCAGGGAGTCGGCGTGAGTAAGTCGTCGGAATTTATCCCCCTCTCTGACGGTGCCGCCCGGGCGATAGCCGGAACCGCGAACCGTCACGCTGCCCTGCTGGAAGACGCCTTTGATGTCCTGATCGAAACCCCAGGCGGGGGGGTGTCCATCGATGGGGATTCCCGGGGTCGGGGTTCAGCAAAGCGGGTGGTCCAGTCCCTGGCAGAGCGAGCCGATAAAGGGCATGAGGTGAGCGAAGCTGATGTGCGGGTCGCCATCGGGCAGGTGCGGGTTGGGCGCGGATCAGCGCCCGGGGCTCTGCCTTCCGGACGCCGGGGGCAGGTGGCCCCCAAGACCCCGGCTCAGGCGCGGTATCTGGACTCGATGGGGCGCTGCGAACTGGTCTTCGGCCTGGGGCCTGCCGGGACGGGCAAGACCTTTCTGGCGGTGGCCCACGGGGCTGGCCTGCTGTTGCGCGGGGAAGCGGACCGGCTGATTGTCAGCCGTCCGGCGGTGGAGGCCGGGGAGCGTCTGGGATTTCTGCCCGGCGATCTTTCAGAAAAAGTCGATCCCTACATGGCCCCGGTATGGGAAGCCCTGACCGATATTCTGGGCGTTGATCAATTCCGCCGTCGGCGGGAAAAAGGTGAGATCGAACTGGCCCCCATTGCCTTTATGCGCGGCCGCACCCTGGCTCATGCCTTCGTCATCGTCGATGAGGCGCAGAACTGTTCGCGTCTGCAGATGAAAATGGTCCTCACCCGCCTGGGCGAAGGCGCGCGTATGGTGGTCACGGGCGATCCCAGTCAGGTCGATCTACCCCGGATAGACGATTCCGGGCTGGCCCATGCGGTGAGCCTGTTAGAGGGTGTCGAGGGGGTCGGCGTTAGTCGCTTCTCCGCCGGGGACGTGGTGCGTCATCCGATGGTCGAGCGGATCGTTCGCGCTTATGAGGCCGATGCTGCAGGTCGCGGGCGACCGACTTGAACCCCATAGACATCGAAGTTGAAGACGAGGCCTGGCTGGCCGCCCTACCCGATGTGGAACCTTTGACCCGGGCGGCGGCGCAAACGGCCCTGACCCACGCCGATTTCGACGGCAAGGTGGTCGTTCTGCTGACGGGAGACGAAGAGGTCTTCGATCTCAATCTTCGGTTTCGCCATCAAGCCAAGCCGACCAATGTTCTGTCCTTCCCGGCCCCGCTAAATCCTGAAACCCATCTCGGGGATGTGGCCCTGGCCTTTGGGGTCTGCGCCCGAGAGGCCCAGGCCCAGGGCAAGCCCCTGGCCCACCACCTGCAACATCTTGTGGCCCATGGAGTCTTGCATCTTGTGGGCTATGATCACCAACGGGATGATGAGGCCCGGGATATGGAAGGCCTTGAGCGGATCATCCTAGCGGACCTGGGTGTTCCAGATCCCTACGACGACGATTGAGGAGATCATGGCCGGTCACGACGAGGCAGAGCGTCCGACCTCCCCGCGGAAGGGCCTGATTGGCCTGATCCGGCGGTGGATGGGGGCGTCGGAGCCCGAGCCTGCGACGGAGGCTGAGGCCCTGGCGGACTCCATTGGCGGGCACCTCGTGGATCAGGCCCAGGCTTTTCAAACCCTGCGGGTTGAGGACGTGATGACCCCCCGGGCTGATATTGTCGCGGTCGAGTTGGACATGCCATTTTCCGGCCTGGTTCAAAGGTTCATCGAAGCCGAACACTCCCGTATGCCGATTTTCCGGGATACCCTGGACGATCCAGTGGGCGTGGTACACGTCAAGGACGTTTTCAAGCTGATGGCCGGCCCCCTAAGGGCAAGGCCAAGAAGCCCGAGCCGGAAGATCAGGTTCTGCAGAAGCTGCGCCGGGATGCCCTCTATGTTCCGGCCTCCATGCGGGCGGCCGATCTGATGTTGCGGATGCAGAGCACCCGAACCCATATGGCCTTGGTCATTGATGAATTCGGCGGAACGGATGGTCTGGTGACCCTAGAGGACTTGGTGGAAGCCGTGGTCGGCGAGATCGATGATGAGCATGATGAAGCCCAGGTCGCCGGGGTAATTGCCAGACCGGGGGATGTCTTTGAGGCCGATGCCCGGGCCCCCCTGGAGGAACTGGAAGCCGCCGTCGGGCGCGATCTGGCTCCAACCGATCTTGACGAAGACATTGATACGGTCGGCGGATTGGTCACCGCCCTGGCCGGCCGGGTTCCTCAGCGCGGGGAGGTTATTCCTCATCCTGACGGCTATGAAATTCAAATTCTGGATGCCGATCCGCGCCGGGTAAAGCGGGTACGCTGGCGAAAAACCCCTGAGGTCGCGGCGCAACCGTGACTCCCTCGCCCTGGCCGTCTCGGGGATTGGCCCTGGTTGCGGGTAGTCTGGCCGCCCTGGCCTTCCCGCCCTTTGGCCTACTGCCCGGCCTATTGGGCTATGGCCTGCTGCTCTGGTTACTCGGTCGCGAACCCCTCCTGGCGCGCCGAGCCTTTCTCTACGGATGGCTGGCGGGCCTTGGCTATTTCTCAGTCGGCGTCTGGTGGGTCACGGAAGCTTTTCTGGTGGAAGCCGAGGTTCACGGCTGGATGGCTCCCTTCGCCCTGGCCTTCCTGGCTGGTGGTCTGGCTCTGTTCTGGGGGCTCGCAACGGCCGTTTTCGCAAAGATCAACCGGGGCGGCTGGTCCCAGATCTTTCTGTTCGTCGCCCTGCTCTCAAGCTGCGAATGGTTGAGGGGGCACCTGCTGTCGGGCTTTCCCTGGAACCTGCCGGGCGAAAGCTGGGCCACCGGTTCGGCCCCTTCCCAATTGGCCTCGGTCATCGGGGCCTATGGTCTAAGCTATGTTACCATCGCCCTTGGAGCCGCCCCGGCCCTGTGGCCCGACCTTCGGACGAGACGAGCGAAGGCCATCCTGCTCGTCGGCCTGCTGGCCACCCTGTCCGGGCTTTACGGCTGGGGGGCCTATCGCCTGTCACGGGCCCCGACCCCGTCGTCCACAGCACCCTGGGTTCGGCTGGTTCAGGCCAACATCGATCAGAAGGAAAAATGGCGACCTGAGAATCTTCAATCCATATTGACCGCCTACCTCACCCTGTCTGCGGGCTCGGGCGGACGACGGCCGGACCTGATCATATGGCCCGAGGGGGCCCTGCCAGCTGTCATTGACGATCTGATCTATCCGGGTAGCCCCTTCCTTGCCCATCTGAACAAGACCCTGGCCCCCGGGCAGACCCTGATGATGGGAACCACCCGGATGAGCCCGACCCTTGAGGGCGGCTATCTCTATTACAACAGCCTGGTCGCCCTGCGGCGGGACTTGGGCGCACCCATGGACGGGTTTCGGGTGACCGGGGTCTATGATAAGCATCAACTGGTCCCGTTCGGGGAATTTTTACCCCTGTCACCCCTGGCGACAAAACTTGGCCTGAGGGCCCTGGTTCATATGCCTCAGGACTTTACACCTGGCTCGGCCCCAGCCCCCATCACGCCCATGGGGGTGCCCCCGGTGCAGCCCCTGATCTGCTATGAGGCCCTGTTTCCGAGCTTGTCTGGCAAGATAGGTGTCCGTCCGGCCTGGATGTTGAACATCTCCAATGATGCCTGGTTCGGGGCCACCAGCGGACCCTGGCAACACCTGAACATTGCCGGTTACCGGGCTATTGAAACCGGCCTGCCCCTTGCGCGCGCGACACCCACGGGCGTGACAACCATGATTGATGCCTTCGGTCGCCCGGGGGCCCGTCTTGGTTTGGGGCAGATGGGGGTGATCGACGCCCAGCTTCCCCCCGCCCTTCCCCAAACCCCCTATGCCAGGTGGGGGGATCTTAGTCTGGCACTCATGATCCTGGCGGGTAGCTCCCCGCCTTGCCCTGGCGAAGGTTCCGAAAAACCGGGGTGAAAAACTAAGGGCGGAATTAGAGAATTGGCGATTCCCTGCGGGACCGGATCGGATATAAGGACTTCTTTATAGGTTTACCCCTAGCACAGACGGAATCGCGCTGGCGTGACCGCTGCGCCCATTCCGGAGCCAGATTGTGAGCCGTTCCAACTATATCTTCACCAGCGAAAGCGTTTCCGAAGGCCATCCCGACAAGGTCGCCGATCGTATTTCCGACACGGTTGTTGATGCCTTCCTGGCCG
>NMUI01000172.1 GCA_002221445.1 Phenylobacterium zucineum | reverse complement strand
CAATCAGCGAACCAGACCACGATGCGACCGACATGCTTCCCTCCCTCAATCATAAGGAGAAAATCATACTCGCCAATGATATGCAACTGTAGTACTAGGCTGATCTCTGCCGAGTTCAGGACTTTTCACTGGATTCGGGTCTTTTTAACCATGTCCGCTCAGACTCTTGACGCGCCGACCCTGTGCCTTGGAATCGGGTCTCGCATCCGCGTGTTTTCATGCCGGTATCAGGAGTGAGAAGATGAGGTCGTTGGCTTTTATAGCCATCGTCATGAGCACGGGCAGTTTGGTCTGCGAAAAGGCCCAGGCTGGGCCTGTGTCCCACCCGCATGGTTTATCCCCTGACTCTCACCTGGCGGCGTTTTCCGACCTGAGCCTGCGGCCCGGCCCGGGTCCAGGGGAGGATGTCATCGGTCAGTTGCTGGATCTTGCCAATCTCCCGATTCCGCAGGCCAGTTGGCGCAAGGTCGATCGTCACCGGACCGGCAGGGAGGCGATTGACACCCTGCACATCGCCCTTGCTCAGAACCGCCGCTATGCGGGAACCTATGATCTGGTGGGGCATTATCCCGGCTCCTCGGACTATGAACTTCTGGTTACCCGCGACTGGCCGGCAGCCCTCAGCCTGCGCCGAGGCCGCTATGCGGTTGACCTCACCCCCCATGCTGGGTTGGGTTTGTCCAATCGGGTCAATTCAGCTGAAGCTGGGGCGACCCTGACCTTCAGCCGGACCTCAGATTCCCTGACCGAGGCCCTGGATCATATCGGGGTTCGTGACGGCGCAGCTCTGGATACCGCCGGTCGCTGGTATGTGTTTGCGGCCGCCAGCGGTCGCGCTCTTGGCCTGAACATGCAGAAGGATGACGCCCTGGGCTGGGGTCGATCCTGGTCCACCGACAATATCAGCGCCTTGGTGGGAGATACTCAATTTGGTCTGGGATGGCGTCAGGGGGATGCACAGACCTCACTCGGGTTGATCCACCGGGACGTGAAGGGGGATCACGCCATTTGGGGGCAACAGTTCAAGACCGACTCAATGGTTGCCCTGTCATTCTCTATTAAACCCAAGCGGTAAATCACCCCACCTTGGTCGATCCGGCCAGCTAGAGTGCGTTCCGATAAGTGGGAACCGGTTATCGGATCGAAACGCACTCTA
>NMUI01000171.1 GCA_002221445.1 Phenylobacterium zucineum | reverse complement strand
CTAGAGTGTGTTCCGATAAGTGGGAACCGGTTATCGGAACGCAAACGCACTCTAACATCTTGAATTAGAGCCTTTTTCCCTCTAAATGTTTCAGTCTAAAGGGAACAGGCTCCAGGGCAGCCGGTCCTTACCTATCGGATCATGCTCTGACCCGTAGTGTTCGCCAGCGGGCAAATGCCGCGCCTGCCCAGAACAGTTCGATCAGGCCAAACGGCCATGCCCCTTGCAGGAAGCCATAGAGGGCTGAGGCCAGGTTGGCCATCATAAATCCCAGGGTCCATCGGTGGCTCCGAGCCTCCATCACATAGCACAGCAGGCTGGCCGAAACCGAGGCCAGCCCGAACAGCGATAGGAGATCAAACTGAAATCCGTTCACGATTTCGGTGTCTTGCGCAGACTGGGGGCATCGAGGTCCAATGCCCCGGCCGGAATGACCTCCAAATCCGTGGTCCGGGTCTTCAGGTCATCGACGAAGGCCTTGGCATCGCCAGCCACAATGACCGACATGGTGTCTGGGTTTAGATAGGTCTTGAAAAAGGCCTGTACCTGATCGGTGGTGACGGATTCGACCTTGTCGGAATAAGCAGCAAGCTCGCTCAAGGGAACATGGTAGAGGGCGAGATTTCCCAGAATTTCAGCCAGACCGTCCGTGGTTGCCAGATTGCGGCCATAGCTGCCGATCAAGGATGACTTTCGCGCCCTAAATTCATCTGCGGTAGCCGGAATGGTCATCAAGTCCCGCATTTGGGCCCGAATCAAGTCCAGAACTTGGGCGGTGGACTCATTCTTCGTCTGGGCAGATGCGCGAAACTGACCCGTTGTCGCCTCGGCGGTCAGGCGGGAACCTGCCCCGTAGGATAAGCCTCGCTTTATGCGGATTTCCGAGTTGAGCCGCGCCGAATACCCCCCACCAAGCACAGCATTGGCAACCAGCCCCGGATAATAGTCCGGGTTGCTGCGGGAAATACCGACCTTCGCTAAAGTGACGGAGGCCTGTCCGGTTCCAGGCAGGTCAATGACAATCGCCCGTCGTCCCACGGACGGCTGAATCCCCGGCTGTCGGGACAGGGGAGTTGTGGGGCGCGTCCAGGTCCCGAAGGCGGTTTGGGCCAAGGCAAGGCCAGCCTCGGCGGAAATATCACCGGTCAGGACCAGGGTGGCATTGTCAGGACGGAAATAGGTCTGATGAACCCGGCGAAGGTCGTCGGGGGTAATCTTCGGCAGGGAGGTCGGTGTGCCCCCCGTGACATGGCCAAAGGGGGTGCCCTCGAACAGAACTGGGGCTGTCGCAAAACCGGTCAGGGACCCCGGTTCCTGGAGGGAGACGGACAAGCCATCCAGGGCTTGGGAACGCTGCCGTTCCAACTCCGCCTTCGCAAAGGCTGGATTTCGGGCCACATCGGCCATGACCGCCATGGCCTTGGCCAGCTTACCCGGCATAACATTCACAGTCACGGAAGCCGAGTCCTGACTGCCGCTTGAGGTTAACACAGCCCCCAGGGACTCGATGGTCCTGGCAATGGTCCGGGCGCTTTGCGATCTAGTGCCCTCGGTCAGCATATCTGCTGCAAGTTTCGCCGTGCCTGCCAGACCCGGCGGGTCTGCCCAGGCACCAGAGCCGATGGTGAGGTCGGCGGTCACCAGCGGCAGGTCTGATGATTTGGCGACGATGACGCGAAGGCCGTTGGCGAGAATCTTTTCCACAGGCCTTGGAAGTCTGGCCGCAACCGGGGCCCCAATGGGCGGCGGGGCCTGCCGAAGGCCCTCTGGTGCCAGGACACTGACAGGACCGCGGTAAGGGACAGACGCGATCTGCTGGGTCGGCGGTTTTGCGGTAGCGGCCATCTCGGCCTTAGGATCGCCAGCCTGGTATCGGATCGTCATGCGGCGATCATCCGAGAGATATTTTCGCACGACCCTTTGAATGTCGAGGGCTGTTACCGCTTGAAGGGAAGACAAAGACCGATTGGCCTGACCAGCGTCACCCTCAGTGCGGAGGGCATAACCCAGGGCAAAAGCCCTGCCATCAATGGTTTCCCGTTCCCGGAGCTTGGCCGATATAAGTTCCGACTTCGCCTCTGACAGCTCGGCGGGGCTTGGTGGGGCGTCTCTCAGCCGTTTGACTTGCGCCAGCAGGGCCGCTTCACCCTCAGCAACGGAATGCCCAGATGCCATGATGGAGCCGACCATAACCATGCCGGGCTGCTGGGGCAGATCAACGTTAGAAAAAATCTGCGCTGAGATCTGTTGGTCATAGACGAGGCTATCATAAAGCCGAGAAGACTTGCCCGATGATAGAATGGCGTCGAGCACACGTAGGGCGGGTGCATCGGGATCTGCGGCCTCGACACTCAACCAGGTGATTGCGACCGCAGGCAGGGGGACATTGGGTCCGTAGCCGTCATAGACGCCCGGCCCGGTCCTGGGAGGCTCAACGGCCGTTACCCGCTTGAAGGGTAAGGTCGGGTTTTTCAGCGGTGCCAAGTATTTGTCGATCCAGGCCTGAACCTGCTTTTCGTCCAGATTTCCCACCACCACCAAAGCCGCGTTGTCGGGACGATAATAGGCATTGTGGAAGGCTTGAACGTCATCAAGGGTTGCGGCATCGAGTTCCTCGATTGAGCCGATGCCTGGGCGCTTATAGGGATGAATCTTATAGGTGGCCTGGGGCAGGTAGAGGGCAAAGAGGCGGCCATACGGGTCAGCCAGGACCCTTTGACGTAGTTCCTCCTTCACCACGTCCCGCTCGGATTTGAAATTGGCTTCATCGACCACCAACGATCCCAACCTCTGAGCCTCAACCCAGATCAGTCGCTCCAGATGGTTGGCGGGAACAATTTCGTAATAGTTGGTAAAGTCATCCCAGGTGGAGGCGTTGTTTTCCCCTCCAACGTCCTCGGTGAACCGGTCCAGGCTTTCGGCGGGAAGATCATGGGTCGCCTTGAACATCATATGTTCGAAGAGGTGAGCAAATCCGGAGCGGCCCTGCGGATCGTCCTTGGATCCAACCCCATACCACATCTGAATTGTGACATTTGGAGTCGACAGGTCCTGAGAGACAATGACCTTCATCCCATTGGTCAGGGTGCGCTCAGAGTATCGGATCGGAGGGATTCTGTCCGGTGTGGTTGGTGCGGCAAGGGCACCAGCACTGACCATGGCAAAACAGACGGCGACGACAAACCTGGCAATATACATGGGCAATGTCCATCAGATGAGGATGGACCCGGTCTTAAGCCTCCCATCGCCGGGAGCAAACAGCAATCCACGACTGAAATGGGCGGTTTTGACACCCATTTTTTCGACTTTTGTTCGGATTCAAAGGGTTGTTAAGCCGTTGTTAGGTCGGACCGGTTGAAGAAAGGTGCCATCCATCACCCGACTCAGAGGCAAAATATGTCGTTTCGGATTGCCCAGGCTACTAAATGGTTCGGGTATTTTCTCGTTGCCGCCATCCTGATCCTATGTGCGATCTCGTATGAAGCCATGGATCAGGTGCGTATTGGCAGCCATTCTTATCAGAGTATTTCGGATTCGAAGGACCTGGTCGCCGACATTCTGCCGCCGCCCCTCTATCTTGTTGAATCTCACCTGACGGTTCAGCAGATTGTCGCTAAGCCCACGGTCGGGCTGGTGGAAAATACAGCGAAACTGGCCCAACTGCACAAGGATTACGATACGCGTCTGGCCTTCTGGAAAGCCAACAGGCCACCCGCTGATATTGCCGCAATTCTTTTCGGGGCCTCCAATGATGCGGCCCAAAAATTCTGGTCCGAAGTCGAAACAAAATTGATTCCGGCGGCCCGCGCTGGGGATTTAGCTGGGGTCGCCTCTGCCGGCGCGGAAATCGAAGCTGCCTACACCGCACACCGCAAGTCCGTTGATGAAATGGTGCCCCTGCTGTCGGCAAATTCGGACAAGCACGTTGCCGACTCGCAAAGAGCGGTCTTACTCAGCCGCATTCTGATGATTGGCGCAGGTATCTTCATCAGCATCGTGGCTTATCTGGGCCTACAGGTTCTCAAAGGCCGGATCGTGGTCCCGATCCAAGGCATCTCCAAGTATATGGGTGAACTCGCGTCCGGCGATTACAACAAGAACGTGCCCTATTTTGAGCGCGATGATGAAGTGGGCGATATGGCGCGCTCGGTTGAGGTCTTCCGCGCTAGCGCCATTGAACGTGAGGCCCAACGTAAGGAGCAGGATGCTCTGCGGGAATCGGTTGATGCTGACCGTCAGCGTCACGAGCAGGAACTTGAGAACTCAGATCGGATCCGCACCGAGGTCGTTCGCCAACTGGCCGATGGTCTGTCGCAAATTGCCAATGGTCAGCTGACGGTAAGGCTGAATGAAGCCTTCCCCAGCGAGTACGAGCAGCTTCGTTCGGACTTCAACGCGGCGGTTGAGGCCCTTGATACCCTGATCGCCAATATCGGTGTTTCGACCGCGGGTGTTGATAGCGGTGCCACCGAAATCGCCCATGCGGCGGACGATCTTGCCCGACGCACCGAACGGCAGGCGGCCTCTCTGGAGCAGACGGCTGCGGCCCTTGACCAACTGACCGCCACCGTCCGTCACACGGCGAAAGGGGCTCAGGAGGCCCGGCAATTTGTGGCCGACGCCCGGTCCGGTGCCCACAAGTCAGGCGAGGTTGTCAGCCAGGCTGTGGAAGCCATGGGCGAAATCGAGTCCTCGTCCAAGCAGATCACCCAGATCATCGGCGTGATTGATGAAATTGCCTTCCAAACCAATCTCCTGGCCCTGAATGCCGGGGTCGAAGCGGCGCGGGCCGGTGATGCCGGTCGCGGTTTTGCTGTGGTGGCATCTGAAGTCCGCGCCCTGGCGCAACGCTCTGCGGACGCTGCCAAGGAGATCAAGGGTCTGATCCAGGCCTCGGAGCGGCACGTCGGCAACGGCGTCAATCATGTCAGCGAGACCGGCAAGGCCCTGGCCGTGATTGTGGAGCAGGTGACACGGATTGACTCCCTGATTACGGACATGGCGGGATCTGCCCAGGAGCAGGCTTCGGCGCTTGGCGAGGTCAATATCGCGGTCAATCATATGGACCAGATGACCCAGCAGAACGCCGCCATGGTCGAGGAGACCACAGCTGCCGCGCACACCATGCGCAGCAATGCCAATCAGCTCTCGGCCCAGATCAGCGGTTTCCAAACCTCAAGCATGGCTAATCTGAGCCCGAAACGTTCCGCGGCTCCGGCTCGACAGCCTGAAAGCCGGCCCGAACCCCGTCAACAGGCGGCTCCGAGAACCATGGGATCTCTGGCTCTGAAGGAAGACACTGACGGATGGGAAGAGTTCTAAACAAACGGCGCGGCACGCCTTAGGGTCAGGTTCACCCGGCCCCCTCCCGGCCATATCCGGGAGGATCCGGCTAGGATCCGGTCAATACCATGATAGGCCAGTCTGGCCCGTCCGCTCAAAATGCAGACATCACCCGATGCAAGCCGAATGGATTGCGTCGGGTCGTTGCGTTTTAGGCCGCCGATCCTGAATATGCCCGTATCTCCCAAGGACACTGATACGACCGGGAAGCGGAAATCAGCCTCATCCCGATCCTGATGCAGACCCATCCGCGCTTCGGGTCCATAGACATTGACAAGGCAGGCATCCGGCGGGACCGCCGAATCTGCTAAATCCGCCCAAAGTTTCATCAAGCACGTGGGAATATCGGGCCACGGTTGTGCGGTTAGGGGATGAAGGGGCTGGTATCGATAGCCCGTGGTGTCCGTGCACCAGCCCAGGGCCCCCAAATTTGTCATTCTGACACTCATCGGTTTCCTGCCTGGGGTTACCGGCTGATAGAGCGGCGACTGGGCAAGACGCTGCCGCAGGTCATCCACCAGACAGGTCTGGGCCTCCGGCGTGAGATACTGCGGAAAAAGCCGAAATCCGTCCATCGTCGAAAAAGCCGTGCCCCCTCATGATCTGTCCCGAACCATAGCCCAAGACGTGTCTTCCGATCTTGTCCAATTCTGATGTTGATTCAGCGGTCTTTATCTCACCGTCACGATCATTTTTTGGACCTGCGCCGGGATTAAAGATGTTTGCCCTTGCAGAGCGCGCCATCAGCCCCATATCGCGACTCGACGGCGGGCGGCGCACAGGCTAACCGCCCGAGACCCTGATCGAACCGGGGGGCATGACGAGAAATGGAGCGCTTGATGTCAAGGCTCTGCAAAGCATGGCCCGCCTCAATGGAGCGAATAGAGACTCAATCATGAGCAAGATTATCGGCATTGACCTCGGCACCACGAATTCGTGCGTCGCCATCATGGACGGCAAGACGCCTAAGGTGATTGAAAACGCGGAAGGGGTTCGGACCACACCTTCTGTGGTGGCCTTCCTGGAAGACGGTGAGCGCCTCGTCGGACAGCCTGCCAAGCGTCAGGCCGTGACAAACCCGGCCAACACCCTGTTTGCGATCAAGCGCCTGATCGGCCGCAATGCCAATGATCCCCTGGTGGAAAAGGATCGGGGCATGGTGCCCTATGACATTGTCAAAGGTGCCAATGGCGATGCCTGGGTTAAGGCCCAGGGCAAGGATTATTCACCCCAGCAGGTTTCAGCCTTCATCCTTCAGAAGATGAAGGAAGCGGCGGAACAACACCTTGGCGAAAAGGTTGAGAAGGCTGTGATCACGGTCCCGGCCTATTTCAACGACGCCCAGCGTCAGGCCACAAAGGATGCGGGCAAGATTGCCGGTCTTGAAGTCCTGCGCATTATCAATGAGCCCACAGCCGCCGCCCTGGCCTATGGTCTGGACAAGAACGACGGCAAGAAGATCGCGGTCTATGACCTCGGCGGTGGCACCTTCGATGTCTCCATCCTGGAAATCGGCGACGGCGTTTTCGAAGTGAAGTCGACCAATGGTGACACCTTCCTCGGCGGCGAAGATTTCGACATGCGGGTGGTGGAATTCCTGGCTGAAGAGTTCAAGAAGGAAACCGGCGTCGATCTGCGCAACGATAAGCTGGCCCTTCAGCGTCTCAAGGAAGAGGGCGAAAAGGCCAAGAAGGAATTGTCCTTCACCACCCAGTACGAGGTGAACCTGCCCTTCATCTCAATGAATGCCTCCGGGCCGCTGCACCTGAATATCAAGATCTCCCGCGCCAAGCTGGAGTCCTTGGTCGAAGATCTGGTCAATAAGACCATCGGGCCCTGCGAGCAGGCCCTGAAGGATGCGGGTCTGAAGAAGTCCGACATTGACGAAGTCATCCTGGTCGGCGGCATGACCCGGATGCCCAAGGTTGTGGAAATCGTGAAAGCCTTTTTCGGTCGCGAACCCCACACCGGCGTCAACCCCGATGAAGTTGTGGCCCTGGGCGCGGCTGTCCAGGCTGGCGTTCTGCAGGGCGACGTCAAGGACGTTCTGCTTCTGGACGTGACTCCTCTGACCCTGGGCATTGAGACCCTGGGTGGTGTCTTCACCCCCCTGATCGAGCGCAACACCACCATCCCTACCAAACGCTCGCAGACCTTTTCCACGGCGGACGATAATCAGTCAGCTGTCACCATTCGGGTCTTCCAAGGCGAGCGCCCCATGGCGCATGACAACAAGATCTTAGGTCAGTTTGATCTGGTCGGTATTCCGCCTGCCCCCGGGGTGTGCCACAGGTCGAGGTAACCTTCGACATCGACGCCAATGGCATTGTCAATGTTTCGGCCCGAGACAAGGCGACGGCTAAGGAACAGTCGATTCGTATCCAGGCCAATGGCGGTCTGTCCGATGCCGATATCGAAGCCATGGTGCGGGAAGCTGAGGCCAATAAGGCTGAGGATGAGAAGCGCAAGGCTGTGGTTGAGGCCAAGAATCACGGCGAAGCCCTGGTGCATTCCACCGAAAAAGCTTTAGCTGAGCACGGCGATAAGGTTGGCCAACCGGAGAAGGACGCCATCACCACCGCTATTGCTGATCTGAAATCGGCCCTGGAAGGCGATGACGCAGAGTCGATTGCCGCCAAGACCCAAACCCTGGCCCAGGCCTCCATGAAACTCGGCGAGGCCATGTATGCGGCTCAGCAGGGCGGTGGCGAAGGTGCCGGGACTGAGGGCGGTGGTGACGATGTGGTCGATGCTGAGTTCGAAGAAGTCAGTGGCGATGAAAAGAAGTCGGCCTAAGGGCTTATGACCGCGACGGATTATGCGCCGTCGCGGTCGATTTCTTGAGTGCGGGCCAAGTCACCGGTTGTGACGGCGGCGAAAGCCCGCCACCTTTAACAGTGAATTCCTTAGAGACCTGATCTTCGATGCGGGACTATTACGAAATCCTGGGTGTGGGGCGCGACGTCGATGACGCGGCGCTGAAATCCGCCTTTCGCAAGCTCGCCATGGAGCACCATCCGGATCGTAATGCGGGCAATCCGGATTCCGAGGGCAAGTTCAAGGAAATCAACGAAGCCTATTCCATCCTGTCGGATGCGCAAAAGCGGGCGGCTTATGACCGGTTTGGCCATGCAGGCGTTAACGGCCAGGGTGGAGGCCCGGGCGGCGGCGGGTTTAGCGACGTCAACGACATCTTCTCTGAAGTCTTCGGCGATGTTTTTGGCGACATGTTCGGCGGACGGCAGCGACGCAACGGGCCGGCCCGGGGCCAGGATCTGCGGTATGATCTCGAGATTAACCTTGAACAGGCCTATGCCGGATCCGAGGTCGAGATCGTGGTTCCAGCTTCTATGGCCTGTGAAAGCTGTGACGGGTCCGGGGCAAAGGCGGGGACCAGCCCGACGGTCTGCGGAACCTGCGGCGGTGCCGGTCGCGTGCGCGCCAGCCAGGGCTTCTTTTCCATCGAACGGGCCTGCCCCCGATGCGGGGGCGCGGGCCGGGTGATTGCCGATCCCTGTACCGCTTGCCGGGGCCATGGTCAGGTTCGCAAGGAACGCACCCTTCAGGTCCGGATCCCGGCGGGGGTCGATGACGGCGCGCGGATTCGACTGGCCGGTGAGGGTGATGCTGGTGCCCGGGGCGGCCCGCGCGGCGACCTTTATATTTTCCTGTCGGTGAAGCCTCACGACTTGTTCGACCGCGACGGTCTGGACCTTTTGTGTACCGTACCGGTGCCTATGACAGTGGCGGTGCTTGGGGGCGAGATCGACGCGCCCTGTCTGACGGGTGGTGAAAACTGCGATGGGGCCTGCAAGATTTCGGTTAAGGTTCCAGAAGGGGCACAAACCGGAAAGACTCTGCGCTTGAAGGGCAAGGGTATGCCGTCCCTTCGGTCCCGGGAGCGCGGCGATCTCGTGGTGGAATTGTTTGTAGAGACTCCGACAAAGCTCAACACCCGGCAAAAAGCCTAATGCGCGAATTTGCCAATCTCTGCGGCGATCAGCAACATCCGAAATCCGCCAATTTCCTGGGTAAGGCCAAGCGATTCTGGGACGAGGTCACGGGCGTTTAGGGCGTATCCATCCTGTTTGTCACGAAGGCTACCGTAATTCAGTCCATCAAGTGTTCCGGCACCTGTAGCCCGGTCTGAGGGTGGTTCGATAAGTGTGAACCGATTGTCGGATTGAGTTCAGTGCTCAAATTTTTTGTTTGGAGCATTTTTGTCTTGCTAGAGCGGAATCCGAGCGGGTTGAATCGAAATAAGATTCCCAGTTGGGGCGAAGCGTGATTCATCATGTGAAGCCCTCGGCGCCACCCTGATGTTCCTGCCGCC
>NMUI01000442.1 GCA_002221445.1 Phenylobacterium zucineum | reverse complement strand
CCAGGCCTGGGCGCTTCTGATCGAAGCCAAGGCCAAGCGGGCCCGGGCGGGATTCGGCTATACCTTCGGCGACGCAGTTGACAAATATGTCACAGAGGTCAGCAGCAAGAAGGACGGCAAGGTGTTCGAGGAGCGGCGCCTGGCTGCAGCCAAGCTGCACTTTGGAGCTGAGACCCCGCTGGCTGAGATCGACACGCCCCAGATCGCAGCCTGGCGCGACAAGCGCCTGGAGACCGTGAGCGGATCGACCGTTGTCCGCGAGGCCAACATCCTGCGCAACCTGTTCCGCGTGGCCAAGCAGGAGTGGAAGTGGATGGAACACCTGCCGTTCGAGGGCGTGAAGCTGCCGGAAGAAAGCCAGCCCCGCCAGGCGGTGTGGACCTGGAAGCTGATCAAGCGCGTGCTGCGGGCCAAGCGCACCGGCAAGACCGCCGAGGTCCAGGCCGCGTTCCACATAGCCCTGCGTACTGCCATGCGCCTGGGCGAGGTGCTGGCTGCACCCCAGAACTACAACCCAGCCACCCGCCTGGTGACGCTGAACAACGTGGCCGGCGCCCGCAAGACCGACGCCGTGGCCCGCGTGCCGGTCGGCCGCAAGGCTGACAAGCTGCTGCAGCGCCCGGCCTTTACGGTCGATTCAAACGAAGCCAGCGTGCTGTTCAGCGGGCTGTGCAAGGAGCTGCTGATCACCGGTCTGACGTTCCACGACACGCGGGCCACGGCGCTGACCCACCTGTCGAAGAAGCTGCCGGTGATGGACCTGGCCAAGGTGAGCCGGCACAAAGACCTGTCCCTGCTGATGAACACCTACTACCGCCCGACGTTGTCGAGCATCGCCATGTCTATTTGACCGGAGCGCTGTTGGCCAGGAGCGTTGTCTTCTCCTGGCTGTTGCGGGTGGTGCCGAACCAGAAGGCGATGGTCACACCCCACGCGGTGCCGAGTTGGCCCAGCATCATCAGCATGACCTGGCTGTCAGCGATGGTGAACTGCTTCAGCATCATGCCCAGCAGCACCACGAAGTAGCCGATGGTGATCCCGAACGTCAGCGTGGCAGGAACGTAGGAACCGGTGGCCTTGAGCAAGTCACGCGCAGAGCCGCGGTCCTGAGCGTTGATCTCGTCCTGCTTCGCAGCCAGCTCCGCGTACTTGAAGCCCATGTCGCTTTCGTGGGTCTTGAACTCGATCTCCAACTGGCGAATCTTGGCTAGGTCCTCCGGCTTAATCTGCCCGTCTGCGAAGGCTTTTGCGATGCCCTCCTTGGTCGGCTCGGTCATGCCAAGCGCCCCACCTATGGCGGACACCGCAGCGCCCGCCAGAGGCCCGCCCAGTGCGGCAGCTACGGTGGGTGCGATCCCGAAAATAGTTTTGATCCAATCAGCCATTGATGTCTCCCCAGTTTGTGATGTAGCTACGACCTTCGGTGATCGTCAGCCACATGATCCACACCGCCGTACCAGCCCCGTGGGCTTCCTCGAACCGGCCCTGCCGCACGTACTGCTCGCGCTTTGCCAGAATCTTGGCCATGGCTACCGCCTCCAGCTCAGTGATCCGCTCATCCTGCAGGTTGATCTGGGCCAGGACGTTCTCGGCTTGGGGCAGATCGCTCATTTAGGACAGGTCTGCCAGCCCCTGATGAAACATGCTTGCGCTTTGAGCAGGCTGATCTTGCGGTCGCAAACCATCTTCTTCATTCGTACTTCGACCACATCCTTTGCGTGTGCTCCGTCTGGTCCATCCCAAAGTTGCAGGTGAAGATTTCGAGGGTCAGTTGGATGACCGCCCACCGCCAGAGGTACAACGTGATCAAGTTCATAGTCTTCTACCGCATCGGCTGCGGGGGTTTCCGCAACCAGGGCGCGTTTCAATTTGTCGGTGTAGCTCACAGGTGGCCGCACGGTTGCGGTCCAGCCTGGCACGCAGATGGTCTGGTTGATGTTGGCCTGGCTCACGTTGGGGTTCACCACCTGGGCGCGTGCAACGCTGGCAATCACCCCCGCCCACACAACTGCTACAGCCACCAGCACGATCTTAGTCAGACGGTCCATCAAACACCTCCAGACTTGTATGTAATCGTGATCTCTTCGCCACGGCGGAAGGCATCCCTAATCTTTGGGAATAGGGTGTTGAATGCCAGTCGTGAGTTCGTAACGGAGTCGGCGGTGTGTCCTGTTCCGACAAGCAAACAGCCCTCTGTTTGGGTTGCCAGGTTTCCGCTGTGGATTCTGATTCCGGTGAAGCCCGGGACCTCCAGAAGTAGAGGCATATCGCAACCAAAACGATTGCTGTGATTGACAATAACTTTATAAGTTCCATCGGGTATCGCCGTTTCGCCTGGGACCTTCTCACCGCCTGGACGCATTACGTCTTCAAGAGTCCAGCACTCATGCTCTCCATCCACCAGCAGCTCGCCGATGGTGCAGACCGCGCCGCACATAAACCTGTTCACTTCCATCTTCATTTGTGGACCTCCGTTTTGATTGCTACCCACACCGCTGTGGCCAGGAATACCAGCACACCAAAGCCGATCCACTTGGAAGCAGCCAGGCGCATCTCCAGCCAGAACTTGGCTTCGGACTCGGCCTTAGCAATAGATGCTTCGTGGTACTTGCGGTGGCCGGTCGGGTCGCCCTCCGGGAAGCTGTCGGTGAGGAGCTTCTTCACAGCGTGCGCAAGCTCATCGGTCTCCTGCGTCATGTGGTCGGTGAGCTTCTTGTCGAGCGCGATCTGCGCGTCACGAATCTGCTTCACCAACTCCAACAAGACAGGCATGGGGCTATCCTTGCGCCGGTCGTTGAAGCGGTGCGCGACGTGGCT
>NMUI01000016.1 GCA_002221445.1 Phenylobacterium zucineum | reverse complement strand
CCGTCGATAACGGCTTCTTCTTTGCAGAATCAGCCCTCGCCGTTGTTTGTTGCTCTAAGTCTATTCGGCGCGGGGCGTGTTTGCCAACCCGCGCGTCATCCGGCGCAGCACGTAGGCGGCAAGAAGGATTCCGCAACTGACGCCTACGGCGGGGCCAGGCACCGAAAGCAGCAGGGTCACGCAAAGCACGAATCCCAGGATGGGCACGATGCGCGGTTGAGGATGCTCGGCTCTAGGTTGACGCAGCGCGCTTAGGTGGCCGATCGCGTAATACAGCAGCACCGAAAATGACGAGAAGCCGATGACCCATTGCAAGGCCCCCGTCGACCAAATCAGTGCTATGGACCCAGCCGCGATTATCACCTCGGCGAGCCAAGGCGCACCGAAGCGGTTGCGATGAGCAAATGCGCGCGGCAGTTCGCGATCTTCGGCCATGGTGGCTGCCGTGCGGGATACGCCGGCTAGCAGCGCGAGCATCGAACCGAGGCTGGCGGCGGTAGCGACGAAAACGGTCACGCCCTCTGGAATCAGGTTTCCACTGCCGTGCAGCATGTTGATGAACGGCGCGGTCGCGTGATCGAGCTCGGCGCCAAGAGTGTTCACCAGCGCGTAGGCGAGCAGCATATAGAGCGCGAGCACGCCCCATAGCGATATGAGTATCGCGCGGGGAATGTTCAACTTGGCATTCTTGACCTCATTGCCGAGGGTCGCGACACGTGCGTATCCGGCGAATGCGAAAAACAGCAGGGACGCCGCGGCAAGAATTCCGCCGCGCTCACCGCCAGAAAAGATGTTTAGAAAGGCTTCGCCGTCGCCGTGGTGCGCGGCGCCGAGGATGCCAGCCACAAGCAGGTAAGAAGTGGTAAGTGTTGCGAGAATTGCGGCGACGAGCGCGGTGCGATTTATACCTAATGCGTTCAAGAGCGTGAGGGCCAAGATGGCGATGGTTGCCGTGATGCTGGATGTTGCTTTGCCCGGAGCAAGTACCGACACGTATTCGCCGAAGATCCAGCCGATTGCGCCAATCGAACCAATCTTGCCGAACACGAACGAGAAGCCCGCGATGAACGAGAAGTCTGAGTTGAGATAGGCGCGCGAGTAGGCATAGACCCCGCCCGGGCGGTCAACCTGCTTGGCCAGCGAATAAACCGATGCGGCATTTAGGCAGGCCACGAGCGCGGCCAGCACCAGGGCGACCAGCAGGTACGAATAGGTTTTGGCGAAGGCAGGGCCGAACACTGTGAAAATGCCGGCACCCAACATCGATGCGAGGCCTATGGCTATCGCGCCAAGAAGGCCAACCTGCTGTTTCGGCATGGTTGGAGCACTCATGGCGTCATCCGCTGGATTTTTAGGCGTGACCAGGGAACAGCGAGTTGACCGAGTCGTCGTCGAACACAGCGCTGATTGCCTTGGCGATGAGCGGCGCGATTGAGAGCACGGTCAACTTGTCGAAACGCTTCTCTGGGCCGAGCGGAAGGGTGTTTGTCACCACGACGGAGTCAACCGCGTCACTCGAGAGTCGCTCTACCGCGGGGCCAGAGAAGATCGCGTGAGTCGCTGCGACGATGACTTTGGCCGCACCGTTCTTCTTGAGAGCGGCGGCAGCTGCCACGATGGTGCCCGCGGTGTCGATCATGTCGTCAACCAAGAGGCAGGTGCGGCCCTGTACGTCACCGACGAGTTCGTGGGCGGTCACCTGGTTTGGCACATCTGGGTCGCGGCGCTTGTGCACGATTGCGAGCGGCGCACCTAGCGGTCGGCCCAGATGTCGGCAACGCGAACGCGGCCCGAGTCTGGCGAAACTACGGTCAGCTTCTCCTCGCCGTAATTCGCAGCAACATGGTCAGACAGCATTGGCAACGCCCAGAGGTGATCGACCGGGCCGTCGAAGAATCCCTGAATCTGCGGGGTGTGCAGGTCGACCGACATGATTCGGTCGGCACCGGCGGCCGTGTATAGGTCGGTCATCAGACGAGCCGAGATTGGCTCGCGGCCCTTGTGCTTCTTGTCTTGGCGAGCGTAAGGAAAGAACGGGGCGATCACGGTAACTCGCTTGGCTGATGCGCGCTTGAGCGCATCGAGCATGAGCAGCTGTTCCATGATCCAGTGGTTGACCGG
>NMUI01000170.1 GCA_002221445.1 Phenylobacterium zucineum | reverse complement strand
ATGTTAGAGTGCGTTTCGATCCGATAACCGGTTCCCACTTATCGGAACGCACTCTAGCCCCGCCCACGATAAGGCGGCATGCCTTGATCCGGCAACCAAAGTCCATGAGGTGCCGGGCCGGTTTGCCAGAAGACGTCAATGGGAATCCCGCCCCGGGGATACCAATAGCCGCCGATCCGCAGCCATTTCGGTTGAGCGATTTCAACAATCTTACGACCGATCGCCACCGTGCAGTCCTCATGGAAGGCACCATGATTACGGAAACTGCCCAGATAGAGTTTCAGCGATTTCGACTCGATCAGCCAATCGCCCGGCGCATAGTCGATCATCAGCGTGGCGAAGTCCGGTTGACCTGTCACCGGGCAGAGCGAGGTAAACTCCGGAGCCGTAAACCTGGCCAGATAGAGAGCATCCCTTTGTGGGTTCGGAACGCGCTCAAGCACGGCCTCCTCCGGGCCAGCGAAACCAGGAACGGTCTGCCCAAGCTGGGTCAAATGCGTGTCGGTCATCCGCTCGCCATACCCGCCATTCCGTCGCGCTGCAATCAAAGCCTAGATTGTATAATCTAATGCCACGTTCAGCCGAGCGGTGATCCGTTCCGCCGCTTCAGCCGCCGTCTCAATGGTCGTATCAATGCGAATTTCAGGATGTTCTGGTGGCTCATAAGGACTGTCTATGCCTGTGAAATTCTTCAACTCTCCGGCCCGAGCCTTTTTGTAGAGCCCCTTTACGTCTCGGGATTCCGCCACATCCAGGGGTGTGTCCACAAAGACTTCAACGAAATCCCCCTCGGCCATAAGTCCCCGCGCCAACTCCCTCTCAGCCCGAAAGGGTGAAATGAAGGAGACCAGGACAATCAGTCCGGCATCGACCATCAGCTTGGCCACCTCGGCCACCCGCCGGATGTTCTCGACCCGGTCGGCGTCGGTAAAGCCGAGATCGCGGTTAAGCCCATGGCGGACATTATCTCCGTCCAACAGATAGGTATGTCGGCCTTCGGCGTGCAGCTTTTTTTCGACCAAATTGGCGATGGTCGACTTGCCTGAGCCCGACAGACCGGTCAACCAGACCACCCGACCCCGCTGCCCCTTCAGAGCTCCACGGGCCGCCTTGTCCACATCTATGGCCTGCCAGTGGACATTCTGCGACCGGCGCAGGGCAAAATGAAGCAGACCCGCCGCGACAGTACGGTTGGACAACCGGTCCACCAGGATAATGCCACCAAGATCGCGGTTCTCGGCATAGGGTTCAAAAGCGATGGCGCTATCGAGGGTCAGGTTGCAGACACCGATCTCATTCAATTCCAGCCGCTTTGCAGCCAACTTTTCGAGGGTATTGACGTTGATCTTGTGCTTGGGCTCAGACACGGTCGCCCCAACGGTACGGGTTCCCTGTTTGAGCAGGTAGGTCCGTCCCGGTAGTAGGGGATCGTCGTCCATCCAGACGATCGTAGCTTCAAACTGATCGGCAACCTCCGGCGGGGTCTGGGCGGCGACCAGAACCTCACCGCGACTGACATCAATTTCATCGGCAAGGGTGAGCGTCACCGATTGCCCGGCCACGGCCACATCCAAATCCTCGGAGGACACCACAATCCTGGCCACCGTGCTGGTCCGTCCTGAGGGTAAGGCCCGGATGGGATCACCGGGACGAACCTCGCCTGAAACAACCAGTCCAGCAAAACCGCGGAAGTCCGAATTGGGTCGATTGACCCACTGAACGGGCATTCGAAAGGCGCGTTCCGACAGATCATCGTCTACTGGCAAGGACTCCAGCACCGACATCAGGTGAGGCCCCTGATACCAGGGCCCGCCTAGGCCCGGCCCTGCGACATTTTCTCCCTTCAGCGCCGAAATCGGTATGGCGATCACGTCCGTCAGGCCGATCTGGGCGGCGAAGGCGTGACAGTCGGCTATGATTTCGTCAAATCGGGCTTGGCTCCAGCCGACCAGATCCATTTTGTTAACAGCCAACACCACATGGCGAATGCCTAACAACTTCACAAGATAGGCGTGCCGTCGGGTTTGGGTCAGCACCCCGCGCCGTGCATCAATCAGAATGACCGCCGCCTGAGCAGTAGACGCCCCGGTGACCATGTTGCGGGTATATTGCTCATGACCTGGCGTGTCGGCGACGATGAATTTACGCTTGTCCGTGGAGAAAAAACGATAGGCAACGTCAATCGTTATGCCCTGCTCTCGCTCTGCAGCCAGACCATCGACTAGTAAGGCAAAATCGATGTCGTCCCCTTGAGTACCGACTCGTTTGGAGTCCGCCTGAAGCGCCGCAAGTTGATCCTCAAAGATCATCTTTGAGTCATAGAGGAGCCGACCGATCAAGGTTGACTTGCCATCGTCCACTGAACCGCAGGTGATAAACCGCAGTAAACTCTTGTGCTGATGTGCCAGCAGATAGGCTTCTATATCGGTCGCGATCAGATCGGACTGGTGGGCCATCAGAAATAACCCTCCTGCTTCTTCTTCTCCATGGACGCCGCCTGATCGTGGTCAATCACTCGGCCCTGACGTTCGGATGTGGTGGTGAGCAGCATTTCCTGGATAATGTCCGGCAGGGTGGCCGCCGTGGATTCAACCGCACCCGTTAGGGGGTAGCAACCGAGAGTCCTAAACCGGACGGACTTCATTATCGGCACCTCTCCCGGCACGAGACGGAAGCGGTCATCATCGACCATGATCAGGGCCCCGTCGCGCTCGACCACCGGTCGGAGATCGGCATAATAGAGCGGAACGATGGGTATGTTTTCCAGATGGATGTATTGCCAGATGTCCAGCTCAGTCCAGTTTGAGATCGGAAAAACCCGAAGGCTTTCACCCTGATTTTTGCGGGCATTGTAGAGCCGCCATAGCTCCGGCCTCTGGTTCTTAGGATCCCACCTGTGCTGGGCCGACCGGACGGAAAAATACGCTCCTTGGCACGACTTTTTTCCTCATCGCGCCGCGCCCCGCCAAAGGCCGCATCGAAACCATACTTGTCCAGGGCCTGCTTGAGTCCCTCGGTTTTCCAAGTGTCGGTGTGAACGGCCGAACCATGGTCAAAGGGGTTGATGCTGCGGGCGACGGCATCCGGGTTCTGATGGACGATAAGGTCAAACCCCAATTCGCGCGCCATGCGTTCGCGCAGGTCATACATGGCGCGGAATTTCCAGGTGGTGTCTACATGCAGCAGGGGAAATGGCGGTTTGGCCGGGTAGAAGGCCTTGGCGGCCAGGTGCAGCATGACCGCAGAATCCTTGCCGACCGAATAGAGCATGACCGGACGCTCAGCCTCAGCCGCCACCTCGCGCATGATGTGGAGGGACTCAGCTTCGAGTCGCTGGAGATGGGTCAAGGTTGTCCCTCGCCGATCGTCCGTCATGGGCGTGATGCTCCTCGCTTGGCCGCAGTCCGGCCCCAATGACGGCTGCATATAGGGCAGGCCGCAAGATTAGGCGCGGCTTGAGTTCGCCAGCTCTGGAAATTCTTCTGCACCCCTTGGGAGATTTCCTGTGTGCCTTAAGGCAGGAATTGACTTTGGCCGGTAGCTTCAGTGCTAATGCCGCCCGTTAGGGTTTGATCTGACAACATGAACCGTTTTTCGGATCAAGCCGCACTCTAATTTTTGATTCAGGAATTTTTCCATGATGGCGATTTCGCCCAAGGGAAAATCCAAGCGTCTTATGAGGAACAGTCGATGGCGGGGCAGGATTTCAAGGATTATATCGTGGTTGTTACCGGTGCCTCTACAGGCCTGGGACGCGCCATTGCCGTCGAAACGGCCAGCCGTGGGGCTGAGGCGGTCATCATCAACTACGCCCGCAGTCGCGATGAAGCGGAAGAAACAGCCCGACAGGTCCATGCCGCCGGAGCCCAACCGGTGCTGGTTCAGGGCGACGTGGCCCTAGATGCCGACTGCCGTCGTATTGTCGAGGCGGCTGCGTCATTTGGTCGAATCGACGCCCTCTTCAACAATGCCGGAACAACCAAGTTTGCGCCGAACCACGGGGATCTCGACGCCGTCAATGCCGAAGACTTTCAGAATCTCTATGCCGTAAACGTCATCGGTGCCTTCCAGATGGTCCGCGCAGCCCGCAGCCTGCTCGAAGCTGCGCCATCGCCGGGGGCGGTTGTAAATACCTCGTCAATCGCGGGGGTTACTGGCATCGGATCTTCTGTCCCCTATGCCGCATCGAAAGGGGCCTTAACCACAATGACCCTGTCACTTGCCCGGGCCTTGGCACCACGCATCCGGGTTAATGCTATTTGCCCAGGGTTCATTGACACACCTTGGTTCGGAAAGGGTATGTCGGAGGAAAGAGTCGCCAGAATGCGCGAAGGTTCCGCCGCCGCAACGCCACTTAAGGTCGCCTCGACCGCAGAGGATATTGCCGGTGCCGCCGTGTTCCTAGCGGCTCCTGCCTCTCGGCATATTACAGGAGAAACCCTGCTGGTTGATGCCGGATCTCACCTGGGCATGGCCTCCCTTAGTATGCGGTAAGCAGAGATTTCGCCGAATTTTCACGCATGGTTAAGGCTGTCAGCTCATAATTTCCTCATCTCGGGTTCGCATCTTGTGGCCTGACTTTTCAGGGGTGACGACTCGCCGCCAAACCACGAGACTGTTTGGCGATGCCTGACAAAAAATGGGAAAAAAGAATGCAAACTCTCAAAGCTCTACTTATTGCTGGGGTCGCCAGCCTCGGCTTCGGCGGTATCGCGCTTGCAGAAGATAGTCCTGCGGTCTCGTTCAATATCGGCGCAGCTTCGGACTACATGTTCCGCGGTGTCAGTCAGACGGACGGCCAGGGCCAAGTCTTCGGTGGGGTCGATGTTGCTATGGGCCAGGCCTATGCCGGGACCTGGGTGTCTAATGTCGATTTTAACAACGGCACCAACATGGAATACGACTTTTATGCAGGCTATAAGCCACAAGTGGGTCCGGTCGCCTTTGATCTCGGCGTGATTTATTACGGCTATGCCAACAAGCCGTCTGGCCCTGACGAAGCCTATTGGGAAGCTAAGGTCGCCGGTTCGGTGCCGGTGGGCAAGGGTACGGTCGGCGCGGCTGTTTATTACTCGCCAGAATTCCCGTTTAAGGCTGGCCAGGCAACTTACTATGAAATCAACGCCTCCGCGCCGTTGACGGAAAAGGCTTCCGTTTCTGGTGCGATTGGTCACCAATCCGTTGTCGGGCCGGCTGATTACAACACCTGGAACCTCGGCGTTGGATATGCCCTAACCCCGAAATTAGGTGTTGACCTGCGTTACTGGGACACCAGCGAGCACGGGTTCGGCAAGATTTACAACAGCCGCGTTGCTTTGTCTCTGAAAGCCACCTTCTAGTCGTTCCCCAAATCAATAAGGAAATCAGCCGCCTTCGGTCCCCGGAGGCGGCTTTTCTGTTTCCTTGCTGCCCCCTTTCCTTTAGGGTGAGTCCCAAACTGAGGCCTTGGCTTCAGGGGGCATTTGTCGTTCCAGGCAAATTTGCCCCGTCGAAAGCTTGAGTTTCTCTGGACGGTGACGCTCTCCGGTCTAAGGTGCGGCGTTGAGTGACGCGAGCGGAGTGCGATTCATGGAGCAGATGGCCAACAGGGCCCAGACCCTTGTCGCTGATACGGTGATCGCGGGTTTGGCATTCCTTCTTGCCTATCTCCTATCGGCTACTCATGCGCTCGGACTTGACGCCAGTGGTCTCTCGCCCCTGAACTTGCCGCAGTTGGTTGCCATCTACGCCCTGCTCGCCGGATTTTTTCAGCGATTTTCCGGCGGGAATTGTCCCCTTGGCGCTATGTTTCTATTCCCGATGCCTTGGTTCTGGCCCGGACAGCCGTCCTTACGGTCGGGGTCTTTCTTCTTACGGTGTTTGTGATTGATCGTGCCATGGGCCTAGCCAGGTCGGTTCTGGCCCTGGCCCCAATTCTCCAACTCGCGGGCAGTATGGGGGCCCGCACCTTACGTCGCGCCCTGCATGAACACGCCCTTGACAGCTTTGCCCCGCTGAAATCGATCCAGGATCGGACCCCCCAGGCCCCGGCTCTCTTGTTGATCGGCCCCACAGCCCTGGCCGATACCTATCTTCGCGATGTCGCCCGTCGCCATGACAATGCCTGGACCCCTGTTGGTATTGTCGGCCTGGATGCGCGCGATGTCGGTCAGCAGGTTCGGGGCGTCTGCATTATTGAATGTATTGAAAATTGGACGTTGCCCTGGCCGATCTAAGGCGTTGGAACCGTTATCCACGCGCCATTCTTTTTCTTGACGAACCTGGTCGCCTTAAGGGCCTGACGGCTGATCAGCTCGGTCGATTAAAAAACGATGGTATTCGGCTCCTGCGTCTGCCCTCAATCGTCGAACTGTCGCAGCATGACGGCATGGCCCTCTTGCCGATGCGCGAAATCAGCGTCGAAGAATTGCTGGCCCGTGAACCCATCAACTTGGATCGCGCCGCCGTGCGCGCCCTGGTCCAGGGACGCCGGGTTCTGGTGACCGGGGCTGGTGGTTCAATCGGAGCGGAATTGTGTCGTCAGGTTGCGACTTTCCGGGCTGCTCATCTGACCCTCCTGGATTTCTCGGAGACATCGCTCTTTGAGATTGATCGGGAGCTTGGCGAAACCTGCCCAGGCCTGTCGCGCAAGGCAGCTATGGTTGATGTTCGCAACGCGTCTCGCGTGGCCGCATGTTTCGAAGCCGAAAAGCCTGATCTGGTATTCCATGCTGCGGCCCTTAAGCATGTGTCCATGGTGGAATGGCACCCCTGCGAGGGGGTGCTGACCAATGTGATCGGCACGCTGAACGTGGCGAAAGCGGCCCGCGCGTCGGGGGCAGCCCAGATGGTGCTGATTTCCACGGACAAGGCCGTAGACCCGTCCAATGTCATGGGGGCCACCAAGCGTCTGGCGGAATCCGTCATTCAGGCCCAGCAAAACGGTTCAGGTACCCGATTCTCCGCCGTGCGGTTTGGCAATGTCTTGGGCTCCGCCGGCTCGGTGGTGCCAATCTTTAAGTCGCAGATTGACCGTGGCGGTCCGGTGACCGTAACCCATGAGGACATGGCGCGGTTCTTCATGACCATTCCGGAAGCCGCTCAACTCGTCCTGCATGCGACGGCGACCTGCGCGGGTGACAATGAGGGGGATGATGCGCGCCTATTCCTGCTGGAAATGGGTGAACCCGTCCGGATTATGGACCTTGCGCGTCAGATGATCGCCCTTTCCGGTCGTACACCGGGTAAGGATATTGAGATCGAGATTACCGGCCTGCGCCCGGGTGAAAAGCTGTCAGAGGCCCTGCTGGATGATACAGAGCGGTCTGTGCCCTGCGCCCCCAAGGTCATGGAAGTCGTATCATCTTCGGCTCTGCGGGTGACAGCCAATCATCTTCTGACGCTGGAGGCCCTGGCCGAACAGGGTGATGTCGATGACGTTCGCCGCGCACTTTTTGATCTGGTCGCCCAGATTCGGGGTGAAAAGCCCGGAGCCGCGCCTGCTCTGCGCGTGGTGGCCAACGGCTGACCGGGTCGGCGGGCAGGCCTGATCCTATGGCCAAGGTCATTGTTACAGGGGCTGCGGGCTTTATCGGCTCGACCCTTTCCCATCATCTGTTGGATCGCGGCGATAAGGTTGTCGGGGTCGATAATCTCAACGCCTATTATGACCCCGCCCTGAAGCAGGCCCGGCTAGCGCGGTTGGAGGCGAGAACTGGTTTTCAATCCCATGTTCTCGACCTTATGGATCGCCAGGGTATATCTAGGATATTTGAGGTCACCGCACCGGATCTTGTGGTCAACCTCGCCGCTCAGGCTGGGGTCCGCTACAGCCTTGAGAGCCCGGCGACCTATATCGATTCTAATGTGGTCGGATTTCTGAATATCCTGGAGGCGTGCCGGTCGGTCAAACCTCGCCATCTGGTCTTCGCCTCCACCAGTTCGGCCTATGGTGCCAACGGCAAGATGCCCTTCTCGCCGCACGAATCGGCCAACCATCCTTTAACCCTTTATGCGGCAACGAAACTTGCCAACGAATCCATGGCCCACGCCTATGCTCACCTGTTTGGGATACCAGCCACAGGTCTAAGGTTCTTCACGGTCTATGGCCCCTGGGGGCGACCGGACATGGCGCTGTTCAAGTTCACCGCTGCGATCCTAAGGGGTGACCCGATTGATGTGTACGGCGAAGGCGGGATGCAGCGGGACTTCACCTATGTGGATGATATTGTCGCCGGTATTCTGACCGCCCTCGACCATCCACCCTCCCCCAATCCGATCTGGGACCCCATGGTACCAGATCCGGCCACCAGCGGTGTGGCCCCCTGGCGAATCCTAAATATCGGTGCCAGTCGACCTGTTGAGCTGATGACCTATATCGCTGTCCTGGAAGCTCGGCTGGGGCGGAAGGCGGTTCTAAATTTGATGCCCATGCAGCCCGGTGATGTGGTTCGCACCTCGGCTGACATTTCCGACATTCAGGCGCTGGGCTATGCCCCCGTCACGGATGTGGAAACCGGCATCGGAAAGTTCGTGGACTGGTACCTGGACTATTACCGACCCAATCCGGTTTAGAGCCGGAAGTCAGACTGATCCTTCGGGAAGACGGCCTTTACGTCGAAAAAACGCAGCCCGGCTTACCGAGAGCTTTAATCACCGCGACACCCATGTCCCGAAATTGCTGATGAGCAACGGCCAGGATAATGGCGTCATAGGTCCCAGCCTCCGGAGCCTCAACCATATTGACCCCATATTCGGCCAGGGCCTCCTGTCCATTGACCCAGGGATCGGCGACATCAACCGCCAGCCCGTATTCCGCCAGTTCGGCGATAATGTCGATGACCCGGGTGTTTCGCAGGTCCGGGCAGTTTTCCTTGAAGGCCAGGCCCAATACCAGAACCCTTACCCCCCGCACCTGCAGGTCACGACGGATCATGGCCTTGATCAGCTCCTGGGCAATATAGCCGCCCATGCCGTCATTAATCCGACGGCCAGCCAGGATGACCTGCGGATGATGGCCCGAATCTTCGGCCTTGTGGGTTAGGTAATAGGGATCGACGCCAATACAGTGGCCGCCCACCAGGCCCGGCTGAAAACGCAGAAAGTTCCACTTGGTGCCCGCCGCGGCCAGCACGTCGTGGGTATCTATGCCCAAGCGATGAAAGATCATGGCAAATTCATTGACCAGAGCGATGTTCAAATCACGCTGGGTGTTCTCAATAACCTTTGCGGCCTCGGCCACCCGAATCGAACCTGCCGGATGAGTACCCGCGCTCACCACCTGCCCATACAGCTGATCCACAAAGGCCGCGGCTTCCGGCGTTGATCCGGCCGTCACCTTGATAATCGAGGACAACCGATGGGTCCGATCGCCGGGATTGGCCCGCTCGGGACTATAGCCTGCAAAGAAATCGTGGTTGAATGCCAAGCCCGAGACCTGGGCCACCACGGGCACGCAGTCCTCCTCCGTCGCGCCGGGATAAACCGTCGACTCATAAATCACCACCCCGCCTTTCGAGATGACACGGCCCACCGTCCGGCTGGCCGCCAGCAGGGCGGTCAGGTCAGGACGCTTCTGTCGGTCAATGGGGGTCGGTACGGTGATGATGAAGACATTGCAGGCCTTCAGCGCCGACTCGTCGGTCGTAAAGCTCAAGCGAACGGCGGCCATCAGATCTGGCCGATCAACTTCGAGAGTCCGGTCATGACCCGTCTGCAACTCTCCGATCCGGGCCGCGTCGAGATCAAATCCCACGACCTCATTGTGAGCCGCCAAGGCCACGGCCAGTGGCAGACCCACATACCCCAGACCAATAACACAGACCTTGACCGCCGCTTTCGCGAAGGGATTTTGTAGATCGGGCATGTCAGTCCTGGGCCAAGCGCGGTTGCCGCATCACATTCTGCTTCGTTAGCCCATTTTCTCCGCAGCCCCAAACCGGCGAGATCAGACTGGACGATTGCCGCTCGGAGCCTCTATGCCTGTCTCATAGGGACGGCTCAAATCGGCGCATCAGAGGTCGATGGGCCAGATGGAGGACAAAAGCCCGATGCCAACCCCACCCCTCGCTACCGCACCTCAGCATATTGATCCGGCCTGGATGACGGCGGCCCTGCGCGCCTCCGGCGACCTGCCGCACGGCCATGTCAAAGAAGTTCAGTCGCGGCCTGTGGGCAATGGCCTCGTCGGGGACAGCTTTCGGTTCGAAATGACATACACCGATGCCCCCTAGGGGCACCGGCCAGCGTGGTTGGCAAGTTCCCCGCCGAGGACCCGGCGAGCCGAGCCTCAGGCGCGGGCATGAGGCTCTACCTGCGCGAAGTCTCCTTCTATCGAGAGGTCGCCCGGACGGTCGATATCTCCACCCCCCGCCCGATCTATGCCAACATCAACCCTGAAAACCATGACTTCACCCTCATACTCGAGGACCTCGGTCCGGCGCGGGCCGGCGATCAACTGGAGGGCTGCTCCGTCGAAGACGCGGCAACCGCCCTCCTGGAGGCCGCAGCCCTCCATGCCCCCCGTTGGGGTGACGAAAGCCTTGCCCGGATTGAATGGCTGAATCCCGCGCAAGGGGAGTCCAGTCAACAGATCCTAGGGACCCTGCCCATGGTGGTGGTGGCCTTCAAAGATCGCTACCAGGGACAGTTGGAGCCGGAGTGTGCCGCCCTGCTTGATCGCCTACCCGCCGCCGTGGCGGCCATGCAAGCGGGCTCCGACGCGCCCATTACCCTGCAGCATGCGGACTTTCGGCTAGATAATATCCTGTTCGATATTCAGGGGGGTGCCCGGCGCATGGGCACATTGGACTGGCAGACCATTACCCTCGGTCCCGCGCTCACCGATGTATCGTACTTTCTGAGTGCTGGCCTCAGCCCTGAAACGCGCCGCGACCATGAGCGCGATCTGGTCGGTCTTTATCATGCCGAATTGCAGCAGCGCGGTGTGCGAGACTACCCCCTAGAGGCCGCCTGGCGCGACTACCAACGCTTCGCAGTCCACGGCGTGCTGATGGGCGTGTTCTCGGCCATGGCCGTGGAACGCACCGAACGCGGCGACGCCCTCTTCCTCAAAATGACCCGGGGCGGGTGTTTACAGGCCCTGGATCACGGGACGTTTGAGATGTGGATCTGACCGGACGTCTATCGTCACAGGCGTTGACCAAGCTCTGGCAAAGCATAAATTCATAATGCGGCGTTGAAAGTGCCACACGCCAGTTTCATCAGATCTTAACCCGGCGGACGGTTCTTGACCTGATCACTCAGCACTCCCCAAAACCTGGGCCGCCGTCGATACCGCGATCACCTCCGGGGTTTTGCCTTTCAGACCAGCTATCCCTACCGGACAGTTCAACTGGGCGATGGTCTCGTCGCTGAAGCCGTCCGCCGCCAACCGCGTCACCATCCGGTCGCGCTTGCCCCGGGACCCCACCATGCCGACAAATTTCGGTCGCCCCGCCTTCAGGATCGCCGCAGCGATCCTGTAGTCCAGATCGTGGCTGTGAGTGGCGATGAGGGCATAATCACCGTCCTCCAGACAGGCGGCGGCCTCGACCATGTCGGCCTCGGTGAGGATCACCGCATGATCGGAAAGGTCGGGTCGGGCGTCATAGGCCTCGACCTGAAACGGCAACAGGGCAAACTGGGCCGCGAAGGCTTGGCCAATGGGGCCTGCACCGAACAACACCAATCTAGGTTTGCGCGGCGCGAGATTCATGGCGATTACGCCGCCGCGACTGACCGGGCCGCCTCAAGACGGTTGACCAACCCGTGATACTGATCCCACAGAGCCTTGGGCATACGGTCGCCGAAAACCTCATAGGCTGCGGGGATCAGGGCCGCCTCTTCCGTCCAGACCGCCGGATCGACCGTGAGTAACAGGGCCATCTGATCGTCCGTCAGGGTCAGTCCCAACGTGTCCAGGCTCTCAGGCGTGGGCACCCGGCCGATGGGGGTGTCCTGAGCGGTGGCCTTGCCATTCAGGCGCTCAAAGATCCACTTCAACACCCGGGAATTTTCCCCATAGCCCGGCCAGACAAACTTACCGTCCGCGCCCTTGCGGAACCAGTTGACGAAATAGATGCGGGGCAGTTTGGCCGCGTCGGCCTTGGCCCCCATGGCCAGCCAGTGGCTGAAATAATCACCCATATTATAGCCACAGAAGGGCAGCATGGCGAAGGGATCGCGGCGCAGCTCACCAATCTTGTTCTCCGCCGCCGCCGTACCTTCCGAGGCGAC
Source organism: Phenylobacterium zucineum (assembly GCA_002221445.1). Classification (GTDB taxonomy): domain Bacteria; phylum Pseudomonadota; class Alphaproteobacteria; order Caulobacterales; family Caulobacteraceae; genus Phenylobacterium; species Phenylobacterium zucineum_B. Next base: position 7,238 of record NMUI01000170.1, on the reverse strand, counting down.
ATTGGAGGCTAAGAAAACACCGTGGGCCCAGTCGAAGGCTTCGGTGACCAGGGGCACAGCGCTGGCCCGGCGCCCCCCAAACAGGATGGCCGAGATCGGCACCCCCTTGGGATCTTCCCATTCCGGCGCGATGACCGGGCACTGCGAGGCCGGCACGGTGAAGCGGGCATTGGGGTGGGCCGCTGGCTCGCCGCTTTCCGGGGTCCAGGGTCGCCCCTTCCAGTCGGTGAGATTGGCGGGCGGCGTCTTGGTCAGGCCTTCCCACCAGACGTCGCCGTCCGGAGTCAGGGCGACATTGGTGAAGACGCTGTTGGCATAGAGGGCATCGACGGCGTTCTTGTTGGTTTCGATCCCGGTGCCGGGGGCGACGCCGAAAAAGCCCGCTTCCGGATTGATGGCATAGAGTTGACCATCCTCGCCAAACCGCATCCAGCAGATGTCATCACCGATAGTCTCGGCCTTCCAGCCTTTGAGGGTCGGCTGGAGCATCGCCATATTGGTCTTGCCGCAGGCGCTGGGGAAGGCCGCAGCTACATAACGCGACTGGCCTTCAGGCGAGGTCAGTTTGAGGATCAGCATATGCTCGGCAAACCAGCCCTCATCCCGGGCCATGACCGACGCAATACGCAGGGCAAAGCACTTCTTGCCCAGGAGGGCATTGCCGCCATAGCCTGAGCCGTAGGACCAGATCTCCCGGCTCTCGGGGAAGTGGACGATGTATTTGATGTCATTGCAGGGCCAGGGCACGTCCGCCTGACCCGCAGCGAGTGGCATACCGACGGAGTGCAGGGCCGGAACGAAGAAGCCGTCCTCACCCAGCTCTTCCAGGGCACCCGTGCCCATGCGGGTCATGACCCGCATGGAAATGGCCACATAGGCGCTGTCGGTGATTTCCACCCCAAGCTGGCTAATCTTTGAGCCAAGCGGTCCCATGCTGAAGGGACAGACATACATGGTCCGGCCCGCCATGCAGCCCTTGAACAGATCCTTTAGGTCCGCCCGCATTTCAACAGGGTCAAGCCAGTTATTGGTGGGCCCGGCATCGTTGGGGTCTTGAGAACAGATAAAGGTGCGGCTCTCCACCCGGGCCACGTCCTTGGGGTCCGAGGCCGCCCAGAACGAATTAGGGCGCTTTTCGGGATTGAGCTGTTTTAACGTGCCGCTCTTGACCAGTTCCGAGGTCAAGGCCTCCCATTCCGCCTGCGACCCGTCACACCAGTGGACCCTGGCGGGCTGAGTCAAGGCGGCAACCTCTGTGACCCAGGCAATCAGTTTGGCATGGTTGGTCGGGGCTGGGCTAAGGCCCGCAAGGGGTGTGGTCGGCATAGATGCTTAAAACTCCCGGCAAGGTCTGGAAGACTGGGCTCCATCGACCTTGTGTTTCTCAATGACTCAATTGCAAAAACTGGGTCTGCCATAGCAACCCTCACGCGGGATTCCGACCACCTAATTTGCAGCAGGTGGGGATATATCAAACAAAACCCGGCACGCAGACACGATATGATAGAGTGACGTAGCGGGAGCTGGTTCCTCGATAAACGTGCCGTCCGGGCGCATCTTGTCCCGCCAGACCCCTAAGACCGGAGTTTCGAGGTAGGATTTCAGGCAATTGGCCGCGCCCAGGGCCTCGCTCCGTTCACCGAGCATCAGGGCGGCCTTGAGATGCTCAGTCTGTGGCCAAAGCCTAGCCTGAGCCTCGCGAACGCTGAGGTCATCCCAAAGGGCATTGACCGCGCAGCCACGGGTCGCATCAATGCCAACTCGACCAGCTTCATAAAGTGCTCGGGCCGCGATCTGACCGTCAGAGCGACCTCTAAGTCGACCCCACTGATCCAGAAGCGTGGCCCACTCGAACTGATGCCCAGGCTCAACCAGGCGACCGTCGTCCCCCGGTGCCCGGTGCCAATTTTCATCGAAAAATTCCGTCAGGACCCCGCGATGGTCAATAAAGGCACATAGGGCCAGCCCGGCGATCTCATCAGACAGAGAGGTCCAGCTGGCATCCCCGGCCTCTTCCCAGGCTAGGGCGGCCTCCAACAGGTGCATGTGACAGTTGGCTTGGAAGGGGTGGGAACCGCTCTCACGGAAACCGCCGACCGGATGGTGCATCTTCTCAAGCCCCTGACGCAGGTGCCCGGCTAATTTGGGCAGGTCCGTCCAATCGGGGTCCACCCTGTGCAGGGTTGCTAAACCCAGCAGGGTGAAAGCCTGATCATAGACAGCCGGTGTAGAGTCCAGGGCTGCACCCTCCTCGGACACAAGGGCCCTAACCAGACCATCAGGACGGGTGAATTTTTCGAGCATGAAGTCCAGGCCGTGTCGCGCCGCCTGCCGCCACGGCCCCGCCCAGCCCAGATGCCCGGCCATGGCGTAGGTATAGATCATCCGGCCCTGAACCCGCCCGCGTCGGGACGCTTTCACCGGTCGCCCCTCTAGGGTCAGGGCCTCCACAAAGCCACCGACATCCTGGTCCGCGCCAACGCTCCACCAGAGCGGCAGGGCAGCGGTGCGCAGCCACCGGTCATACCAGGCGCTGGCTTCCGCCAGAGTGGCAAAGCCGGTGGGCGGGCGACTCTTAAGGTGATCAAAACCCACCTTTACCGACTGGGCCGAGCCCAGGTCACAAACCAGGACCTTGCCATCCTCAGCGATGACGGCAAGGTCGGTAATCCCCAGCGCCATGACCTGCACCCCAGCGCCAGCACGGATCAGGCTGCCCGCTGTGTCCAAGGCCACCACGGCCCCTTGCAGGCTGTTGCCATCGTCGTCCCGGGGCGAGAGACCAAGCACCGCATCCCAGGCCCCAACATCGGCCCAGATGAAATCGACCGGCAAAACCATGGCCCTGGCTGTGCGCTCCATCACCGCATAATCGATTGAAATCTTCGGAGCCTGAAGAAAGGAGTCCCCAAGCACGAAGGCCTTGTCGACCATCCGACCCTCATCGACGGCAACCTCCACCGCGATCGAAATCTCGGGTGCAAATCGGATCAGTTCATCCATCAGTGTCCTGGCCGGGACAACAAAATTGCCGCTGTTCCAAAGATAACCAGCCTTCACATAGTCGGCCGCCAGGACCTCATCGGGCTTTTCCACAAAGGCCTGGACCGGGTGGATTCCAGGACCCGAGACGGTGCGGATATAGCCATAGGCGCTGGAGGGTCCGGTGGGCTTGACCCCCAAGGTGACAATGCGGCCGATCTTGGCCACCTCCACAGCCTCCATGACGGCCGCCCGGAAGGCTTCGGCATCAGGCACATAGTGATCGGCTGAGACCACCACCATGATACCACCCGGATCATCCCGCAGGATTGCAACCGCCGCCGCTGCCATGGCCGCCGCAGAATCACGAGCTGCGGGTTCAAGGATGACGTGACCGTCAATGCCCAGGCCCGCCATCTGGCCTTCGATCATAGCGCCGTGGGCAATCCCACCCACCACCAGGCAGGGGCCAAGCGGTGCGACCCGCGTCACAGTGTCTTCAAAACTGGACAGATTCCCCACCAGCCGAGCGAAGGGCTTGGGGCGGTCTGGACGGGAGGTCGGCCAAAGCCTGACCCCTGCCCCACCGCACGTAATGACCGGATAGACTGCCAAGATCGCTTCCTGTTGTTCGGGGCCTTAGGCCGCGAGGATCTCCTTAGCGCCTGGAATTCCGGCCTCCGTCAAAGCGGTGATCAGTTCTGACACGGTTGCGACCAGTTCATTCTCATCCCGCCCGCGCAGGACCAGGTTTGAGCCATAGAGACCCTCGGTGAAGAAGGGATAGCTGCCCAGACTCATTGTCGGATGGGCCTTGGCGACCGCTTCCAGAGGTGCGGCAATGGCCCCCTCGCCCGTGCCCTCCACCCGGACCGTGCGCGACAACACCACCGCCCCCGTTCGTAGGCGAGGCCCGACATCTTCCAGCATTCCGCGCATGATTACAGGCACGCCCGCCAGGACAAATACATTGCCGATGGTAAAGCCGGGCGGGCCTTGAACCGGGTTCTTGACCAGATCGCCCCCAATCGGAACCCGGGCCATGCGGCGGCGGGCCGCGTTGAGCTCAGTTCCCCAGCGGGCGGCCATCATGGCCAGGATGTCGGGATGCTCTTCCAGCGCGACCCCGAAGGCGGCGGCCACGGCATCGGCGGTAATGTCATCATGGGTCGGGCCGATCCCCCCCGTGGTAATCACATAGTCATAGCGTTCCCGCAGAGCATTCAGGGCCGCGATGATCTCGTCCATGACATCCGGCACAGTCCGTGCCTCGCAGAGGTCCACTCCGTGAACCGCCAGATATTTGGCGATGTCGCGCATATTGGTGTCCTGGGTGCGCCCCGACAGGATTTCATCGCCAATGATCAGGACCGCCGCTGTCACCACCGTTGTGCCGCTGGGTTCGCCCATCATCCTGCTCCGTCACACCAAAGCCTGTGATCTAGCCTGTGGCTTGAGTCTTGCCTATCCCGAGTGACCTCAAACGCCCGCGATGTCAGGCGTCGAACTTGATTGTAAGGTGATTTTATATTATTTTTGAAGATGATGGGAGTCTGGCCATGACGCAGCTGACCGTAACGGCCCGAGGACAGGTGACCTTCCGCAAGGACGTGTTGTGACATCTGGGTATTCAGCCCGGCGAGAAGATCGAAATGGACAAACTGCCCGATGGACGGCTCGCCCTTTGCGAACTTGTCTGGGTCCTGACCCGTGCCTACGATTTTCCAGACCACTTATTGCGAGCGCCGGCGAAGCCCTGATGGCGGTCGCCTGGGGCGCGCAACCTTTGTCTCACTTGACCGGCGCGCGGTAGCGGTCCTCAATGACCAGGGCCTCGCAGCCCGCTGGCCGGGCTGACTCATGGACTTCCCCACCCCCCTGATCCGCGGCCGCCTCATCAAACGCTATAAGCGCTTCCTGGCCGATGTGATGCTGGATGACGGGACGGAGCTCACTGCCCACTGCCCCAATCCGGGTGCCATGCTGGGGCTGAACATGCCCGGCCTGACCGTCTGGTTGTCCAAGTCCCCCGATCCCAAACGCAAGCTGGCCTACACTCTGGAGCTGGTGGAGGTGGACGGCGGCCTGGTGGGCATCAACACCCTGCACCCCAACCGCCTGGTGGCCGAAGCCCTGGCCCAGGACGTCATCCCCGAACTCACCGGCTACACCTCCCACCGCCGCGAGGTGAAATATGGGACCAATAGCCGGGTGGATTTCCTGCTGGAAGCCGAGGGCCGCCCGCCCTGCTGGCTGGAGATCAAAAACGTCCACCTGATGCGCACCCCTGGCCTGGCCGAATTCCCCGACTGCGTGGCAGCGCGATCCTCAAAGCATCTGAAGGAACTGGAGGCCATGGTCGCGGCGGGCGACCGGGCGGTGGCACTGTTTGTCGCGCAGAGAACGGACTGCACGGAATTTTCGGCCTGCGCGGAGCTGGATCCGACCTTTGCCGCATCGCTCAACCGCGCCGCCAATTCCGGTGTTGAGGTTTTGTGTTATGATTGCGAGATAAGTCCGCAAGCGATCACGGTCGCTCGCCCCCTGCCTTGGCGGGATCGACCCTAAGCCATTGGAGACTTGGCCATGTCCATGACCGACGTTTTGGAAGCTGAACATCGCACCGGCAGGATCAAGCTTCATGGGCCGGACGGTTTTGAGGGGATGCGGAAGGCGGGTAAACTGGCCGCAGAATGCCTGGACATGCTGATCCCTCACGTTCAGCCGGGGGTGGTGACGGATGATCTGGATCGGCTGGCGCGGGAGTTTATCCTGGACACGGTGCCCTGCCTGCCTGTCTCGGCTATCGCGGCTATACCCGCACCGTCTGTATCTCTGTAAATCATGTGGTCTGCCACGGTATTCCATCTGAACGCGCCTTAAGGGAAGGCGACATTGCCAATATCGACGTCACCTTGATTGTCGACGGCTGGCATGGTGATCACAGCCGGATGTACGGGGTCGGCCCCATCGCGCCCCGGGCCAAGCGCCTGATCGACGTGACCTATCAGGCCATGCAGCGCGGTTTGGCGGCCGTAAAACCCGGTGCCCGAACCGGCGATATTGGCGCGGCGATCCAGATCTATGTGGAGGCTCAACGCTGCTCTGTGGTCCGCGATTTCTGCGGTCATGGCCTGGGCAAGGTGTTCCACGATGCCCCCAACATTCTGCACTTCGGCCAGAAAGGCACGGGCGAGGTGCTCAAGCCCGGCATGTTTTCACCATCGAACCCATGGTCAATCTGGGCAAGCATCAGGTGAAGGTGCTGGCCGACGGCTGGACGGCCGTGACCCGGGACAAGTCCCTTTCGGCCCAGTGCGAACACTCCATTGGCGTGACCGAGACCGGCTATGAGATTTTCACCACCTCGCCCCTCGACCTGTTCAAGCCGCCAGTGATCAGCGGGTAGGCCGCCTCCCCGGGCCTCCTCTCGGAAACTGCCCCCGCGGGGCGTCACAGAAATTCACCCCCTTGCCAAACCGGAACAATTAAAGAACAAATACCGGATCGGAAGTGCGCGGGATGGGGCCATGGACGCAGAATTTGCCGATTTTGGCGGGACCTGGGGCTATACGATAAAGGAAAAGCCGCACTATCTGGGCCATCGCGACCGGCTGCGGGATCGGGCGGCAGAGGGCGGGTTCGCCGCCATTCCGGACTATGAATTGCTGGAGCTTTACCTGTTCCGCAGTCTGCCGCGGGGGATGTGAAACCCCTGGCTAAGGCGCTGCTGGCCCGGTTCGGATCACTAACCGGGGTTATGGCGGCCAGCCTGTCTGAGCTGAAAACGGTGGCCGGGGTTGGGCAGACCGTGGCCTTGGATCTGAAACTCGCCCACGAAGCGGCCGTGCGCATGGGCCGCGAGGAGGTTGCAAAGCGAACGGTCATTACTTCATCGTCCCAGCTGCATGCCTATGTCCGCCTGGCCATGGCCCATGAGAGCCGCGAGCAGTTCCGGGTTCTGTTCCTGGACAAGAAAAACCAGCTGATCGCCGACGAGATTATGCACCAGGGAACAGTAGACCACGCGCCTGCCTATCCCCGGGAAATCCTGCGCCGGGCCCTGGAGCTGGCCGCCAGTGCGGTGATCTTAGTTCACAACCACCCGTCCGGAGATCCAGCGCCGTCGGGGGCCGACATCAGCATGACCCGCGAAATCCTCGACGCTGCCAAGGCCCTTAGAATCGCCGTTCACGATCATCTGGTGGTTGGCCGACAGGGCGTGGCGAGTTTCAAATCCTTGGGATTGATGTAGG